>NZ_JBSGUA010000012.1:0-273619 GCF_053607685.1 Streptomyces sp. NPDC055099 | reverse complement strand
TGTTATTGTTTTGTGTGTGGGGGTGTTTTTTTTGTTAATACCCCCCCCCCCCCCCCCCCCCCGGGCGGGGGCCGGGGGGGGGGCCCCCCCCCCCCGGGGCCCTTCTTTCGTCTCACGTACTAGAACGTGCCCAGCTTGATGATCGCGAGCAGCGCGAGCAGCTGGATCGACGCCGCGCCCAGCGCCTTCGGCCACGGCAGGTCGTGCGACTTGCTCACCATCGCGGTGAGCAGCGCGCCCGCGGCGATCCAGGTCACCCAGCCGAGGAGCTGGACGAAGGGCTGGCCGCCGCCGAGGAACATCGCGACGACCACGCGGGGCGCGTCCGTGATGGACATGATCAGCATGGAGAGGCCGACCGTCGGCTGCCACGCGCCGTCGCCGCCGAGCTGGCGGGCGAGGGTGTGCGTGACCACGCCCAGGATGAACGCACTGATCGTGATCGCGACGGCCGTCGTCAGGACATACGGCACGGCCGTGGAGAGCGTGGCGCTGATGGCGTCCTCGCGGGCGCCGTCGAAGCCGAAGATCGCGAGCAGGCCGTAGAGGAACGTCACGATGACGGCCGGGGCCCACATCGCGTAGTCGCGCATCTGGAGGAAGGTCGGCCCCGGGCGCAGCACGATGCCGCGCAGCAGGTCCTTCCAGTGCAGGCGCGGGCCCACCGGCGCGGGAGCCTGGCCCGCGCGGTAGGTGTCGCCCTGGTTGTACGGGTCCTCGCCCACGGAGAAGGCCTGGGTGTGACCGGGGTTGTTGGCGGCGTACGGATCGAAGCCGCCCTGACCGCCCTGCCCCGGGTTCGGCTGCCCGCCGAAGTACTCCGGCTCCCCGTGGTTGCCGCCCGCCTGCGGCCATTGCTGTCCGCCGTATCCGCCCTGGCCGCGGCCGCCCTGGGGCTGTCCGCCCTGGGGCCGGCCGTACGGCGGCTGTTGCCCGCCGTATTGCTGCGAGGACGGCTGAGGGTAGCCGTACGGGGGCTGCTGGCCCTGGGGGGCCTGCTGCCCGTACGGCTCCTGCCGCGGTCGTTGTTGGGGTCGCGCTTGCGGGGTGCGGTTGTCCCGGCCGCGTCCGATCCTGAATCCAGCCACGAATCGAACGTACCTGGTCTGGAGGGCCCGGGTCGTCCCTCCTCGGGAGGAGAGAGGCTTTGCCGCTGACCTGTGACAACCCCTAGGGGGACCCTGAGGGGTTTGCCCCAGGGTCCCTGGTGCTGCTGAGGCCCGTCAGCGCCCGAGCACCGCTCCGTACGCGTACGGGTCCAAAGAGGCGGGAAGGCCGAGGGAGTTCGGGGTGACGACCGAGCCGCCCGCCTTGGCGCCGGGCAGATCCCAGACGCCGCCCGCGGCGGAGTTCTCGCCGGGCGCGGCGGCGGACAGGTCGGGGACGCCGTCGCCGTTGTGGTCACCGAAGGCGAGCGCCGCCCCGAAGAGGTCACCGGCCTGGGCGACGCCCAGGATGTCGGGGGAGTTCTGCTGGTACGCGACCGTTCCCGGGTTCGCCGCGCCCGCCGGGTCGAGCAGGCCCATCTCGTCGCCCTTCAGGACGGTGACGCTGCCCGCCTTCGCCGCGCTGCCGATGGCCTCGCCGGGGGCGCCCGCGATCAGGTCGTCGTGGCCGTCGGCGTCGATGTCCGCCACGGCGAGCGCGTCGCCGAAGCCGTCACCGGTCTCGGCGACGCCGGGCATGCCCGCGGTGTCCTGGTTGAACGTCTGCTGCTCCCAGCCGAAGCTGCCGTTGGCGTCGCCGAAGCGGATGTGGATGCCGCCGCCCTTGGTGAGCTCCTCGGGGCCGCACGGGTCGTCGATGTTCTCGTCGGCGATCTCGCGGCAGTTGCCGACGGCGAGGTCGTCGAAGCCGTCGCCGTTGAAGTCGCCGGACGCGAGGGCGTTGGCGGCGCCGTTGGAGTTGTTCCAGAAGTTGGCCATGGTGCCCTCCTCCTTGTTCCAGCCGTAGAGGCGGAGGTGGGACTGGGTGTAGGGCTGGTTCTTCGTGTAGTAGCCGAGGGCCAGGTCGGGGCGGCTGTCGTTGTTGAAGTCGCCGGTGGTCATGACGGGTGCCCGGCCGCCCATCCGGTCGCCCATCACCGGCTGGGTGTCGGCGGTGAGCGGGTTGAAGTTGGCGACGACCTGGTCCTTGCCGCCGATGGCGAGGTCGACGTCCGTGTCACCGGTGAAGTCGGCGGCGGCGAGGGCGTTTCCGTACACGTCACCGGACTTCGCGCCGCGGGCGGCGGTGTTGGCCAGGGCGAAGCCGTCGCCGGTCCCGTACAGGACGGTGACGGAACCGGCGTCGGTCTTGGCGTCGATGTCCTCGCCGGGGGCGCCGATGACGAGGTCGGCGTACTGGTCGTCGTCGATGTGCGCGGCGACGACGGAACCGCCGAACCGGTCACCGGACTCCGGGGTGCCGGGCACCTCGACGGTGGCCTGCGTGATCCGCCGCACACCGTGCGGCCCGGGCCCGTACTCCCCACCGAACACCACGCTCACGTACCCCGCCTTGGCCTCGCCACCGACACTGCCACTGGGCACACCGACGAATAGGTCGTCGTACCCGTCCCCGTTGAAGTCGGCGGTGAGGGGAGCGGGGGCGGGGACTGCGGTGGCGGGGGGTGCGAGGGGGAGGGTCAGGGCGGTGGCGGCGAGGGCCGTGGTGGCGGCCAGGGCGAGGGTGCGGGCGGTTGGGCGCAGGGGCACGAGGGGCTCCAACTTGTTCATGGGTACGGGGAGTTGGCGGAAAGCCGGACGTGGCGAGTCAGCTGTACTTGTTCACCTGTGTGACACCCGGGGTTGGGTAAGGGTTGCCCTGCACCCACGCCCCGCCGTTACTCACTCATTGACCGCATCGCCCAGCTGCGAGCCGGCCGCGAGGCCGTAGTCCGCCGCGCTGAAGGCGTCGGCCCCGGATGTCGAGAGACTCGAGCCTGCCCCGTGCAGCTGCCACACCGCGCCGTTCCCGGAGTCCTCGTACGGAGCCGTCGCGGCGAGGTCGGCCTTGCCGTCGCGGTCGAAGTCGGCGAGCCGGAGCTGCGCACCGAACTCGTCGTTCGACTCCGCTGCGCCCGGCACCCCCGCGGTGTTCTGCGAGAAGCGCTTCGCGCCGGACGTGGTCACGCCGGTGGCGGCGCCGCGCAGCACAAGGACGTCACCGGCGCGGGTGCGGCCGTCCAGGGACTCGTACGAGACACCTACCGCGAGCTCCGCGCGGCCGTCTCCGGTGACATCGGCGATGGAGAGGTCGGCGCCGAACTGGTCGCCGGCCTCGTTGTCACCCGGGATGCCTGCGGTGCCCTGGTGGTAGGTGTGGCGGGTGCGGCTGAGCCCGCCGGTGGCGTCACCTTCCTCGACGCCGTGGAAAACCATGACGTAGCCCGCCTCGCGGCTCGGGTCCGTGACGCCGCTGCTGTACATGTCGGGATTGGCCAGGCCCACGGCGAGGTCGTCACAGCCGTCGCCGTTCAGGTCGCCTGCCGCCGAGGTGGTGCCGCCCGCGAGTGCCGCGCGGTCGTAGAACTCCGAGGCCTCGCCCGTCGGACCGCTGCCGTAGATCACGGTAGTGCCGGGAACGGTGACGGCGAGTTCGTCCTTGCCGCCGCCCGAGAAGTTCCCCACCGCCAACGTGCCCCAGCCCACGCCGTTGTTGCTTCCGCGGGTGTCCATCGGCACCGGTACCGGAAGCGACGTACGGCTGAAGGTCCCGTCGAGCAGCCAGAGACCTGACGCGTCCGCGATCACCACCTCGGGTGCGGCGTCGCCCACAAAGTCGCCGACCGCGGTGTCGGCACCGTAGAACTGCTGGTCGTAGGCGCCCGGGTCAGCGAGGTTCGTGCCGCTGCCGAGGGGCGTGGGGCCGCCCCACAGGACGGTGACGGCACCACGAAGGGAGAGGTCGCCGACGCTCTCGCCCTCGCTGGTGACGAGCAGGTCGGCGTATCCGTCGCCGTCCAGATCGCCGCTGGAGAGCTCCGTCCCGAACAGGTCGTCCGTCTCCGCGTCTCCGGGAACACCGGCGGAGTTCTGGGTGACGTACACCCGCTTGCTCGTGAGCCCGGAGGCCGAGCCGAAGGTCACCAGAACGGCTCCGGCGCGCTTCTTGCCTCCGATGGTCTTCTCCGGCATGCCTACGGCGAGGTCACGGTAGCCGTCGCCGTTGAAGTCGTCGGTGTGTTTGGCGGGGGCCGCGGTGGCCGTTGTCGCGGGGAGGGCGAGCAGGCCGGTGGTTGCCAGGGATGCGGCCAGGATGAAGGTGCGTATGCGCACGGAAGCTCCGGGGGAAGGGCCGGGCCCGCACGGAGGGGTGCGGGCCCGGTGTACTGAGAGGGGGTGAGGAGGAGGGCGGGTCAGTCCGCGAAGTTGGCGCCGAAGCGGGGGGTGCCCGCCGAGGAGACACCCACCGTGGACGTGTAGACGCCCGAGGTGCCCGCGAGGGAGCCGTCCGGGAGGGAGTCCAGGACGTAGACCGCGCCGTTGGAGCCGTTCTCGCCGTACGCGCCGACGGAGACGTCGCCCCGGCCGTCCGCGTTCAGGTCGTCGATGTGGACGTCCGACCCGAAGAAGTCGTTCTTCTCGTTGGAGTTGGGGACGCCGGGGGTGTTCTGGCTGTAGAGCACGGAATCCTGCGTGGAGAGGCCGGAGCCGTCCGCCGCCCCGTAGATGACGGTGACCGAGCCCGCGTCGGAGACGCCCTCCAGGTCCTCGCCGGGGGAGCTCGCCACGAGGTCGAGGTGGCCGTCGCCGTTGATGTCGCCGAGGTCCAGCTCCGCGCCGAACGAGTCGCCGTTCTCGCTGCCGCCCGGGACACCCGCCGTGTCCTGCGTGATGGCCTGGCTGTCGCCGTACGGGCCGTTCGCGTTGCCCTTCACGACGTACACGGTGCCGCCCTTATGGGCGCCGGCGATGCCTTCGTCCCAGGTGAGGCCGATGATGACGTCGCCGTAGCCGTCGCCGTCCGTGTCACCCACGTCAGTGATGTAACCGGCGGGCAGCCGCTGGACGCCGTTCGTGGTGACGCCGTTCGCGCTGCCCGGCAGCCAGAGGTTGGCGTTGTAGTCGTCGGCGGTGGAGAAGCCGTTGACGAGCAGGTCGTCCTTGCCGTCGCCGTTGACGTCCCCGGAGTGCAGGTTGAAGGGGCCCGCGTCCTCGCCGCTGTGGATGGGCGGGAGCACGGTGTAGCGGTCGCCGGTGGCGCCGCTGCGGGAGATCCCGCCGTCGAAGATGTCGAGGGTGGCGGCGCCCGAGGAGGAGCCCACGGCGAGGTCGTCCTTGCCGTCGCCGTCGAAGTCGCCCGCCTGCATCGGGGCGCCGAACCGGTCGTGCTTGGTGGGCCGCGGGTCCGTGATGGTGGCGCCGCCGGACAGGCCGCCGGGGGAGCCCCACAGCACCTGGACCGTGCCGCCGTCGACGTCCGAGCCGACGTCCTCCCCGGGGGCCGCGACGGCGAGGTCGTCGAAGCCGTCGCCGTCGAAGTCCCCGTACGCGGTGTCGGCGCCGAAGACGTCGCCCGTCTCGGCGGTGCCGGGCACGCCCGCGCTGTTCTGGCTGTAGGTGACGTGGCGCTGCTCGGCGCCGCCGTACGTGATGACGACCTGACCCGCGCCGCCCTTGCCGCCGACGGTGGCGCCCGCGGCGGAAGTGGCGAGGTCGGCCGCGCCGTCGCCGTTGAAGTCGGCGTCGTCCGGCTGGGTGGCCGCCGCGGGCGCGGCGGTCGCCGTCGTGGCCGTGAGAGTGAGGAGTCCGCCCGTCAGCGCGGCGGCCGTGGCCGTGGCCGCCGCGAGGCGGCCGCGTCTGGATCGGGCGAGCGGGGAAGTGCGCTTGTGCTTGGCCATTCCGTGGGTCTCCTGCTGCATGCGGGGATGTCTGGCGGACATCCGCAGTCGATGTGGTGCCGACAAGGCGTGTTTGCCGGGCCTTGTCCCTGGCGTCACGCCTTGTTGGCGAACGGGAGACTCACGGAGGGGGTCAAGGGTTGTATGGGGGACGGGTGTTGGGGGTGTTGGGAGTGTTACGGGTGTTGCGGGTGCGATAGGGGGGTTCGGTCGGTTCTACCCTTCCCGCCTGTCAGCGCAGGGTCTCGCCGAGGCTGCTTCAGCGCAGCGTCTCGCCGAAGCTCGTGGCGCCCAGGCCGAAGTCCGTGCCGTTGAAGGACGCCGCGTACGACGACGTCAGGCCCGTCGTCGTGCCGCGCAGGACCCATACGGCGCCGACGTCCACCGTCGTGCCGATGTCCTCGCCGACCGCCCCGGCGGCCAGATCCGCCTTGCCGTTCCTGTTGATGTCCTTGAGGCGTACGGACGCGCCGAAACTGTCGCCCGCCTCGGCGACGCCGGGTACGCCCGCGGTCTCCTGATGCCAGGCCTTGCCCGAGGTGAACGTGCCCGCGATGGACTTCAGGAGCGTCACGCTGCCGGTGCCGTCCACCGTGCCGACCTCCTCGCCGGGCGCGCCCACCGCGAGGTCCGCGAGGCCGTCGCCCGTGACGTCGCCCGCGGCCACGGACCAGCCGAAGCCGTCGTCCGCCTCGTCGGCGCCGGGGATGCCCGCACTGGCCTGGTCGTACGTCACCGGGGCGCCGAACTTGCCGTCGCCGCCGAACCGCACGGTGACCGAACCGCCCTTGGCATCACGGGGGTTGCCGGTGACCAGGTCGGCGTAGCCGTCGCCGTTGACATCACCCGTGGCGGCGGCGTCGCGCGTGGCCGTGGCGTCGGCACCCTCGCCGAGGATCTCGGCCCGGTAGCCGTAGTCACCGGCGCCGCCGTTCATGTGCGCGGTCCAGGCGCCGCCGTCCGCGCGCTCCCCGTACAGGACGAGGCCGATGCCGTCCTTGCGCTTGAAGTTGCCCGCGACCATGCCGTCCAGGTGGGCGCCCTCGGGGATGAAGTCGACCTCAAGGCCGTACGCCTGGCCCTGGGCGCCGGAGTAGTACCACCAGTTGTCGCCGCTGATCACGGCCAGCTGGGGCGCGCCGTCGTCGTCGAAGTCGGTCCAGACGGTGGCCTCGCCGAAGCGGCCCGCTGTTCCCCCGGGGGCGTTCAGGACGTGGCCGCCGGAGGTGAAGGCGTTCTTGCCGCCCTTGATGACCGTGACGGAGCCGGAGGGCTTGCCCTCGACCTGCTCGCCGGGGGCGCCGACGATCAGGTCGGCGTACCCGTCGCCGTTCGTGTCGCCGCTGGTGACGTTCTCGCCGAACTCGTCCTCGTCCTCCATGACTCCGGGCACTCCGGCCGTGTCCTGGGTGACGGTCACGGAGCGGCCCTCGGAGAGACCGGAGGCCGAACCGAACGTCACGGTCACGGAGTTGGAGCGGGGCGTCCCGACGGCCAGGTCGCGGTAGCCGTCGCCGTTGTAGTCGTCCTTGAGCGTCGACGCGGCGCTCGCCGTGCCCGCGAGGGGCAGCGTCAGGCCCGTGGCGGCGAGGGCCGCGACGCTCGCGGCGATGGCCAGATTACGTACGCGCACGTGGGACTCCCGGGAGTGGAGGACTGCGTGGAGAACTGCTCGGAGCACTGCTTCCGGGGATGTGACATGCGGGGCGTACGAATGGTTGTGCGACGGGAGAGGCCAGGTGTCCGGTGGGTGAACGCCGGGCCCGTCAGCCGACCGCAGAACCCCTCAGCCGCCGTCCCCCAACGCGAGGAACTCCGCGCTGGAGAACGTCAGCCGGGCCTTGCGGGAGACCAGGTCGGTCTCCACCCCCGGATAGACCCCGATGGTGTCCTCGCCGTCTCCCCGGTACGTCCGCAGGACCAGATCGGCCCGCTTGTCCCCGTCGAAGTCCGCGACGGCGAGTACCTGAGTGGTGCCCTTGGCCGAAGGGACCACGAGCGCCGATGCGTTGCTGTCGAGCGCCGTCGTGCGTCCCCTGAAGACCCGCACCTCGCCCGTGCCGCCGCCGTCCCCGCTGCTCCCGCCGCTCAGGATCAGCTCGCTCAGGCCGTCGCCGTCGAGGTCGCCCGTGTCCACGGCGACGTTCTTGGACTCCATGGTGGCGCGCGCGGTGCCGGGCACGTCATAGCGCAGGGCGACGCCCTTCGGGCCCGCGACGGCCGCGTCCGTGCCCTTGCCCCTGCCGAAGCGCCCGAACGCGGTGTCCGTGCCCGCGGGGAAGAGCACCCCGGTCTCGACGGGGCCCCTCGGACCTCCCAGGACGAGGGCTCCGGCGGCGGCGCCGGACGCGTTCGCCGCCTTGCGGACGAGGACGTCGTCGTAGCCGTCGCGGTCGACGTCGGTGGCCCTGCCGGTCACGAGGTCGTTGCCGGGCGCGGCCAGCGGCTTGCCCGCCGCGCGCGGGGCGCCCGTCCGCTTGAAGGGGCCGCGCAGGAAGGTGAGCCGGGCGCCGCTCGCGTGCAGGACGAGGTCGCTCGCGCCGTCCCCGTCGAAGTCGCCGCACACCGGCTGGTCGGACCAGTCGTTGCCGATGCGGGACTGCTTGGGCACCTTCACCTTCACGGCCTTGCCCTTCAGGCCCTGGGGCGAGCCGAAGAGGATCTGCAGGGGTACGGGCGGCTGGCCCAGACCGTCGTAGGGCGGGTCGGTGGAGACCAGCAGGTCGGTGAAGCCGTCCTTGTCGAGGTCGCAGGCCGCCTCCGACTCGAAGGCGGCGGGCAGCTCGCCCTTCGTACGCGCTCCGTTGGCCCGCGCGCTCAGCAACTGCCGCGCTCCGGGCCGCAGTCCGCTCTCCGATCCGTAGACGACGCCGATGCCCGCGTCGTCGCCGTGGCCGCTGTGCACCAGGTCGTCCAGTACGAGGTCGGGGGCGCCGTCCCCGTTGAAGTCGTCGTCGGCCTTGCTGCCCTTGCCCTGGGGGACGGGCTGCTGGGGGGCGCCCTTGCCGGCCATGCTGACGGGCTTGTGCCGGGCGTCGGGCTTGGCCGCCTCGTCACCGCCGCCGCACCCGGCGAGCAGCAGCGCACAGCTCACGGCGGCTGCCGTGCCCATGACACTCCGGCGCCGCGCGGCGCCCCCGCGTCTGCCGCCACGTATGCCACGCATCCCGGCACTCCGCATGCCCAACTCCCGACCCGACCGCCCCACCCGACAACAACCAGCACATGATGCCCCCCTTCCGTATGACACGAAAGGCCGGTCCCGCCCCGAGGGGCGGAACCGGCCTCACGTACGCCAGAAGCGGTTACTTCACCGGCTCGGGCTCCGGCTCGTCCGCGGTCTCGGCCGTCCCGGCGGGGTCCACCGGGGTCTTCACGGAGTCGAGCAGCAACTGCGCGACATCCACGACCTGGAGGGACTCCTGGGCCTTGCCGTCGTTCTTCTTGCCGTTGACGGAGTCGGTGAGCATCACCAGGCAGAACGGGCAGGCGGTCGACACGATGTCGGGGTTGAGGCTGAGCGCCTCGTCGACCCGCTCCGTGTTGATGCGCTTGCCGATCCGCTCCTCCATCCACATCCGCGCGCCACCGGCACCGCAGCAGAAGCCGCGCTCCTTGTGGCGGTGCATCTCCTGCTGGCGCAGGCCGGGGACGGCGGACATGATCTCGCGCGGGGGCGTGTAGATCTTGTTGTGCCGGCCCAGGTAGCACGGGTCGTGGTAGGTGATGAGGCCCTCGACGGGCGTCACCGGGATCAGCTTGCCCTCGTCGATGAGGTGCTGGAGCAGCTGCGTGTGGTGGATGACCTCGTAGTCGCCGCCGAGCTGCGGGTACTCGTTGCCGAGCGTGTTGAGGCAGTGCGGGCAGGTCGCGACGATCTTCTTCGCGGTCTTCGGCTTGGCCGACTCGGGCGTGACCTTGCCGTCGTCGTCGAGCTCCTCGCCGAACGCCATGTTCAGCGCCATCACGTTCTCCTGGCCGAGCTGCTGGAACAGCGGCTCGTTGCCCAGGCGGCGTGCGGAGTCACCGGTGCACTTCTCGTCGCCGCCCATGATCGCGAACTTGACGCCCGCCATGTGGAGCAGCTCCGCGAAGGCCTTGGTGGTCTTCTTCGCCCGGTCCTCGAGGGCGCCCGCGCAGCCGACCCAGTAGAGGTACTCGACCTCGGTGAGGTCCTCGATGTCCTTGCCGACGACCGGCACCTCGAAGTCGAGCTCCTTGAGCCACTCGAGGCGCTGCTTCTTGGCCAGACCCCAGGGGTTGCCCTTCTTCTCCAGGTTCTTGAGCATCGTCCCGGCCTCGGACGGGAACGCGCTCTCGATCATCACCTGGTAGCGGCGCATGTCGACGATGTGGTCGATGTGCTCGATGTCCACCGGGCACTGCTCGACGCAGGCGCCGCAGCTGGTGCAGGACCACAGGACGTCGGGGTCGATGACGCCGTTCTCCTCGGCGGTGCCGACGAGGGGGCGCTCGGCCTCGGCGATCGCGGCCGCCGGAACGTCCTTGAGCTGCTCCTCCGTCGCCTTCTCGTTGCCCTCCATGTCCTTGCCGCCGCCCGCGAGGAGGTACGGGGCCTTGGCGTGCGCGTGGTCGCGCAGCGACATGATCAGGAGCTTCGGGGAGAGCGGCTTGCCGGTGTTCCAGGCGGGGCACTGCGACTGGCAGCGGCCGCACTCGGTGCACGTACTGAAGTCGAGGAGGCCCTTCCAGGAGAACTGCTCGACCTGGCTGACACCGAAGACGGCGTCCTCGGCCGGGTCCTCCCAGTCGATCGGCTTGCCGCCGGACGTCATGGGCTGCAGCTCGCCGAGGGTCGTGGAGCCGTCCGCCTCGCGCTTGAACCAGATGTTCGGGAAGGCGAGGAAGCGGTGCCAGGCGACGCCCATGTTCGTGTTGAGCGCGACGGTGATCATCCAGATGAAGGACGTCGCGATCTTCACCATGGCGAAGAAGTACGTGAGGTTCTGCAGCGTGGAGAGATCCATGCCGGCGAACCACGAGACGAACGGGTACGAGATGAAGAACGACGCCTCGTAGCTGTCCACGTGGTGCTGGGCACCCTCGAGGGCGTGCAGCGTGAAGATGCAGATGCCGACGATGAGGATGACGGCCTCGACGAAGTACGCCTGGCCCTTCTTGGAGCCCGCGAACCGGGACTTGCGGCCCGGGTTGTTGTCGGGCTTGCTCAGCTGCCGGATGACGATCAGCGTCAGGATGCCGACGATCGTCATCGTGCCGATGAACTCGACGAACATGTTGTACGGCGCCCACTCACCGATGATCGGCAGCATCCAGTCGGCCTTGAAGAGCTGGCCGATGGCGTTGACGATGGTGAGGAGGAGCGAGAAGAAGCCCACCGCCACGAACCAGTGCGCGACGCCGACGACGCCCCAGCGGTTCATGCGGGTGTGGCCGAGGAACTCCCTGGCCACGGTGACGGTGCGCTGCACGGGCTGATCGGTGCGGGTACCGGCGGGGACGGGCTGGCCGAGCCGCATGTACTGGTAGATCTGCACGATGGCACGGCCGAACAGCGCGACGCCGACCGCGATTAGGACCAGCGACACGATGATCGCGGCGAGTTGCATTTGGGGGCTCCTCGGGCCTGCGAGGCGAACTATTACTAAGCGGTAACTTATGCAGTCCGTCTGAGACTACCCACTTACTCAGCCGCACTGTAGCCAGCAGGGCGGTGATCTGCGTCGCTCAGGCAACCCTTGCCGCGCGGCGCCCCTGTGGGGGCGCCCCAAAGGGGCGCGGGGAACTGCGCGACCAGCCACGGCGGACCCGCAGGCGGCGAACCGGCGGAGCCCGGGTTGCGCGTAAGCGCCGGATAAGAGTTGAGCCTCCTCGACTCATCTCTGTTGACTCCAGCGAAGCGCTGATGCATGGTTGAGTCAGATCCACTCAAGAAGTACATCTGGAGGAACCGAAATGGCACGTGCGGTCGGCATCGACCTGGGCACGACTAACTCTGTCGTCAGCGTTCTTGAAGGCGGCGAGCCCACCGTCATCACCAACGCCGAGGGCGCCAGGACCACGCCGTCCGTCGTCGCCTTCGCGAAGAACGGCGAGGTGCTTGTCGGCGAGGTCGCCAAGCGCCAGGCGGTCACGAACGTCGACAGGACCATCCGCTCGGTCAAGCGCCACATGGGCACTGACTGGAAGGTGGACATCGACGACAAGGGGTTCAACCCCCAGCAGATCTCGGCGTTCATCCTGCAGAAGCTGAAGCGCGACGCGGAGTCCTACCTGGGCGAGAAGGTGGCCGACGCGGTCATCACCGTCCCGGCGTACTTCAACGACTCGGAGCGTCAGGCGACGAAGGAGGCCGGCGAGATCGCGGGCCTGAACGTCCTGCGCATCGTGAACGAGCCGACGGCCGCCGCTCTCGCGTACGGCCTCGACAAGGACGACCAGACGATCCTCGTCTTCGACCTCGGTGGCGGCACCTTCGACGTGTCCCTCCTGGAGATCGGCGACGGCGTCGTCGAGGTGAAGGCCACGAACGGCGACAACCACCTCGGTGGTGACGACTGGGACCAGCGCGTCGTCGACTACCTGGTCAAGCAGTTCAACAACGGCCACGGCGTGGACCTCTCCAAGGACAAGATGGCGCTCCAGCGCCTGCGCGAGGCGGCCGAGAAGGCCAAGATCGAGCTGTCCTCCTCCACGGAGACCACGATCAACCTGCCCTACATCACGGCGTCCGCCGAGGGCCCGCTGCACCTGGACGAGAAGCTCACGCGCGCCCAGTTCCAGCAGCTCACGTCCGACCTCCTGGAGCGCTGCAAGACGCCGTTCCACAACGTCATCAAGGACGCGGGCATCCAGCTCTCCGAGATCGACCACGTCGTTCTCGTCGGTGGCTCGACCCGTATGCCCGCCGTCGCGGAGCTCGTCAAGGAGCTGACCGGCGGCCAGGACGCCAACAAGGGCGTGAACCCGGACGAGGTCGTCGCCATCGGCGCCGCCCTCCAGGCCGGTGTCCTCAAGGGCGAGGTCAAGGACGTCCTGCTCCTCGACGTCACCCCGCTGTCCCTCGGCATCGAGACCAAGGGAGGGATCATGACCAAGCTCATCGAGCGCAACACCACGATCCCGACCAAGCGCTCCGAGATCTTCACGACGGCCGAGGACAACCAGCCGTCCGTCCAGATCCAGGTCTACCAGGGCGAGCGCGAGATCGCGGCGTACAACAAGAAGCTCGGGATGTTCGAGCTGACCGGTCTGCCGCCGGCCCCGCGCGGTGTCCCGCAGATCGAGGTCGCCTTCGACATCGACGCCAACGGCATCATGCACGTGACGGCCAAGGACCTCGGCACCGGCAAGGAGCAGAAGATGACCGTCACCGGCGGCTCCTCGCTGCCGAAGGACGAGGTCGACCGCATGCGCCAGGAGGCCGAGCAGTACGCGGACGAGGACCACAAGCGCCGCGAGGCCGCCGAGTCCCGCAACCAGGGCGAGCAGCTCGTCTACCAGACGGAGAAGTTCCTCACCGACAACGCGGACAAGGTTCCGGGTGACGTGAAGACCGAGGTCGAGTCCGCCGTCGAAGAGCTGAAGGAAAAGCTCAAGGGCGAGGACACCGCCGAGATCCGCACGGCCACCGAGAAGGTCGCCGCCGTCTCGCAGAAGCTCGGCCAGGCCATGTACGCGGACGCGCAGGCCGCCGGTGCCGAGGGCGCTGCCCCGGGTGCCGAGGGCGCCGAGGCCCCGAACATGTCCAAGGACGACGACGTGGTCGACGCCGAGATCGTCGACGACGAGAAGCCCGGTGACTCGAAGGGCGGCGCCGCATGACCGAGGAGACTCCGGGCTTCGGCGAGAACGCCGAGCAGCCTGACGTCCCCTCCGGCGCCACCCCTGATGACGCGGCGCCGCAGGCCGCCGAGCCCTCCGTCGAGGAGGGCACGGCGGCCCCGGCCGGGGACGCAAGCAAGGCATCCGCCCAGTCGGGCCAGTCGGCTCAGTCCGCCCCGTCCGCCCAGGACGTCGGTCTGATCGCCCAGCTGGACCAGGTGCGTACGGCGCTCGGCGAGCGCACGGCGGACCTCCAGCGACTGCAGGCGGAGTACCAGAACTACCGCCGTCGTGTGGAGCGGGACAAGGTCACGGTCAAGGAGATCGCCGCGGCGAACCTCCTGTCCGAGCTCCTGCCGACCCTGGACGACATCGGCCGCGCCCGTGAACACGGCGAGCTGGTCGGCGGCTTCAAGTCGGTCGCGGAGGCCCTGGAGACGGTCGTCGCCAAGATGGGCCTCCAGCAGTTCGGCAAGGAGGGCGAGCCCTTCGACCCGACGATCCACGAGGCCCTGATGCACAGTTACGCACCGGACGTCACCGAGACGACCTGCGTCGCGATCCTGCAGCCGGGGTACCGCATCGGGGAGCGCACCATCCGCCCCGCGCGGGTGGCCGTGGCCGAGCCGCAGCCGGGCGCGCAGACGGTCAAGGGTGACTCCGAGACCGCCGCATCCACGGACTCCGCCGACAAGGCGGAGGACAAGGAGAGCGGTGGCGGCCCGGACGAGGGCTGACACATCGGAGTTGCCGTGAAGCGAGAGGAGGGACGTCGGGGATGAGCACCAAGGACTTCATCGAGAAGGACTACTACAAGGTCCTCGGCGTCCCCAAGGACGCCACCGAAGCCGAGATCAAGAAGGCCTACCGGAAGCTCGCACGCGAGAATCACCCGGACGCCAACAAGGGCAACACCAAGGCCGAAGAGCGCTTCAAGGAGATCTCCGAGGCGAACGACGTCCTCGGCGACCCCAAGAAGCGCAAGGAGTACGACGAAGCGCGTGCTCTCTTCGGCAACGGCGGCTTCAGGGCCGGTCCCGGAGGCCCCGGCGGCGGCTCGTTCAACTTCGACCTGGGCGACCTCTTCGGAGGCGGCGCCCAGGGCGGCGGTGGAGCGGGCGGTGCCGGCGGCTTCGGGGGCGGTCTGGGTGACGTCTTCGGGGGCCTGTTCAACCGAGGCGGCACGGGTGCGGGCGGCGCGGGCACGCGTACGCAGCCCCGGCGCGGCCAGGACATCGAGTCCGAGGTCACGCTGAGTTTCACGGAGGCGGTGGACGGGGCCACGGTCCCGCTCCGGATGTCCTCCCAGGCGCCCTGCAAGGCCTGTTCCGGCACCGGCGACAAGAACGGCACACCGCGCGTGTGCCCGACCTGCGTCGGCACGGGCCAGGTCACGCGGGGCGGAGGCGGCGGTTTCTCCCTCACCGACCCCTGCGTGGACTGCAAGGGCCGTGGGCTCATCGCCCAGGACCCGTGCGACATCTGCAAGGGGTCGGGCAGGGCGAAGTCGTCGCGCACGATGCAGGTGCGGATTCCGGCGGGCGTCTCGGACGGCCAGCGCATCCGCCTGCGCGGCAAGGGCAGCCCCGGTGAGCGGGGCGGCCCGGCGGGCGACCTGTACGTCGTCGTGCACGTCGACACCCACCCGGTCTTCGGCCGCAAGGGCGACAACCTGACGGTGACGGTGCCGGTGACGTTCGCCGAGGCGGCACTGGGCGGCGAGGTGAAGGTCCCCACCCTGGGCGGCCCGCCGGTCACCCTGAAGCTGCCTCCGGGCACGCCCAACGGTCGTACGATGCGGGCGCGGGGCAAGGGCGCGGTCCGCAAGGACGGCTCGCGGGGCGACTTGCTGGTGACGGTGGAGGTGTCGGTCCCGACCACCCTCTCCGATTCCGCCAGGGAAGCCCTGGAGACGTACCGCGAGGCGACTGCGGACGACGATCCGCGGGCAGAACTGTTCCAGGCCGCGAAGGGAGCATGAGATGGACGGCCGTCGTCGACAGTCCACTTTTGGGCGGGCGTACCAACTGACCGACGAGACGCCGGTCTACGTCATCTCGGTGGCCGCCCAGCTTTCGGGCCTCCACCCGCAGACCCTGCGGCAGTACGACCGCCTCGGTCTGGTCTCCCCGGACCGCACGGCGGGCCGTGGCCGCCGCTACTCGGCCCGCGACATCGAACTGCTGCGCACGGTGCAGCAGTTGTCGCAGGAAGAGGGCATCAACCTCGCCGGCATCAAGCGCATCATCGAGCTGGAGAACCAGGTCGCGGCGCTGCAGGCGAGAGTGGTGGAGCTGTCCAGCGCCGTGGAGGGCGCGGCTGCCGCGATGCAGCAGCGCGAGGCGGCGGTCCACGCGTCGTACCGCCGCGACCTGGTCCCGTACCAGGACGTGCAGCAGGCGAGCGCGCTGGTGGTGTGGCGCCCGAAGAGGACGACGGAGCAGTAGCGCGGTAGCTCTTAGGGGCTTAGTAGTCTGAGCAGGGGCCGGGAGGTGGCAACCTCCCGGCCCCTGCGCGTAGTCGGACGGATTCTCCGGGGGAGTTGAGCGACGATGGCCATGGTGGGCCTGTTCTGGATCGCCGAGGGCGATGTGTACGTGGGCGCGAAGCCGTCCGGCCTGGCGGCGGGGGTGCGGCTGACGCCGGAGGGCATCGTGGCCCTCGGCGACAAGCAGTCGGGGTTCTACCCCTGGGACGAGGTGAGCGCCCTGACGGTGGAGGACGTGCCGGTGAAGTCCCTGAAGGGCCAGGGCGCCGTGCTGCTCAAGTCCGTGAAGCGGCAGGTGGTCACGCTGGTGGACCTGGCCCTCACCGTGGGCCTGGGCGGCGCGGACGAGGCGCCGCTGATGACGGTACGTCTCACATCACCGTCCGGCGAGACCGAGCTGGCGGCCTACATCGCCGCCACAGCCGCCGGCTACTCCCAGACGGAGTACGACCTGTCCCAGACGCTCCTGACCCGCATGACACAGGGCGAGGCCACCCTGCGCACGACGCTGGCGACGATGGCGCAGTGGGGACGAGCACGGGAGGGGGGCTCGCCCCGGGGGAGCGAGAGGGAGGCGTTGCTGCGGGAGTGGTGCGGCGGGGACGCCGCCTAGCCCTCTTCGGAGAGGGCCTTCAGTAGCGCGGCGAGGGTGCGGGGGGCGGTGGTCAGGATCGTCTCCGGGGTGTCGCTCTCGCGCAGACGGATGGTTCCGTCGGGGGCGGTGGCGACGTAGAGGCATTCGCCCTCGGGGCCACCGCTGAACGAGGACTTCTGCCAATGCAGTTCGGGCACCGTGGCCTCCTAAAGGGTGTAGAGCAGGTGCTGGATGAGGCCCAGCGAGTCCTTCACTGAGTGTGCTTCGGGGGCCAACGATACGTCGATGGGAGCGAGGGCGTTCTCGGCCAGTCGCTCGAACAGCGAGCTGTACCGGTCCAGTTGATCACGGTCGCCAACGTACTGAGGCCCGGCGGCCTGCTCCAGGATGAGTGTGCTCAACTCCGGCACTTTGGGAATGACGTGAACGAAGTTGCCGCTCAGAGCTGCGTACGCTTGAGCGCTGAACGGGTATACCTGGATGGTCACATGGGGCAGGCGAGCCAGCTCGAGAAGCCTCAGTAGCTGCGCGCGAACGACCTCGGTTCCGCCGAACCGCATGTGCAGGGCAGCCTCATGGATCACGGCGTGGACGGTTGGTGGATCCTCACGGGTGAGGATGTGCTGCCGCTCCATCCGGAAGTCCAGGGCGCCCTCGATGCTCTCGAAGCCCAGCTTCGGGCTGGCGAAGATGGCTTGCGCGTACGCGGGTGTCTGGAACAGCCCGGGGATGAACAGTGACTGGTGCGTCCGCAGCGCTACGGCTCCGGCTTCCAGCTCCGCCAAGTTGAGCGAGATCTGCCGCATGCGCTTCCTGTAAGCGCTCCACCAGCCTTTGCCCGTGGATTCGGACAGCTCTACCAGGGCTTCAATGTATGCCCTGTCGGTGCAGCCGTACAGGTCGGCGAGTTCGCGCAGCCGCTCCGTCAGGATGGTCGTCTTCGCGGTCTCGATCTGGCTCAGCTGCCCTCGGCCCATACCGACCCGCTCGGCAGCTTCTCCAGCACTGAACCCCGCCTGCTCGCGCAGTTGTTTGAGCTCGCAGCCGAGCCGCCGCTGGCGTTCGCTGATGATGGTGCGCAGTCCCACGGATGTCTCCTCGATGGCGTCACCAAAGTCTGCCTCGCACAAGGGAGTTGGTCCATTGAAAGCGTCGATCAGGTTGTCAATTAACGCCCCCTGACTCTACGCTCTGTGTGGCATCGGTCACTCACCGGAGCCGCCCAGTCTCCCCTGCCCACAAGCCGAAAGGCACCCACCGCACCCCCCAGGCACGCGTGGGCAACGCCATCGTCGCCCGGCAGGGCCCCTCACCCCCTCCCGACGGGAGCAACCGTCATGCCACCAGACCGCCCCCACGCCACCGCCTACCGCCCCGCCCAACTCGCTTACGACTACAGCCTGTTCAACCGGGGCGACGCGACATCACCCAAGGTCTGCCGGGACTTCGTACGCACGGTGCTCCACACCCTGGACCGAGAAGCGCTGGCCATGCCGGCGACCCTCTGCACCTCGGAACTCATCACGAACGTGCACCTGCACACCAAGGGCTCCGCGATGCTCCGCATCCTCCTGACCCTCACCCGCCTACGGGTAACCGTCTTCGACGAGAGCCCGGACCCCCCGATCGTGGTGGCGCACCCCGCAGCCGGGGCGGCCGCCTGCTGGGGGCGGGGGCTCGCCCTGGTCGCGGACCTGTCCGACACGTGGGGCGTCGCGGACGACAGGGCGGGGCGGTACGCGAAGGGGGTCTGGTTCGAGCTGGGGGAAGCCGGGGCGGGGGAACCGTTCCGCCCTCACCGCATCGGGTGACCGGGGGAGATTCCCCTGGTCGGCCCCACCCACGTACCTACTGTGATCGCGTTGCTTGTGCCGCGAGGACGCCGAGCCCACACGGAGGTGCGCCATCATGACCGCTCTTGCAGCTGAGAGGCCCAAGACCATGCCTGACACCGAGACCGAGCCGGCCCCGTCCGCCGTCGAGCTGGACGAGGTGCTGTGGCAGGCATGGAAGGCGATGGAACTCCCCGAGGGCTACCGCGCTGCAATCATCGAGGGAGCCATCGAGGTGTCGCCCACCGGTCGCTATTCGCATGCCGAGACCGCCAATCTGTTCCGGGACGAGCTGGTGGTATTCCTGAGCGGCGGTGACTTCGTCGCACGCAACGACGGGAACATCGTTCACGAGGGGCGAGTATGGATTCCCGACCTGTACGTCGTGCCCCGCGACAGGGAGCGTTACGTGACCGCAGACGGAGTCGGGGTAACCGCTGCAGCCGTGCGTCTTGTCGTCGAAGTGGTTTCTCCTGGAACACGCAACCAAGAGCGCGACAGGGTGAAGAAGCGTCGCGAGTACGCCCGCGCCGGGATCCCCGTATACGTGATCATCGACGACTACGACGGCGAAGACACCGTCACCATCCTGACAGAGCCGCAGCCGGAGAAGGCGGATTGGATCGGCGTCCACCGAGTCCCGTACGGCACGGAGGTCGCGATCCCCGAGGGGCCTGCCAAGGGGTTCACGATCAGCGAGGCGATCACGGGGGCGCGGCGCGGGTGAAGGCCGTCGCCGTTCTGCGGAAGAAGGCCTTCCTACGCCAGGGAGTTGCCGCGGTCGAAGCGACTCCGAGACTCAGAGCGATGGCGGCAACAGCCCAGCTGAAGAGGTCAGTGGCCGGGTTGGCGGTCCAGTCCCACCAGTTGAGCGGAAACCAGACCAGAAAGAGGACCGAGGTCAGCGGGATGACCCAGCCGAGTTGCTGCCCCAGCACGGCGGCGGACAGCAGGGCGAGGCCCAGCCAGATCAAGAGGGACCGGACGAAGACGGTCCCGGATTCCGGTCCGTTGGCGAGGGCTTCCGCGCCGAACGAGAAGGCGCAGACCGTCGACGTGAGCGCGGTGCAGTAGGCGGCGCGCAGCCGGTGCATCGTGGCCGCACCCATCGCGTCGTGTGCCGACATGGCTCCGTCGAGGGCGGCGGCGAGAAAGACAGCCGACAGGAGCGGAAGCTCATGCCGGTAGGGCACGCCTGTGGTGACTCCTCCGCTGCCGATGGAGGGAAGCGCGATGTTGGTACCACCGAAGACCGCTGACAGCAGCGCGACGACGGCCGTTCCGGCCAGGACGGCTGCGGCCCGGTGGACTCTTGCGTAGCGGAGCAGATCAGCGCCATGCATCAGGCTTGCACCACGAGCTCTCACGAAGGACCTGGCTGCGCTCCTGCTCGACCCACTTCTGCTGCTCGGCGGACGGCATCCGCACAGCCTTGGTCGCCTCGCGCTGGGCGGTGTCGACTCCTTCCATGTG
This sequence comes from Streptomyces sp. NPDC055099, assembly GCF_053607685.1. NCBI lineage: Bacteria > Bacillati > Actinomycetota > Actinomycetes > Kitasatosporales > Streptomycetaceae > Streptomyces > Streptomyces sp. NPDC055099. Next base: position 253,601 of record NZ_JBSGUA010000012.1, on the reverse strand, counting down.
GAGTCCCTCGTCGGCGACGGCCGGGTCCTGTCCCACGGCCTGATATTCGAGCCATAGTGCGATGTTGTCCATGGACTGCCACGCACGGCGCTCGTCCTCGGGCGGGCTGCAGTCACCGAACGACTCGGTGAACACCTGGTCGGACATGGCAATCGCCGCGGTGCGTACGTGCCCTTCGGCGATGTCGAATCCCCGGTCCCCCAGGTCGGTCCGCCGGAGGCCGAATTCGTAGAACGTGGCGGGCAACTTGATCCAGGACTGACGGGTCTGGTCGAGACGCTGAGCCATCCGCGTCAGCTCCGGCAGATACTTCCGGTGCTCGGGCCAGACGCACACCCGCGGGGCGCCGTCGTCGGCACGGTCGCACAGCGGCGTGGTCGCCGAGGCCGGACGCTCCACGCGCAGTTCGCCGGCGGCCGGGACCGCGGCCAGCGCGGTGAAGGAACAGGCCACCGACCCGACGGCGACAGCGCGTATGTGCCGAGGCAGCTCCCGGCGGGGCGTCTGGCGCTCGGCCCTTCTCTTCAGCGGTGGTGCCGTCACCGCCAGGACTGCGAGAGCGAGAGCGCACAGGAGGCGAAGGGCGACCGGCAGCGGATTCATGTGGGTGTCCGGCGGCCCCGCAAGGACGTTGAACTTGAACGGCAGGGCCAACATGCTGATGAAGCAGCCCAGAGCGCATACGACGGGTGTGAATCCCGCCGAGGGGAACCAGCGGCCGGCCAGATGTCCCACGGACGCGAAAATGATCAGGGTCGAGGCGCCGAGCAGCAGGTAGGACGGCCACAGGAAGCCCGGTCCCGCGTCGCCGAACGAGACGGCCGCAGCGGTGAGGCACCCGATCCCGTACGCGAGGAAGCCGAGCGTGAGGGTGGCGGCCAGCCGCGCGGCCTCGATCCGCCAGACCGGCCGGGCGGCCGCGAGAAGGAACTCGGGCATGCCCGCCCGGGAGGAACGTCCGGCCTGCCAGGCGGAGACGCCGGCGAGGACGGGCACCAGGAAGAGCGTGACGATCTGTGCGGCGACGCTGGCCTCGGGCCACACGCCGATCCAGTACCGGGAGCGCCCGAAGAGCACCAGCAGGTCCACGGCGATCATCACGGGGAAGGCGGTGAGCAGGGGCGAGCGGCGCAGTTCGATGCGGTAGGCGTTCAGCATGCGGCTTCCTCGGTCGACCCGCGGTTTCCCCCGCGGTTACCTCTGCGGCTCCCCAGAACCGTCATGTAGCCGCGCTCCAGCGGGCTGTCTCCGGGGGCGGTGGGCGTGGACAGCGCGGCCAATTGCTGAGGCGTACCGCTGTGGACCACTTGGCCTTCGCTGAGGACGAGGACGGAGTCGCAAGCGGCACCCACGTCCTCCACCAGATGCGTACTGAGCACGATGGCCGCACCGGCGCGGGCGAGGGACCGAATGAGGTCACGGAAGTCGAGGCGCTGCGCGGGATCGAGACCGACGGTGGGCTCGTCGAGGAGGAGCAGGGAAGGGGAGCCGACGATGGCTGCGGCGATACCGGCTCGACGGAGCATGCCACCGGAAAGAGACTTCATACGGTCGCGGGCCCGGTTGCTCAGCCCGACGGCGGCCAGCGCCTCCTCGGTCGCCGATCCGGCCTCTTTGGACGGGACCTCTCGCAACCAGGCGCAGTAGCGGACGAAATCGGTGACGGAGAAGGCGGGATAGAAGCCGAAGTCCTGTGGGAGATAGCCGATTCGAGGACGAACCCGCCGGACATCGCGTTCGCTGGTGACGGGTTTGCCGAAGAGCTCAAGTCCGCCGCTCCGCGGTGGCGCGATCGTGGCGAGAGTACGGAACAGGGTGGTCTTTCCAGCCCCGTTGGGCCCCAGCAATCCGGTGACGCCAGGCTGAATGGACAGGTCGAGACCCTCGATGATGCGCCGGTCACCGTACCCCTGCGTGAGGTTCGTCAGCCGGGCGATGGGATGAGTCGTCATAGATTTGGGTTCCCAAATCGCGCGGCGGGCCCACCAGAACGGTGGGCCCACCGCAGCGCCGGTGCTAGTGGTGTACGTCGGTGCTGGTTATGTTGAACGTGCACTCGTGGGTGTCGTACTTGCCCCTGTAGCCGTTGCGCAGCGTGTCGTAGTGCTGCGTGTCAATCTCGCTGCTGCAGTTGTAGCCGGTGTACCAGCCGTCGGAGTACCACGTGTTTGCCTTCTTGCAGTAACCGTGACCGGCGGTCGAGTACCAGTATCCTCGGCAACCGTCAGTCCACGAGCGCTCGTTGGAGGCGCTCGACGCTGGAGCCGTAAGGCCGATGGCCGTGACCGCCAAAGCCGCCACGACAAAACCCTTCGCGGCCTTGGTGGTTGTTATTCGGCTTACAAAAGAACTCATTTCCATTTCCCCCTGGGGATCGACGATGGAAGTGAGGCCCTGCACAAGGTCGTTCGGCAAGGCCGATCGCTTGGCGGATCGACCCGATCGGGACTCCCCGCCGACATCACTTTGCGGCGGTCGGCGGGTGCGTCGCTAGCGTCATCTTGTTGCACTGCATCTCACTGAGGCGGGCGCAAATGGGGCAGATGCGGGCGCATGGGTGGGATGGTTCGCGTTCTCGATGGCTCAGGCTTCGGGGTCGAGAATTGCGGACTGGCCTATGAGATAGCCGAGTTGGGCCCGGCTGCGGCTTCCGAGGGTGGTGGCGAGTTTGGCGATGTGGACGCGGGCCGTGCGGATGTTCATGCCGAGTCGGGCGGCGACTTCGGCGTCGGTGAGGCCCTCTACGAGGAGGGTGGCTATGGCGCGCTGGCGGGGCGTGATGCCGTTCTCGGAGGGCTGGGGAGCGGCCTGGGGCCACAGGGGGGTGGCCAGGCGCCACAGCCGCCAGAAGGAGGTGGCGAAGTACTCGACGAGGCCTGGATGGCGTAGTTCGAGGGCCATGCTGCGGTCCCTGCTGGCCGGGATGAAGGCCACCGTTCGGTCGAAGACGAAGAGGCGCTCGGTGACTTCGTCGAGGGTGCGGGCCTCGGCGTCGCCGTCGAGCTGCTCGAAGTGCGCGAGCACGGGAAGGGCATGACGCGTCGTGTGCTGGTAGAGCGTGCGCATGCGGCAGCCGCGGCTGAGGATCGCCTGGTCTCGAGGAAACGCTTCGGCCAAGGCCTCCGGAGGGCGGGTGCCGCCGGGCTGGACGGCGAGGAACTCCTCGGTGACGTCACGCATGGCCCGGTCGATGGCCGCGTTGATGCGCTCGAAACCGTCCAGGACGGTGATGGCGGGTGCCTCTTCTGCGGATTCGGGCTCCGCGTCCAGGGCGATGAAGGGCTCGAACGCCGAGGTGAGCCGTGCCTCGAGCTGCCGCTGGTCTTCGATGCGGTCCTCGAAGGTGCGAAGCAGGCGGGGCAGGGCGACGGCGGGAGCAGTGGGGTGCAGCCACCGCATGTCGTCCAGGCTCGGGTGAAGGAGACCGAAATCGATGAGGCAGGGAGTTTCCTCCGCGTCCTCGCTCCGGATGCGGCCCGCACGCAAAGCGCGGGTATAGACGTCCAAGCCGGCCCCACAGAGCTGCTCGACGGTGTGCGGTACGTGCTGCACGGCCATGCGCGCTCCCTCCTGTCCTGGTTGAAGCGACGCGATTCTATGCAGGGGCCAAGCGCTTTTCGGAGGGGGCGGCACGGTTGGAGTGTGTTTTTCTCCGTGCTTCCGTTCTCATGGCTAGCGGTCGAGAATCCCGGACTGGCCTATGAGATAGCCGAGTTGGGTGCGGCTCTCACTGCCGAGCGTGGTGGCGAGTTTGGCGATGTGGACGCGTACTGTGCGGACGTTCATGCCGAGCCGGGTGGCTATCTCGGTGTCGGTCAGGCCCTCGATGAGGAGAGTGGCTATGGCGCGCTGGCGGGCGGTGATGCCATTCTTCGTGGGCTGCGGTTCCGTGTTCGGGAACATGGGCGTCGCAAGGCGCCACAGGCTGTGGAACGTCGTGACGAGGAAGTCGATGACGGCGGGATGACGCAGTTCCAGGGCGATGGAGCGGTCCGTGGTGGCGGGAATGAACGCAACGGTGCGGTCGAAGACGAGCAGCCGATCTGTCACCTCGTCCAGAGTGCGCACTTCGACGTCGCCATCGAGCTGCTCGAAGTGGGCCAGGGTCGCCAGGGAATGGCGCGTCGTGTGCTGGTAGAGGGTCCGCATCCGGGCCCCTCGGGTGAGCATCGACTGCTCGGGTGGGACGGCGTCCGGCAGCAGGTCTGCCGGCCGGGCACCACCGGGCTGGATCGTGAGGACTTCTTCCGAAGTCGCCTCCACCGCCCGGTCGATGGCTTCGTTGATCTGAGAAAGGCTCCTCAGCACGGTGATGGCGGAGTCGTGCGCAGCCGGGACGGTGCCTGTCCTGATCGTCATGAGCGGCTCGAACGCCGCGGCCAGTCGGGCCTCACGGCGGCGTTGATCCGCGATGTGTTCGGCGGCCGTCGCCAGGAGCTGCGGCAGGGCGACGGCGGGGGCCCTCGGTCTCAGCCACTGCGGGTCTGACTCGTCCGGGTACAGCAGGCCGAAGTCGACCAGACATGGGACCGGCTCGGCATCCCGGCTCGCGACGCGATTCTCCCGTAGGGCCTGGATGTACAGCTCTGCCCCCTGCTCGCACAGCTCACCGGAGGCGTGGGAGTGGGGTTCCGCCGTCATCTGGGGCGGTCCTGGTCCAGGATTCCGGACTGGGCGATCAGGAAGCCGAGTTGCGCGCGGCTGCCGCTGCCCAGGGCGGCGGCGATCTTGGCTATGTGGGCGCGGCAGGTGCGGACGTTCATGCCCAGGCGGCGGGCGATGGCCTCATCCACGTGACCTTCGATGAGGAGCTTGGCTATGGTGCGCTGCACACCGGTGATGCCGTCGGTCGAGGGAGCGTACGGAACTTCCTCGAGGAGCGGGGTCGCCGACTGCCACTGCTGCTCGAAGACTTTGGCCAGGTACTCGACCAGGGCGGGATGGCGGAGTTCCAGGGCGACGGCGCGATCGGCACGGGCTGGGATGAGCGCGATCCCCCGGTCGAAGATCATCATCCGGTCGATCACCTCTTCCAGGGTCCGTATCTCCACGTTCTCCTGGGCCATGCGCGCCGCGTAGGCAAGGGTGCCCTGGCTGTGCCGCATGGTGTGTTGGTAGATGGTGCGCATCGAGACACCGCGGTCCAGGACGCTCTGCCCGCGCTTCAGCGCGATGTTGAGGGTCTGCTCGCTGCGGCCGCCGCCCGGCTGGACGGTGAGCACCTCCGTACGGCACTCCTCCGTCGCGCGTTCGATGGCCGCGTTGATCCGGGCCTCGCCCTCCAGGACGGTTATCGCGTGGGTAGCCGGTTCCTCACGTGCGGCGATGGCCATGAATGGCTCGAAAATATCGGCCAGTTGAACGGCCAGGACCCGGCGGTCCTTGATTTCTTGCTCGATGGGGTGGAGCCGCTGTGCGAGCGCCGCGGACGGCGAAACGGGCCGCAGCCAGTTCGCGTCGTCCGGATCCGGGTGGAGAAGAGCGGATTCCAGTAGACAGGGAGCGTTCTCGGCCTCCTCGCGCGGCAGGCGACCGTTGCTGAGAGCACTCGCGTACAACCTTGACCCCTCGTCACAAAGGGGGACGGCAGGGTGAGGATGTGTCGGTTTCGCACCTGTTGTAAGCAAATCTCCACCCCCCAGGGTCCTGTACGTGCAGGAACATGATGCATCCACCCTGTGGCTTTGACGTGCTCGATTGAGACATCGTCTTGTTGTGCCGGGGGAGAGGAACCTACCAAGTGAGGACGAAGCCGACCATGTTTAAGCGCATGCTTCGCTCGGTGCTTGTCACCACCTTCTCCGCAGGGCTGACGTTGGGTGCGCTGAGCACTCTCGATCTCGGGTGGAACAGCGAGCCGACGAGTACGAATTCCGTTTCAGCGCCGACGACGGACCTGGGTTGGAACGTCGCCCCGGCGGCGGGAGCAGGCGCATGAGTACTCCCCCCGACGACCGCACCTTCCGCCGAGAAATGGCCACCGCCTACCGTTCCGGTTGGCACTTCATCGATCTCGCCACCGCGATACCCCACGCCGGCGACTCGTTGATGGTCACGCTTCTCGGTGAGCCGGTGGTCGTCACCCGGGACGACGAGGAGGAGATCCGGGCCTACCGGTGCCTTCGCAAGCCGCGTGGAGCCCCCCAGCCCGTGCGGTGCGCCATCCGGTACGGGATGGTCTTCGTCAATCTTGACCGACGCGATCACCAGCTGGTCGGTGAGCCGGGGCAGCCGGGCGGCCGGCAGCAGCAGGACCAGCAGAGTTCCACCACTACAAGAGCCATCACAGCCACCCCCCGCAGCGCCTGACGCGATCCCCCGTCGTTGTACATCGCGCAGGTGCTTCCCCCAGCAGCGGCGCCACCGTGGACCTGAACACGGTGGCGCCGCTGTGGTGTGTGTGGGGGGCAGCAACGCCACCGTGATCATGGTGTGAGCAGAGCCTTCTGGCCCATCGCCCGCTTCAGCGTGATCTCGATCAGCGCCCGCTGCGGATTCGGCCGCGGTGGCCGCCCGTACCGCTCCTCGTAGCGACGCTCGCCCTCCGCGATCTCCGCCGCCTCCACGCGCACGCGCGCCCGCCCCTCCAGCGTCGCCCAGCGCCGTCCGTCGACCTGGCAGACCGCCACCCGCGCTCCCGCCTCCCCGGCCGCCAGGATGTGGCGCACCTTCGCGCTCGTCCTGCTCGCGAGTACGCGGGCCACACCCGCCTCCGGGTCGTACGTCACGCCGACCGGCACCACGTGCGGGGTGCCGTCGGGTCGTGGCGTCGTCAGCGTGCACAGGTGCCGTTCACGCCAGAAGCTGAGGTAGGCGGGGGTGGGGTGGTGTGGATCCATGGCCATGGAGTGGAACCTAGCCGCTCGGACGCCCCGCTCTCCCCTTGAGTGGAATAGACTCAACTTTATGTACGCTGTTTAAGTCAGGTGGGACGGGAGACCCGCCGGACATACGGATCGCAAGGAGGAGACGACACCCGTGGACGCCGAGCTGACCAACAGGAGCCGGGACGCGATCAACGCGGCCAGCAACCTGGCCGTGAAGGACGGGCATCCCGACCTGACCCCCGCGCATCTGCTGCTCGCGCTGCTGAAGGGGCAGGACAACGAGAACATCACCGACCTGCTCGCCGCGGTCGAGGCCGACCAGGCCGCCGTCCGAGCCGACGCCGAACGGGCGCTGAGCGGCCTGCCCAGCGTCACGGGATCGACCGTCGCACCGCCGCAGCCCAACCGCGACCTGCTCGCGGTCATCGCCGACGCCTCACAGCGGGCGAAGGAGCTGGGCGATGATTACCTCTCCACCGAACATCTGCTGATCGGCATCGCCGCCAAGGGCGGCTCCGCCGCCGAGGTCCTGGGCAAGCACGGGGCCACCGCCAAGAAACTGCTCGACGCGTTCGAGAAGGCAAGGGGAGGACGTCGGGTGACCACACCGGACCCGGAGGGTCAGTACAAGGCCCTGGAGAAGTTCGGCACCGACTTCACCGCCGCCGCCAGGGAGGGAAAGCTCGACCCCGTCATCGGCCGTGATCAGGAGATCCGGCGTGTGGTGCAGGTCCTGTCCCGGCGCACGAAGAACAACCCCGTCCTCATCGGCGAACCCGGTGTCGGCAAGACCGCCGTCGTCGAAGGGCTCGCCCAGCGCATCGTGAAGGGCGACGTCCCCGAGTCGCTGAAGAACAAGCGCCTCGTCTCCCTCGACCTGGGCGCCATGGTCGCGGGCGCGAAGTACCGCGGTGAGTTCGAGGAGCGGCTCAAGACCGTCCTCTCCGAGATCAAGGAGAGCGACGGGCAGATCATCACCTTCATCGACGAGCTGCACACCGTGGTGGGTGCCGGAGCCGGTGGTGACTCCGCCATGGACGCCGGCAACATGCTCAAGCCCATGCTCGCCCGCGGCGAGCTGCGGATGGTCGGCGCCACCACCCTCGACGAATACCGCGAGCGGATCGAGAAGGACCCCGCCCTGGAGCGCCGCTTCCAGCAGGTGCTCGTGGACGAGCCCACCGTCGAGGACTCCATCGCGATCCTCCGTGGCCTCAAGGGGCGCTACGAGGCCCATCACAAGGTCCAGATCGCCGACAGCGCCCTCGTGGCCGCTGCCGCGCTCTCCGACCGGTACATCACCTCGCGCTTCCTGCCCGACAAGGCCATCGACCTCGTCGACGAGGCCGCGAGCCGGCTGCGCATGGAGATCGACTCCTCCCCCCTGGAGATCGACGAACTGCAGCGTTCCGTCGACCGGTTGAAGATGGAGGAGCTCGCGCTCAGCAAGGAGACCGACCCCGCGAGCAAGGAGCGCCTCGAAAGGCTGCGGCGCGACCTCGCCGACAAGGAGGAGGAGCTGCGCGGGCTCAACGCGCGCTGGGACAAGGAGAAGCAGTCCCTCAACCGCGTCGGTGAGCTGAAGGAGAAGCTCGACGAGCTGCGCGGCCAGGCCGAACGCGCCCAGCGCGACGGCGACTTCGACACCGCGAGCAAGCTGCTCTACGGCGAGATCCCCACCCTCGAACACGACCTGGAGGTCGCCTCCGAGGCCGAGGAGGAGGTCTCCAAGGACACCATGGTCAAGGAGGAGGTCGGCCCCGACGACATCGCCGACGTTGTCGGCGCCTGGACGGGCATCCCGGCCGGACGGCTTCTCGAGGGCGAGACGCAGAAGCTGCTCCGCATGGAGGACGAGCTCGGCAAGCGGCTCATCGGCCAGACCGAGGCCGTGCGCGCGGTGTCCGACGCCGTGCGCCGCACCCGGGCCGGGATCGCCGACCCCGACCGCCCCACCGGCTCCTTCCTCTTCCTCGGCCCGACCGGTGTCGGCAAGACCGAGCTGGCCAAGGCCCTCGCGGACTTCCTCTTCGACGACGAGCGCGCCATGGTCCGCATCGACATGAGCGAGTACGGCGAGAAGCACAGCGTGGCCAGGCTGGTCGGCGCCCCGCCCGGGTACGTCGGCTACGAGGAGGGCGGCCAGCTCACCGAGGCGGTGCGCAGGCGCCCGTACAGCGTCGTGCTGCTCGACGAGGTGGAGAAGGCGCACCCGGAGGTCTTCGACGTCCTGCTCCAGGTCCTCGACGACGGACGGCTCACCGACGGGCAGGGGCGGACGGTGGACTTCCGCAACACCATCCTGGTCCTGACCTCCAACCTCGGCAGCCAGTACCTGGTCGAGCCGCTGACCTCCGAGGAGGAGAAGAAGCAGCAGGTCCTGGAAGTCGTACGTGCCTCTTTCAAGCCGGAGTTCCTGAACCGGCTCGACGACCTCGTCGTCTTCACCGCGCTCGGCAAGGACGAGCTCGCGCACATCGCCCAGCTCCAGATCGACCGCCTCGCGGCCCGGCTCGCGGAGCGGCGGCTCACCCTGGAGGTCTCGCCCGACGCGCTGGCCTGGCTGGCGGACGAGGGCAACGACCCGGCGTACGGCGCGCGGCCGCTGCGGCGTCTCATCCAGACGTCCATCGGCGACCGGCTCGCCAAGGAGATCCTCGCGGGCGAGGTCAAGGACGGGGACACGGTCCGCGTGGACACCTTCGAGGACGGTCTGATCGTCGGTCCGGCGACGGCCGAGACGGCATAACCCGGTCACATCTGGGGCGGGGGTTGCGGGCCCCCGCCCGACATGGGGCAGGATGGCGGAATCCGTACGAAGGGACTAAGCACGTGAGCATCGACCCGTCCTCGATTCCGAATTTCGGGGGACAGCCCGAACCGCAGCAGGGCGATGGACCGGCGGGCCCCGTTGTCCCCGACCAGGACCTGGTCAAGCAGCTCCTGGACCAGATGGAGCTCAAGCACGTCGTCGACGAAGAGGGTGACCTCGCGGCGCCGTGGGAGGAGTTCCGCACGTACTTCATGTTCCGTGGCGAGGACGACCAGCAGGTCTTCTCGGTGCGGACGTTCTACGACCGCGCGCACGGCATCGAGGAGAAGGCCCAGATCCTCGAGGCCATCGACGACTGGAACCGCCGCACCCTGTGGCCGAAGGTCTACACGCACACCCACGACGACGGCACCGTCCGCCTCATCGGCGAGGCCCAGATGCTGATCGGCACGGGCGTCGCGCTGGAGCACTTCGTGTCGTCCACGGTGAGCTGGGTGCGCGCCGCGATCGAGTTCGACCGCTGGCTGGTCGAGCAGCTCGGCCTGGAGGCCGAGGTCGACGGCACCGAGGGTGAAGAGAAGCCCGGCGACGACCAGGCCTGAGCCACGTCGCGACGAGGGCCCGGCCGGACGCCCACCACGGGTGGTCCGACCGGGCTCTCGTCATGTCTCGGTGCCGGTGCCGGGGCTCGTGACCGGGACGGGCACCTCCGCCCACACCGTCTTGCCGAGGGGCCGGCGTGGCGCCGTCCCCCATCGCACGGCCAGGACGTCCACCATGAGCAACCCCCGACCGGACTCCCCCTCGGAGCACGACAAGGGAGAGGCCGTGAGCGGCAGCTTCTCGGAGGCGGCGTCCGCGACCTCGACGCGCACGACGCCCGCAGCCGCTTCGAGGTCGAGCCGGAGGCCGAAGCCACGTCCGGGAGCCCGCCCGTGCTGTACGGCGTTCGCCGCGAGCTCACCGACGACGAGGGCGACCGTGCATGACGCGTCGGACGCGGGTGGGTAGCCCCACTCCTCCATACGCCGGACGGCGAGACGCCGGGCGAGCCTCGCGCCTCGTGGAGAGGACGTGAACTGCTGGGCGAGCGCGAAGGGCTCGTCTTCCGGGGTGATCGTTCCTGTCAGCACGGCTTGTCCGTCCTTCGCTGTCGAGCCGGGTCATCCCGTGACGTACGCGCTTCGTCACGTTCCGTGTCCAAGAGTCGTCCGGTCGCCCTACGCTCGACAGGTGACACAGCCTTACTTTTCAGGCCGTAAGGACGGAAGTGACGCTTTGGCCAACGGAATTGACCCCAGTACGTCGATGGCGGCGCTGTTCGGTACGCGGGTGCGCAAGCTCCGCACGGCGGCCGGACTGACCCAGGCCGAACTCGGCGCCATGACACACGTGGTGAGCACGCGGATCACGCAGATCGAGCGGGCATCCGGAGCGAAACCGACGCTGGAACTGGCGCGTGCGCTGGATGCCGCTCTCGTCGCGGACGACTTGCTGGTGGAGCTGTGGCCCTACGTGTACCGGGAGGCGTTTCCGGACTGGTCACGGAGGTTCATGGAGTACTCGGAGCGGGCGGTGACGATCCGTGAGTACGCGGCTCATGTGGTGCCGGGTCTGTTGCAGACGGAGGACTATGCGCGGGCTGTGCTGCGAGTCGGCCGAACGCTCGGCACTACAGAGCAGTTGGAGGAACGAGTCAGGCTTCGCATGGGGCGGCAGGGGCGGCTTACTTCGCCGGATCGACCTGAACTGTGGGTAGTTCTCGACGAGGCGGTACTCAGGCGACCGGTCGGCGGCCTCGAGGTGATGCGTGCGCAGTTGGCGCGGTTGGTCGACGCAGCGGCGGAGCCGCACATCACCGTGCAGGTACTGCCGTTCGACCAGGGCGAGCACGAAGTCATGGGCGGCTCGCTCACGGTGCTCACCATGCCGGACGACTCGGAGGGCGCCTACACAGAAGGAGCGCACTACGGCCAACTCATCGAGGATCCGGACGAGATCAGACGCTTTTCGCTGTCCTACGATCGTGTGCGGGCGGCAGCTCTGCCCCCGCTCATGTCTCTGGACATGATCCGATCCGTGATGGAGGACAACCACCGTGCAGCGAAGGTCCCGTCCCGATCTGAACGGCGCCGCTTGGCGCAAGAGCAGCTACAGCAATCAGGAAGGCGGCAACTGCGTAGAGGTGGCCGACGGATTCCGGGGCATCGTCCCGGTCCGTGACAGCAAGACCCCGCACGGCCCCGCACTGTGCTTCGAAGCCGGCTCGTGGGCCTATTTCATAGGCGAGTTGAAGGCCGGGCACGACCGTCACTGAGGCAGCCGACTCCTGGCCGCAGCCCGCCTTACGGACTCACCGGGCCCTTGTCCGTGAGGGTCCGGTCGAGGGCTGCGAGCGGGCGTTCCGCGCGCCGGAACCCGGATGCTGCCGCGACTGCCGCTCCGAAGTCCGATTTTGCCGGCAACGGTTCGGCGGTAGCGTGGCACGGCAACGACTGCTGCAGACAGGCGGACGAGGTTTTCATGCGGATGCGGTTCGAGCCCGAGGCCGAGGAGGAGTTCGAGGCGGCGCGTGGGCTGCTGGTCGATCGCCTGGTTCGGTGGGCCGGGGAGCAGGGTCTGCCGGTGGACGGGTACATGGCCGAGGCGGCGCTGGACTACCGGCACCTGGCGACTGCCGACGGCCGACTGGGGCTGTGGGAGTCGGGCCATGTGGAGGAGCTACTGCTTTCCTGGCTTCCCCAGCAGGTCACCGAGCTTCCCGGGCAGGAACGCGCCGACGCCCCGGGCACACTGCGCACGCTACTGCGCTATCTGCACACCGCGCAGTTGGCGGACCCGCGCGGCCCCTCACTCCAGGATTCCCTTGCCGCGGTCGACAGGGTCGCGGAACAGCATCTCGCGGCTATGACGGACCGTACGCGTTGGGGATTGGCGAAGTTCTGGGCGATGACGGCCGCCGAGCAGGGCGTGGACGTCCAGGACGGGGCCGCGTTCCAGCGCTTCGCGGACCGGGCGCAGCGCGGGGAGGTCGTCTACGACCAGCAGGCTCTCGCCGCGATCATGGAAGGGCGGCTGACCGGCCGCGCGCTGTCCGGCGTGGCCCGGGCCGAGCCTCAGTTGCCCGTGATGCTTCCCCCGGACGACGAACTGCGCCGACGGGCCGAGGCGTCGACGGCCGTCGCGCAGTTGCGCGGACTCGCCGAATGGGCGGGGCAGGGCGGCCGCCCGGTGACGGCGACGGGACGGCTGCGGCTGGCGGAGGCCCGCGAGCTGGTGGACGTACTCGGTACCGGCGACAAGGCCGAGGGGGTGCGCTCCTCTGCCGACCTGCCCCGGCTGGGACTGCTGGTGGAGTGGGCGAAGAAGGCACGGCTGGTCCGGGTGGTCAAGGGGCGTCTGTACGCGGTGGCCAAGGCCCGGCCGGTGCTGGCCGACCCGCTCAGGCTGTGGCTGCGCGCCTTCGACGCGTGCTTCGAGCTGCGGCAGGCCCTGATCGGGGCACGCAGCGGCTGGCACATCGAGTCGATGCTCTTCGACGTCTACGAGGACATCCTGGACGACGTGCTGAACACGCTCTACAGCCTGCCGTACCCGATGCCCTGGCCGCGGCTGCGCGACACCGTACACCTGGCCTATCGGAGCTCCTTCCAGCTCGACGCCGGGTCGGACCTTCAGCACCGGACGTGGTTCGAGCACGCCGACCGGGACCTGCACGCGGTGCTCGACCTGCTGGACGACCTGGGCGCGATCGAGCGTGCCCGTGGGATGGCCGATCCGGTGTTCCTCGACGTCGACCTCTCCGATGCCGGTCCCGAGATGCTCGCGGACATGCCGCCCGAGCTCGCGGAGCTGCTGGGCGTCGCCGGGGCGGCAACGGACCTGGCGGCGCGGGAGCGTGCCGATGCCCGGCGAGAGGAGATGACCGCCGGACCGGTCGAACTCATCCGTCTCACCGAGCTCGGTACCCGGGCCGTACGACAGCGGTTGCTGGCGGCCGGCCGGGACGCACCGTTGGTCGGTGAACTGACCCAGGCGCCGGCGGCCGGCCTGCTGGGGGTCCTGGCCGAGGACTACGACCCGGACGCCGCCCGCACGGAGCTGGCCGGCTGGATCACAGCACGCGGCGAGCGGGAAGGTGCCCTGCGGCAACTGACCGACGCCGTAAGGACCATGACCTTCCGCACGCGTGCGCAGGCGATGCTCGACGTGCTGCCGGCGGCGCTGCCGGACGGTGAGGGCGAGCGGCTGCTGCGCACGCTGCGGCGGGACACACAGCTGGCGCCGCTGGCGCTGAACGCGCTGGCGCACCGTGAGTTGCTGTCCCCACAGGACATGACCGACGCAGAGTCTCTGCTGGTGCTCGCCGAGAGCCTGCTTCAGCTCGTGGAGTTGGCGGGCGGCGGGGACGGCGCCGAGGAGGCGCTGCGCGCCCAGGGCTCCCGGGCCAGGGACGCGGTTGCCGCCGCGTTGGACTCCGCGCACCCGGACCGGGCCGGACTCGACGAGCTCAGGCGGCTGGCGGCACGGGCACTGGGTACCCACGGCGCCCGCGTCGCCCGCGCCCGGAAGGCGCGGCGCTCCTCAGGCAAGAGCGGCCGCAAGCGGCGCCGCTGACCGGGCAACACCGCCTGCCCATTACTCCCGTCATAGAGCCCGGTTCGGGCTCGTGGCCTTCGGGGCCGGTATGACTCCTTGCCCCTGTCGTTGATGATCCGGGGGTGCTGTCGCCGGCCCCGGCGGCACCGGTCACCGGTGTCCTGGCCGACCACGTCTCCGGCTGTCAGGCGGCCAGCGTCTTGAGCCGGGAGGCCGCCTCCTCCAGAACGCCTGTGCGCTTGCAGAACGCGAAGCGGACAAAGGGTGCGCCTTGTTCGCGGTGGTCGTAGAAGACCGCGTTGGGGATCGCGACCACCCCGCAGCGCTCCGGAAGTGAACGGCAGAAGGAGAAGCCGTCGCTCTCGCCGAGGGGGCGGATGTCGGTGGTGATGAAGTAGGTGCCGGCCGGGCGGAAGACGGCGAAGCCCGCGTCCGCGAGCCCCGCCGCCAGCAGATCGCGCTTGGCCAGCATGTCCGCGCGGAAGTCCGTGAAGTACGAGTCGGGCAGGGCAAGGGCCTCCGCGATGGCGTACTGGAAGGGGCCCGCCGACACGTAGGTGAGGAACTGCTTCGCCGAGCGGACCGCCGTCACGAGCTCCGGCGAGGAAGTGATCCAGCCGACCTTCCAGCCGGTGTACGAGAACGTCTTGCCGGCCGAGCCGATCGTCACCGTCCGCTCGCGCATGCCGGGGAAGGAGGCGAGGGGGATGTGCTCGGTGCCCTCGCCGTCGTCGAAGACCAGGTGTTCGTAGACCTCGTCGGTGACCACGAGCAGGTCGCGTTCCACCGCGAGCCGCGCGATCTCGGCCAGCTCGGCGCGGGTCAGGACCGTGCCGGTCGGGTTGTGCGGGGTGTTCAGGAGCAGCAGCCGGGTGTGGGGCGTGATCGCGTCCCGCAGCTCGTCCAGGTCGAGGCGGAAGCGGCCCGCTGCCGCGTCCGGGCGCAGCGTCACAGGGACCCGCCTGCCGCCGGCCAGGGCGATCGACGCCGCGTACGAGTCGTAGTACGGCTCCAGGGCGATGACCTCGTCGCCGGGCTCGACCAGGGCGAGCAGGGACGCGGCGATCGCCTCGGTGGCGCCCGCCGTGACCAGGACCTCGCGGTCGGGGTCGTACGCGAGGCCGTACCTGCGCTGCTGGTGCGCGACGACCGCCGCGCGGAGCTCGGGGACGCCGGGGCCCGGCGGGTACTGGTTGCCGCGGCCGTCGCGCAGGGCGCGGACCGCGGCCTCGCGGATCTCCTCGGGGCCGTCCGTGTCGGGGAAGCCCTGGCCGAGGTTGATGGCCCCCGTTTTCACCGCCAGCGCGGACATCTCGGCGAAAATCGTGGTCCCGAACTCGGCGAGGCGGCGATTGAGCAGCGGGCGCCCGCTCCCGGATGTGGAGGTCATGGCCGCCATCCTGCGCCGAACCTCTGGATTCGCTCAACTCTGCTTTGGGCCGGGTTACGCGAGGGCATTCCCCTTTCACACGAGAACAACATGCACGAGCGGTACAGAAAAGGCGGACCCACGGGGGGCCTGCTTCGGGGGAACGAAAGGGGCGTGAAGGTCATGATCTTGGTCTTCGTGTTTGTCGCGGTGGTCCTGGTTATCGCACTCGCGGTGTATGCCGGCCGGGGGAGCAGCAGCGGCACGTACTCCGGGTCGTCGGGCTCGTCGGGCTCCAGCGGCGGTTGGTGGGCCGGTGGCGGTGACAGCGGTGGCAGCTCCTGTGGCGGCGGTTCGTCCTGCGGCAGCAGCTCTTCGTGTGGCGGCGGCGGCGGTTGTGGCGGTGGCGGAGGCAGCTGACACGGGGCAGCTGGTCCGTCCATCTGTTGAAGTGTCCGGCGGGAGACAACTCCTGCCGGGCACTTCGTCGTTGACCCATTGAACAGTTGAACTGTGCAGCCCCCGCGGGGGTGGAAACCCTCCGAAGTTGGGTAAAAGCGCTGTGGCAGGGCAGCAGTCCATGATTCCCTCTTAACCGTCAGCACCGCCCTCGAACGGACGACTTGGACACCAGGGACGTTCGCGTGGGCACGAGCCGGCATTCCGACCACCCGTTCTCCGACCGGGTGCGCCGGCACTCCCTCCATTGCGTGTTAGCGGAGCCGACCCATGCTCACGACCCTGAAGACTGTCTATACCGACACGTGCGCCGCGGACCTCGCCTGGACCCTTGGGCGCGAGCCGCTGCCCGCGCTGGCCACACTCGAACTGGAGCTTGCCGACGCGAAAATGGAGTTGAGGCTCCTCGGGGCCTCGCACCAAGTGCTCCTCGAAGAGGAACAGGGCACCTGTTCCGAGACCGTCGCCTGCATCCCCGGCAGCAGTACGCCGCTCCCGCTCGGTGTCTCCAAGCGCCTCGGTGAGTGGGAGTACGAATTCGCGGCGCGCGTCGAGACCCTCTCGCGCGGCCAGTTCGCGGGCCGCGCACAGGAATTACTCGCCCTGGTGGCCGAGCATCCGCACGGTCTCGCCGGGGTCTTCCCCGGCAGCCCGCACGCGTTCACGGCCATGCTGGCGCAGCGGCACGAAGGCGCGGTGCAATGGCGCACCTGGCACGCCTACCCGCAGGACGGGCAACTCGTGGCGACCCGCACCCGCTTGGGTGTGCGCATGCCGGCAGTGCTCTGACGGTCGCGCCCCATATACACCTCTGACGCCGAGATGCACCCTTGTGGGTGACCAGGTGTGCGAGTCCGGTGACGTAGCGTTCCCAAGATGATCGAGCCGTCAACGGATTTACCGGTGACGCCCAGGACGGGACGGTTCTTCGTCCTGGTGGGCGTCTTCATCTGCGCGGCCTGCGGTCTGGTGTACGAACTCGAACTCGTCGCCCTCGCCTCGTACTTGATCGGTGACTCGGTCACCCAGGCGTCGGTGGTCCTGTCGGTGATGGTCTTCGCCATGGGCATCGGCTCGCTGCTCGCCAAGCGCCTGCGGTGCCGGGCCGCCGCCGGGTTCGGCCTGGTCGAGGCGGCGCTCGCGCTGGTCGGCGGACTGAGCGCGATGGCGTTGTACGCGGCGTTCGCCTGGACCGGCGATCAGGGCGAGGTCTGGGCGGGCGGCTCGCGGTATCTCCTCGTCGCCTTCTCGCTCGCCATCGGTCTGCTCATCGGCGCCGAAGTGCCGCTGCTCATGGTGCTCATGCAGCGGATCAGACGGCAGGACCCCAGCGGCGCCGTGTCCGACCTCTTCGCCGCGGACTATGTGGGCGCGCTGGTGGGCGGGCTCGCCTTCCCCTTCCTCATGCTCCCCCTGCTCGGCCAGTTGACCGGCGCGCTGATCACCGGCGCGGTCAACGTGATCGCGGGAAGCGCGCTCGTGTTCGGCCTGTTCCGGCGCGACCTGAGCGCGCGCGGCCGCTGGGTCCTCCTCGTCGCGAACGTCACGGTTCTCGGCCTGCTCGCCTCCGCCGCCGTCCTCGTCGGCGACTTCGAGGCGGCGGCCCGCCGGGCGGTCTACGGCAAGGACGTCCGGGTCGCGGTGCAGACCGACGTCCAGGAAGTCGTCCTGACCGGCGGCAGGCACGATTCTCTGGATCTCTACCTCGACGGGCGCCTGCGGGTCAGCGGCCGGGACGAGCACCGTTACCACCGGGCGCTCGTCGGCCCCGCGATGACCGGTCGGCACGCGCGCGTGCTGGTGCTCGGCGGCGGCGACGGCCTCGCGGCGCGCGAGGTGCTGCGGCATCCCGGGGTGCGGCGGGTGGACGTCGTCGAACTCGATCCGGGGGTCGTGCGGCTGGCCCGCCGGGACCCGGCGCTGAGCGAGCTGAACGAACACGTGTACCGCGACCCCCGGGTGCGGGTGGTGCACGCCGACGCGTTCCACTGGCTGCGCTCACCCCCTCGTACGTACGACGTGGTGATCTCCGATCTGCCCGACCCCGGCATCACCGCGAGCGCCAAGTTCTACTCCCAGGAGTTCTACGGCCTGGCGTCGCAGGCCCTGGCCGACGGCGGTCGCCTCGCCGTGCACGCCGGGCCGATGGCCGACCGGCCCCACGTCTTTTGGACAGTGGAGGCCACGCTCCGGGCGGCCGGGCTGCGCACCGCGCCGTATCGCGTGGACGGCAGGCTCTCCGGATTCGCGGCGGGCCCCGAACCGGAGCCGGACGGCGCGTCCGCGCCCCGCGACTGGGGCTTCGTCCTGGCGGCCAGGTCCCGCCCGCCCCTCGCGGCGCCGCCGCCCGGGACGGCGGCGCTGCTGCGGGTGAGCGTGGAGTCCGCCGAACGGACGCGGATGCGGGGTCTGCCCCCCTCCACACTGGTGCACCCGCGGTACGCGAACTGACGAACTGACGTACATGTTCTCGGCCACGTGGGTAGGCTCGACTGCCATGGAGCATGAGGTGTTCGTTCCGGTTGCCGTCGACCGCCTTCAGCAGGTGCTGAGCGATCCCGAGCAGGTCGCCGGGGCGGTGCCCGGACTGCAGCGCGACGCCGATGAATCCGCGTCGCCGCTCTCCGGCCGGCTCAAGGTGCGGGTCGGCGGGCACACGATCACGTACCGGGGCGCGGCGCGGGTCGCTTCGCGCGGCGACGGTTCCTTCGCGATCGAGGGCGAGGGCGTGGAGGTGCGGGGCGGCGGCACCGTGAAGCTCTCGCTGACGGTGCGGCTCGAATCCGCCGAGGAGGAGGGCGGCGCCGGGACCCGGCTGGTCTTCGCCGGGACGGGCGCCGGAGAGGGGCGCGTCACGGAGGCTTCTCCACAGGCTGTGGAGGGGGCGGTGCGGAGGCTCCTGGAGCGGTTCGCGGAGGGGCTGGGGCGGGCGGGTGAGCCGGAGTCGGAGCCTGAGCCGGCGCCTGCGGCGGCCGAGTCCGAACCCGAGTCCGTCGAGGTGGCCTCCGTCTTCGAGACGGATGTGCCGCCGTCGTCGTTCGACGCGGAGGACGAGGACGGCGAGGACGGCGTCGAGGAGATTCTGGTGCCGCCCGCGGAGGCGGCGCATGCGCGGCGGACGATGATCGGGCGGAGTGCCGAGGAGGTCGATCACGCGCCCCCGCGTGGGCGGTACGCGCCCGCTCCGGCGGCCGAGTCGCTGTCCAGTTCCGCCACGCTGCGGTGGGCGGCGCCTGCGGCTGCGGTGGTGCTGGCCTCGGCGATTGTCGCGGGGCGCGTGCTTCGGCGCAGGCGCTGATTCTTTATCCCCAACCCCGCCCCTTCCCGAAAACCCGCTCTGGCGCGGGGGCCTTGGTTGCCGTTGATCACCGGCTTCGCCGAGTTCGTCCTCAAACGCCGGACGGGCTGAAACCGTAGGCTCACCCCGTGAGTAGCGAAGAAGACGTGACACTGACCGCGGGTGACGCGGAAGTCGTCGTGCAGCCGGGCAACGGCTGCCGAGTGGGGAGCCTCAAGCTCGGCGGCAGGGAACTGCTGAGGCAAGGGGCGCGCTACGGCTGCTTCCCCATGGCCCCCTGGGCCGGCCGCATCCGTGAGGGAAAGTTCCGCAACGGCGGCACGGCCCACCAGATGCCCCTCAACTCCCCGCCCCACGCCATCCACGGCTTCGCGAGGGACGCCGCCTGGCGCACGGCCCGCGCGGGCAAGAGCGAGGCCGTGTTCACGTACGACCTGACCGACCCCTGGCCCTACGAAGGCCGCGTCACGCAGATCGTCGCCCTCACCGAGGACTCCCTCACCCTCACGCTCGGCATTGAGACGTACGGCGACTCCTTCCCCGCCCAGGTGGGCTGGCACCCCTGGTTCAACCGGAGCCTCGGGGGAGAGGGCGAGGACGTGCAGATCGACTTCACCCCCGCCTGGCAGGAAGAGCGCGGTGACGATCACCTCCCCACCGGCAACCGCATCGCGCCCCTCCCCAGCCCCTGGGACGACTGCTTCGGGATGCCCGACGGCGTCGACGTCACCCTGACCTGGCCGGAGCAGCTCGCGCTCACCGTGAAGAGCCGTGAGCAGTGGGTCGTGGTGTACGACGAGCAGGAGGCCGCCGTGTGCGTGGAGCCGCAGACCGGCCCGCCCAACGGGCTCAACGCCCTGCCCCGCCTCGTCACCCCCATCGAGCCCCTGGAGGCGTCGACGACCTGGACCTGGACGCGGCTCTGAGCCGCTGTACGCGGCTTTAAGCTGGCAGGCATGACTGACGACGTACGTGGCGCGCTGCTGCAGCAGATCAAGGACAAGGCCGTGGTGCACGGCAAGGTGACCCTCTCCTCGGGTCTCGAGGCCGATTACTACATCGACCTGCGCCGCATCACCCTCGACGGCGAGGCAGCGCCCCTGGTCGGCCAGGTGCTTCTCGACCTCACCGCCGACCTGGACTTCGACGCCGTGGGCGGCCTCACCATGGGCGCCGACCCCGTCGCGGGCGCGATGCTGCACGCCTCCGCCGCCCGCGGCAAGCGCCTGGACGCCTTCGTCGTGCGCAAGGCCGCCAAGGCGCACGGCATGCAGCGGAGGGTCGAAGGGCCCGACATCAAGGGGCGCCGCGTACTCGTCGTCGAGGACACCTCCACCACCGGTGGCTCCCCGCTCACCGCCGTCGAGGCCGTGCGTGAGGCGGGCGCCGAGGTCGTGGGCGTCGCGACCATCGTGGACCGCGCCACCGGCGCCGGCGAGAAGATCACCGACGGCGCCGGGGTGCCGTACCTCTTCGCGTACTCCAAGGACGACCTCGGCCTCAGCGACTGAGGACCCACGTTCGGCCTGAGCCGACCGGCGGATCTGGAAAGATGGGGGCGACGATGACGTCGCCCCCTTAGGTCAGGGCCAAGCACACACCCGCACATCACAAGGAGCGGACACATGCCCATCGCAACCCCCGAGGTCTACGCCGAGATGCTGGACCGGGCGAAGGCAGGCAAGTTCGCCTACCCGGCCATCAACGTGACCTCCTCGCAGACGCTGCACGCCGCCCTGCGTGGTTTCGCGGAGGCCGAGAGCGACGGCATCATCCAGATCTCCACCGGTGGTGCGGAGTTCCTGGGCGGCCAGCACAACAAGGACATGGTGACGGGCGCCGTGGCCCTCGCCGAGTTCGCGCACATCGTCGCCGCGAAGTACGACATCACCGTCGCGCTGCACACCGACCACTGCCCCAAGGACAAGCTGGACACGTACGTCCGTCCGCTGCTCGACGTCTCCGCCGAGCGCGTCAAGGCCGGCCGTGACCCGCTCTTCCAGTCGCACATGTGGGACGGCTCCGCCGAGACCCTCGCCGACAACCTGGCCATCGGCCAGGAGCTGCTCGCGAAGGCCGCCGCCGCGAAGATCATCCTCGAGGTAGAGATCACCCCGACCGGTGGCGAGGAGGACGGCGTCACGCACGAGATCAACGACGAGCTGTACACGACGGTCGACGACGCGCTGCGTACGGCGGAGGCCCTCGGCCTCGGCGAGAAGGGGCGCTACCTCCTCGCCGCGTCCTTCGGCAACGTCCACGGCGTCTACAAGCCGGGCAACGTCGTCCTGCGCCCGGAGCTCCTCAAGGACCTCCAGGAGGGCGTCGCCGCGAAGTACGGCAAGGCCGCGGGCTCGCAGCCGTTCGACTTCGTCTTCCACGGCGGCTCCGGCTCCACCGCCGAGGAGATCGCGACCGCCCTGGAGAACGGCGTCGTGAAGATGAACCTCGACACGGACACGCAGTACGCCTTCACGCGTCCCGTCGCCGACCACATGTTCAAGAACTACGACGGCGTCCTGAAGGTCGACGGCGAGGTCGGCTCGAAGAAGACGTACGACCCCCGCACCTGGGGCAAGGCCGCCGAGGCGGGCATGGCCACGCGCGTCACCGAGGCGTGCGCGAACCTGCGTTCCACGGGCACGAAGCTGAAGTAGGCCCGGCAAGCAAGCCCGGCCGCTCTCGCCGAAGGGCCCGGTACTCCCTCCCAGGAGGGGGTACCGGGCCCTTCGCGTCGCGCCATGCCGCAGACTGGAACCCATGGCCATTCACAAGGATCTGCTCGGGGGACCGCCCCCGACCCACCTGCCCGACGACCCGGAGCCGCGCGAGCTGCTCGCGAACGGGGCGGCGCCCGCGGACGTCGCGGCGAAGTACCCCACCTCCTCGCTCGCCTGGGCGCAGCTCGCCGACGAGGCGTTCGAGCGGGGCAGCGTCGTCGAGTCGTACGCGTACGCCCGCACCGGCTACCACCGCGGCCTCGACTCGCTGCGCCGCAGCGGCTGGAAGGGCCACGGCCCGGTGCCGTGGGAGCACGAGCCGAACCGCGGCTTCCTGCGGGCCCTGCACGCCCTCGCGCGCGCCGCGCAGTCGATCGGCGAGCAGGAGGAGTACGAGCGCTGCGCCGGCTTCCTGCGGGACTCCTCGCAGACGGCGGCGGACACCCTGGGTTAGCCCCCGCACGCGTACGACCTGCCTGGACGCCGCTGTGACCAGGCAGGTCTTGCCGTTTTGTGGGATGTTGCGGAGGATGCCGGTGGGGACCGGGGCCCCCGTGTCGGTAACGGCAGGGGCGGACCGCTACCCGGAGTACGTATCAAGGAGATCGCGATGTCCCAAGACGTGGACACCCCGAACCTCGACTTCGCAGGGACCACCCCGTACGAGGACTACGTCCAGGCGGACGTCCTCACGCACCTCCAGCACCTGCGCTCCGATGATCCCGGAGAGATGGTCTTCCTGGTCACCACCCAGGTCATGGAGCTGTGGTTCACGGTCATCGTGCACGAGTGGGAGACCGCGTCGCACGCCCTGCGCCGCGACGACATCCCCACCGCCGTGGCCGCGCTCAAGCGCAGCCTGCGCGAGCTGGAGGCGCTGAACGCCTCCTGGCGCCCGCTGGCGCAGCTCACCCCCGCCCAGTTCAACTCCTACCGTGGTGCGCTCGGCGAGGGGTCCGGATTCCAGTCCGCGATGTACCGCCGCATGGAGTTCCTGCTCGGCGACAAGTCCGCGTCCATGCTGGTGCCGCACCGGGGCGCGCCGCGCGTCCACGCGGAGCTGGAGAAGGCGCTCCAGGAGCCGAGCCTGTACGACGAGGTGCTCGCCCTGCTCGCCCGCCGCGGCCACGCCGTCCCGGACGCCGTGCTTCAGCGCGACCTGACGAAGAAGTACGAGCCGTCGCCCGAGGTCGAGAAGGTGTGGACGGACCTCTACGCAGGTGACGAGAGCCATGAACTGGCGCGCCTCGGCGAGGTGTTGACCGATGTCGCCGAGCTGGTGTGGCGCTGGCGCAACGACCACCTGGTGGCGACCCGGCGCGCGATGGGCTCCAAGACGGGCACGGGCGGCTCGGCCGGCGTCGCCTGGCTGGAGAAGCGCGCGCAGAAGAACGTGTTCCCCGAACTGTGGACTGCGAGGAGCCATGTCTGAGGCCGACCTCAAGGCGCAAGCGGCAAAAAGGGACGCTGACGATGAACTCCGCGCGAAGCGCGAGGAGTTCGTCCTCGACGACACCGTCTACCTGGACGGAAACTCGCTGGGCGCCCTGCCCGGACACGTGCAGGAGCGGCTCGCCGACGTCATCTCCCGGCAGTGGGGGCAGCTGCGCATCCGCTCCTGGGACGAGAGCGGCTGGTGGACTGCCCCCGAGTGCATCGGCGACCGCATAGCCCCGCTCGTGGGCGCCGCCCCCGGCCAGATCGTCGTCGGCGACTCCACGAGCGTGAACGTCTTCAAGGCGCTGGTGGCCGCCGTACGCATGGTGGGTGACCCGGGCGAGGGGCGGGACGAGATCGTCGTTGACGCGACGACCTTCCCCACGGACGGGTACATCGCCGAGTCCGCCGCACGGATGACGGGCTGCCGTCTGGTGCCGGTCGCCCCGGGCGAGGTGCGCGAGGTCCTCGGCCCGCGCACGGCCGTGGTCCTGCTCAATCACGCCGACTACCGCACGGGACGGCTGCACGATCTGCCGGGCCTGACGGCGGCCGTGCACGACGCGGGTGCGCTCGTGGTCTGGGACCTGTGCCACACCGCGGGCGCGCTGCCCGTCGGGCTCGACGCGCACGGCGTCGACCTCGCGGTCGGGTGCACGTACAAGTACCTGAACGGGGGGCCGGGCGCACCCGCGTACCTCTACGTACGGGCGGATCTGCAGGCCCGCTTCGACTCCCCGCTGCCCGGCTGGAACTCGCACGCCGAGCCCTTCGGGATGCGGCCGGAGTTCGAGGCGGCGGACGGTGCGCTGCGGGGGCGGGTCGGTACGCCGGACATCCTGTCGATGCTGGCGCTGGACGCGGCGCTCGACGTCTGGGACGGGGTGTCCATCGAGGCGGTGCGGGCCAAGTCCCTCGCCCTGACGGACTTCTTCGTCGAGTGCGTGCGGGCCTATGTCCCCGAGGGGCGGGTCGAGGTGCTCACCCCGGAGGCGCACGCGGAGCGCGGCAGCCAGGTCGCCCTGCGGTGCCGCGACGCCGGTGACGTGATGCGGCGCCTCATCGAGCAGGGCGTGGTGGGCGACTTCCGGGCGCCGGACGTGCTGCGGTTCGGCTTCACGCCGCTGTACGTGGGCTTCGCCGACGTCGAGCGGGCGGCGCGGGTGCTCGCGACGACGCTGGGCGACTCCGTGAGCTGACGGCGGCAGCCGTTACCGGGCAGGGGCGGGGTAGGGGAAGATCACACGGACACCCCGCTGGGAAGATCGAACGAACACCCCGCCCCAGCTCCTGGCACCCACCCCGCAGAGAGGTTCTCGCATGCCGGACGACGCCGCCGTGGCCCGCGATGCCGCCGAGGCCGACGCCGCCTTCTCGCACCCAGCGGTGACTCCCGACACCACCGCCGCGTATGGCGAACACGCCGACCAGGTGATCGACTTCTACGAACCCCGGACCGGCGGCGGTGCCCCGGCCCCACTGGTCGTCGTGCTGCACGGCGGCGCCTGGCGTGCCCCGTACGACCGTCTGCACATCACGCCCTTCGCGGACTTCCTCGCGCGGCGCGGTTTCGCCGTGGCCAATGTCGAGTACCGCCGCGGCAGTTCGATCCCCGCCCAGGGCGAGGGGCCCGTCGCGGGGCGCTGGCCCGAGACCTTCGACGACGTGGCCGCCGCCTTCGACGCGCTGCCGGGTCTCGTACGGGAGCATCTGCCGTCCGCCGACACGCGCCGCACCGTCGTCACCGGCCACTCCGCGGGCGGGCACCTCGCCCTGTGGGCCGCCGCACGCCATGTCCTGCCCGAGGGGTCCCCGTGGCGCATCGGGCGTCCGGCGCCCTTCCGCGGTGTCGTGGCCCTCGCGCCCATCGCCGACCTGCGGGCGGCGCAGGAGCTCGGCGTCTGCTCGGACGCGTCCCTGCAACTCCTCGGTGGACAGGCCAGGTTCGAGGAGCGGCTGCCGCACGCCGACCCGGCGGCCCTGCTGCCGACCGGCATCGCCACGACCGTCGTCCAGGGGCGCACCGACATCGTCGTGCCGCAGGCCGTCGCCGAGGCGTACGCGGACGCGGCTGCCAAGGCGGGCGAGGTCGTCGGGGTGACGCTGCTCGAAGAGGTCGGGCACTTCCCGCTGATCGACCCGGCGGCCGACGCGTGCGCGGTGGTGGCGGAGGAGATCGCCCAGCTGGCGTTCTGAGGGTGCCGGACTCACACCTCGACGACGAGCTCCCGTAGTCCCCGGATCACGAAGTTCGGCTTGCGTTCCGGCTCCGCGGCGAGCGTCAGACCGGGCGCCCGGCGCAGCAACGCGCCCAGCGACGCCGCGAGTTCGATCCGGGCCAGGGGTGCGCCGATGCAGTAGTGGATGCCCGCGCTGAAGGAGATGTGCGGGTTGTCGGCGCGGGCCAGGTCCAGTTCGGCGGGGGCGGTGAACACCGCGGGGTCGTGGTTCGCGGAGCCGAAGAGGAGGGCGACCTCGCTGCCGCGCGGGATCACGGTGCCGCCGATCTCGATGTCGTCCAGGACCCACCGTTCGAAGAGCTGGAGCGGGGTGTCGTACCGCATCAGCTCCTCCACGGCGGTGGGGATCAGGCGCCCGGGGTCCGCGCGCAGGGCGGCGAGCTGGCCGGGGTTCCGGAAGAGCGCGTACCAGCCGTTGACGGTGGCGTTGACCGTCGCCTCGTGCCCCGCGTTGAGCAGCAGCACGCAGGTGGAGATCATCTCCTGCTCGCTGAGGGACTCCCCCTCGTCGTGCGCGGCGATGAGCCCCGAGATCAGGTCGTCGCCCGGCTTCTCGCGGCGCACGGCGATGAGTTCGCGCAGGTACGCGGAGAATGCGAGGGAGGCCCTGACCGCGCGGTCCGCGGTCTCGTCGGACGGGCTCAGCTCGTACATCCCGCAGATGTCCGCCGACCAGGGCCGCAGCTGGTCCCGGTCGCTCTCCGGGATGCCGAGCATCTGCGCGATCACCGCGACGGGCAGCGGCTCGGCGACGCGGGCGGCGAGGTCCCCGCCGCCGTCGTCCACCAGATCCCGTACGAGCCGGTCGGCCAATTCCTCCACGTAAGGCTTGAGTTGCTCGACCGTGCGCGGGGTGAACGCCTTCGACACCAGGCGCCGGATGCGGGTGTGGGTCGGGGCCTCCAGGTCGAGCATGCCGTTGTCGTTCAGGACGTGGAACGGCTCGTGCTCGGGCGGCGGGGCCTGCCGCCCGAACTCCTCGTGCGTGAAGCGGTGCAGATAGGTGCGCCCGAGGCGCCGGTCCCGCAGCAGCGCGGACACGTCGGCGTGGTGCGGGACGAGCCACTGGTCGGTGGGTTCGAAGTAGTGCGCGCGTCCGGTGGCCCGCAGGTGCGCGTAGGCGGGGTACGGGTCGGCGACGAACTCCGGGGACCAGGGGGCGAAGGGGTGCTCGGGCGCGTCCATGGAGGGACGGTAGTGGCGCTCAGCCCGGTGTGACCAGCCTTGCCTCGTACGCGAACACCGCGGCCTGGGTGCGGTCCCGCAGGCCCAGTTTCACCAGGACGCGGCTCACGTGGGTCTTGATCGTCGACTCGGCGACGACGAGACGTGAGGCGATCTCGCCGTTGGACAGGCCCTGCGCGATGAGGACGAGCACCTCCGTCTCGCGCTCGGTGAGCTCGCCGTACTGCTGCGCCTGCACCGTCGCCGAGAGGCGCGGCGTCTCGCCCAGCTTGGAGAACTCCGTGATGAGGCGGCGCGTCACCGAGGGCGCGAGCAGGGCCTCGCCCGCGGCCACCACCCGTACGCCGTCCGCCAGTTGGCGCGCGGAGGCGTCCTTGAGCAGAAAGCCGGAGGCCCCGGCCCGCAACGCCTGGTAGACGTACTCGTCGAGGTCGAACGTGGTGAGGACGAGGACCTTCGACGTCACGTCGGCCGCGACGATCTCGCGGGTGGCCTCGATGCCGTTCAGCTCGGGCATGCGGATGTCCATCAGGACGACGTCCGGGTTGAGCTCGCGGACGCGGTCGACCGCCTCGCGGCCGTTGACGGCCTCGCCCACGACCTCGAAGTCCGGCATCGCGTTGAGCAGGACCGAGAAGCCTTCACGGACCATCATCTGGTCGTCGGCGATCAGTACGCGGATCGTCATTCCTGGCCTCCGGTGGGTTCCTGCGTGTGAGCGACCGGGAGGAAGACGGTGACCTCGTAGCCCCCGTCGGCCGTCTCCGCGGTCGTCATCTCGCCGTCCAGCATCGTGACACGCTCACGCATGCCGGTCAGGCCGTGGCCCGCGCCGGGCGAGGGCTTGACCAGGCCGGTCGCGGGCCCGTTGACGACGCGCAGGCCGAGGCCGCCGAGCACATAGCCGACCTCGACGCGGGCCGTGGCGCCGGGTGCGTGGCGCAGGGTGTTGCTCAGCGCCTCCTGGACGATGCGGTACGCGGAGAGCTCGACGCCCTGCGGGAGTTCGCGGACGGCTCCGGTGACGATCTTCTCGACGTCGAGGCCGGTCTCGCGGACGTTCGCGATGAGCCGGTCCAGGTCGGCCAGCGTGGGCTGCGGGGCGTCCGGCGCCTCGTAGTCCTCCGCGCGGACGACACCGAGGACGCGGCGCAGCTCCGTCAGGGCGGCCACGGCGTTCTCGCGAATCGTGACGAAGGCCTGCTCCAGCTCCGGGGGTGGGTTCTCGACGCGGTAGGGGGCGGCCTCCGCCTGGATGGCGACCACGGACATGTGGTGCGCGACCACGTCGTGCAGTTCGCGCGCGATGGTCGTCCGCTCCTCGAGGAGCGTGCGCCTGCCGCGCTCCATCTCGGTGACGGTCCGCTGGACGCTGACCTCGTGCCTGGCCTCGCGGCGGATGTGCACGAGGGAGGCGGCGAGGAGGGCGAGCGCGGAGAAGAAGAGCATCTGCGGGGTGTTCGTGCCGTAGCCCGGGCTGAGGAAGACCTCGGCGGCGGTGCCGTAGAGCGCCGTGCCCACCCACATCCACGCGGCGGTGCGGGGGCGGGTCCGCAGGGTGATGACCGTCATCACGGTGAGGTGCGCGAAGAAGACGCTCGGGGGCCACGGGAAGTCGCCCCAGGGGCCGCTGAGGGCGCCGGCGAAGGGCGTGACCGCGAGCAGGAGCCACCAGGCGCCGACGGGCCTGAGCAGGGTCATGAGGATGGCGGCGGCCGGTACGAGTCCGGTGATCACGTAGTCGAGGCCGACGGGCTCGTCCGCGTAGCCGAGCAGGGCGGTGAAGAAGGCCGCGGCGGCGACCGCGGCGTGCGGGGTCCAGCGCGCGTACGGGCGTATGCGGGAGGGCAGGCGCCGGGTCAGCGGGCCGTCCGTACGCATCGCCTGCAGCGGGCGGTAGGCGAAGGCATCCCGGAAGAGGTCCTGCCGAAGTCCTCCGAGCGCCTCCGCGGCCATACGGAACTCCGGGCTGCGGTTGCCGCTGGTGGCGGTCTTGGTCGCATTGGTCACGCTTACGAAGGTACGGGGACAAACCCGCGGGGTCGTCCCGCCAGGGAGGGGTCCTTGAGGGTCCGTCGCAGGTACTACACGGGGCGACGGGGCGGCAGCCCCGGGGTCAGGTCAGCAGGTCTCTGCGGCGCAAAGCCGTCAGGCCGGTGGCCAGCAGGAGCGCCGCCGAGGCGAGGAGTGCAGCCACCGGCCCCCAGGACATCGCGGAGCCCGGCAGCTTCGGGAGGTGGCCGAAGGGGGAGACGTCCAGCGCCACCTGCGGAAGGTCCAGCGCGGGGCCGATCCAGCCGATCGCGAGGCACACCCCCGCCACCCCCCACGCACCCACCGCCGCCCGGGGGAACGCCCCCACAAGGAGCACCGCGAGCCCGCCGACCGCCCACACCGCCGCCACCTGCACCAGGCACGCCCCCAGGATCGGCCCGAGATCCTTCCCGTGCCCGAGGAAGAGCCCGAGCCCGCCCACCAGCATCAGCAGCACCGCACCGCCGAAGGCGATCACCAGATGACCGCCGGCCCACCGCAGCCGCCCCACCGCCCCCGCGAGGACCGGCTCCGCCCGCTGCGACGTCTCCTCGCCGTGCAGCCGCAGGACGCAGGCGACGACGTACAGCGAGGCGACCATCCCGAGCAGGCCGACCATCGTGGCGAGGAACGCTTCCGTGAGGCCGGACTGGCCGCCCATCCGCTCGATGACCTCCCGCGTGTTCCGGTTGTCGCCGACGATGTCCGCCGCCCCCTCGACCATCCCGCCGAAGACGACACCGGCCAGCAGATACCCGAGCGTCCAGCCGAGCACGCTGCCCCGCTGCAACCGCCACGCGAGCCCGCCCGCCGTGCCGATCGCACCCTTCGCGGGCCCCGGCCGGGTAGGCAGGAAGCTCATGCCGACGTCACGCCGCCCCGCCAGGCCGTACGCGACCGCGCCCTGCGCCACGATCGCGGAGGCGGTCAGGAGCAGCACCCACCACCGCTCACCGGCGTAGGCCCGTACATTCTCCGTCCAGCCGAGGGGCGAGAGCCAGGTCAGCACGGACTCCCCGCGCTCGCTCCCGGCGTCACCGGCGGCCTTCAGCACGTACGCGGCCCCCAGCACCCCGGACGTCAGTCCCTTGGCGAGCCGCGCGCTCTCCGTGAGCTGGGCGACGATCGCCGCCATGGTGGCGAAGAGCATGCCGGTGCCCGCGACGCCGAGCCCGAGCGCGAGGGCCCCGGCCGAGCCCTGCCCGGCCATCCCGCCCGCGACGAGCAGCCCCACGGCGGCGTTCGCCGTGAAGGCGGCGAGCAGCGCGGCGCTCAAGGGCGCCCGCCGACCCACCATCCCGGCGGACAGCATCTCCTGGCGCCCGGTCTCCTCCTCCTCGCGTGTGTGCCGTACGACGATGATCAGGCTCATCACGGCGGCGAGGATCGCGGCGTAGACCCCGATGCGCCAGGCGGACAACGCGCCGATCGAGTCCCCGAACACCGGCGAGTACAGCGCCCGCATCGAGGAGTTGGCGTTCATCGACCGCATGGCGTCGGCCCGCTCGGCGGCGGTGGCGTAGGTCTTCTCCAGGGACCCCGGCATCGCGAGGACCAAGCCGGCGACGACGATGATCCAGACGGGCATCATGACGCGGTCGCGGCGCAGAGCGAGCCTCAACAGGGCGCCGGTACCCGCGAGTTGACGGGAGCGGCGGGGAACGAACCCCGGAGCTCCGGTGACGGCGGTCATCGCGCGACCGCCTCCGCCTCGTCCTGGTAGTGCCGCAGGAACAGCTCCTCCAGCGTCGGCGGCGTGGAGAGGAGCGAGCGGACCCCGGACTCGGTGAGCGAACGCAGCACGGCGTCCAGCTTGTCGGTGTCGACCTGGAGCTTGACGCGATGCCCGCCCGCGTCCCCCTGTCCGGACACGTCGACGTCATGGACGCCGGGCAGCCGCGCCAGCCCGTTCGGCGGCCCCGCGAGCTCGGCGGTGACGCTGGTCCGGGTCAGATGGCGCAGGTCGGCGAGCGAGCCGGACTCGACGGTCCGCCCCTTCCTGATGATGCTGACGCGGTCGCACAGCGTCTCCACCTCGCTGAGGATGTGCGAGGACAGGAGGATGGTGCGGCCCCTGTCGCGCTCCTCCTCGACGCACGCCTGGAAGACCTCCTCCATGAGCGGGTCGAGCCCGGAGGTGGGCTCGTCGAGGATCAGCAGGTCCACGTCGGACGCGAAGGCGGCGACGAGGGCGACCTTCTGCCGGTTGCCCTTGGAGTACGTACGGCCCTTCTTGGTGGGGTCGAGTTCGAACCGCTCGACGAGATCCGCCCGTCGGGCCCCGTCGAGGCCGCCGCGCAGCTTCCCGTACAGATCGATGACCTCGCCGCCGGAGAGGTTGCGCCACAGGGTGACGTCGCCGGGGACGTACGCCACGCGCCGGTGCAGTTCGACCGCGTCGCTCCACGGGTCCTTGCCGAGGAGCTGCGCGGCGCCGGAGTCGGCGCGGAGCAGGCCGAGCAGGACGCGGATGGCCGTGGACTTCCCGGCGCCGTTGGGGCCGAGGAAACCGTGCACCTCACCGGCCTCGACATCGAGGTCGAGGCCGTCGAGCGCGTGCGTCCGGCCGAACGACTTGTGCAGTCCGGAGACGGTGATTGCCTTCGTCATGTTTCTGAACGTACGCGGGTTTCACAAATTTGTGAAGTTAAGGAAGCGTATAAACTCGGTGACGGAGTACCGCACAGGGGAGATGATCAGCACATGCCCAAGGAGTCAGCGCCGCTGCCGAGCGATCGTGACGGCGAGCACGACGGCGAGCACGGGAGCGACCGGGACGGCGAGCTCGTCGGCCGCTTCGTCGAACAGTTCGCCGCGCAGCTGGTCGAGGCCGGGATGCCGAGGATGCCCGCAAGGATCTTCGCGGCACTCCTCGCCGCGGACTCGGGCGCGCTGACATCGGCGGAGCTCGGCGAGCGGCTCCAGGTGAGCCCCGCGGCCGTCTCGGGGGCGGTCCGCTATCTCACGCAGCAGCACATGGTGTCCCGGGAGCGCGAGCCCGGCTCGCGCCGGGACATCTTCCGGGTGCACAGCAACCAGTGGTACGAGGCGCTGGCCAACCGTGACGGCATCCTCAAGCGCTGGGAGAACGCCCTGAGCGACGGTGTCGCCAGCCTGGGCGCCGACACCCCGGCGGGCCGCCGCCTGGCCGAGACGCTCGCCTTCTTCGAGTTCATCGAGCACGAGCTGGCGGAGATGCTGGAACGCTGGCGGGTGCACCGCGAGAGCCTGTTCGGCAAGTAGTACCTGGCCAGCAGGACCCGACAAGTAGGACCCGGCCAGCAGGACATCGTGGCCGCGCTCAGCGAGGCAGCGTCAAGCCCCAGGCACTGGCCCGCACCGACCACGTACGCGTACGCACCGGACCGCCCACCACCGCGTCCGCCCGGTAGCGGAAATCCGCCCCCGACACCGTGACCGTCCGGGCCCGCACCCGCAGCGGCGACGCCTCGGCGCCCACCGAAGAGGGGCGCACCTCCACCTCCGCGAAACCGTCGTCGGCGGGGTTCACCGCGACCCGCTCGACCGGCTGGTCCAGGTCCACCACGACCACCCCGTCGGCCTCCACCCGCAGCCGCGCCGGAGCGGGCCCCGGCGCCGAGGCGACCCGCGAGGGCCGCGCGGCGAGCGTGCGCACGAAGGACTGGCAGGTCCGCAGCCACGGGTGGCCGTCCATCGGTATGCCCCCGGTGGCGGAGGCGGCGACCGGCGGGATGCGCAGCTCCCCGAGGACCACGCCGTCCCGGTCGTCGACGAGCAGATCCAGCCGCCGCTCGGACCCTTCGAGCACCGCTCGCGCCGCCGCGACCGCCCCGGCGGGCACTCCGAGCGCCCGCGTGAGCGTCTGCGAGGCACCCACCGGAACTACGGAGAGTGCGCATCGCGCGAGCTCCCGCTCCCGGTGGAGCACCCCCACGGCCCGCGCCAGAGCACGGTCGTCACCGATCACCACAGGACGCCGCGCGCCCCTCCTGGCCAGGGCTTTCGCGAAGTCCTCGGGGCCTTCGGGCAGGCAGACGCGAACGGAGGCGCCCGCGCCGAGCACGTCCTTCGCGATCCGTACCGACTCACCGTCCGTGCGCCGGGCGACCGGGTCGATGACGACTAGCAGCTGGTCGCGAGCCGACAACGTGCGCCCCTTTTCTGAGTCCTCGGGTAGCATCTTTGTGCAAGAGCCCCTTGCGCTATTGCGCCAGGGGCTTCGTCTATTCCGGGGCAGCATCCAAGGCACACCCATATGGCGGCTACGGCCCCTGACCTTGGACATGCCCCGCCCGGAAGGGGTGTACGCCTGTGCCCGCACTTGTGCTGCTCGGTGCTCAGTGGGGTGACGAAGGCAAGGGAAAGGCCACTGACCTGCTCGGTGGCTCCGTGGACTATGTGGTGCGATACCAGGGCGGCAACAATGCCGGCCACACGGTCGTCGTAGGCGACCAGAAGTACGCGCTGCATCTCCTCCCTTCCGGGATTCTCTCCCCGGACTGCGTGCCAGTCATCGGCAACGGAGTCGTCGTCGACCCGTCGGTCCTGCTCTCCGAGCTGAGCGGTCTGAACGAGCGCGGCGTCGACACGTCGAAGCTGCTGATCAGCGGTAACGCGCACATCATCACGCCGTACAACGTGACCGTCGACAAGGTGACGGAACGCTTCCTCGGCAAGCGCAAGATCGGCACGACCGGCCGCGGCATCGGCCCGACGTACGCCGACAAGATCAACCGCACCGGCATCCGCGTCCAGGACCTCTACGACCAGTCGATCCTGGAGCAGAAGGTCGAGGCGGCCCTCGAGGTCAAGAACCAGCTCCTCACCAAGCTCTACAACCGCCGCGCCATCGAGGTCGGCCAGATCGTCGAGCAGCTCCTGGAGCACGGCGAGAACATCAAGCAGTACGTCGCCGACACGACGCTGATCCTCAACGACGCGCTCGACCAGGACAAGGTCGTCCTGTTCGAGGGCGGCCAGGGCACCCTCCTGGACGTGGACCACGGCACGTACCCCTTCGTCACCTCCTCGAACCCGACCGCGGGCGGCGCCTGCACGGGTACGGGCGTCGGCCCGACGAAGATCAGCCGCGTCATCGGCATCCTGAAGGCGTACACCACGCGTGTCGGCGCGGGCCCGTTCCCGACCGAGCTCTTCGACCAGGACGGCGAGGACCTGCGCCGCATCGGTGGCGAGCGCGGTGTCACCACCGGCCGTGACCGCCGCTGCGGCTGGTTCGACGCGCCGATCGCGCGGTACGCGACCCGGGTGAACGGCCTGACGGACTTCTTCCTCACGAAGCTGGACGTCCTGACCGGCTGGGAGCAGATCCCGGTCTGCGTGGCGTACGAGATCGACGGCAAGCGCGTCGAGGAACTCCCGTACAACCAGACGGACTTCCACCACGCGAAGCCCGTCTACGAGTACCTCCCCGGCTGGTCCGAGGACATCACCAAGGCCCAGACCTTCTCCGACCTGCCGAAGAACGCGCAGGGTTACGTGAAGGCCCTGGAGGAGATGTCCGGCGCCCCGATCTCCGCGATCGGCGTGGGTCCGGGCCGCACGGAGACGATCGAGATCAACTCGTTCATCTAGCGGTTCTCATCCGGCGGACCGGTTCTCCCCGCACATCCGCAGTCCCACGGGCGTCTGGCACGGCAGATGCCCGTGGGTGCGGACCACGTCCTGGCCGTTCCCGCGGATCGCGTACGCGAGGAAGCTCGACGCCAGCGAGTCGGCGGGCGGGCTGCCGTAGGTGTAGGCGTACTCGATCTCGCGGTACGGGTAGCCGCTGGACTGGATGTGGTCGACGGACGGCGTGTGGCCGTCCAGGCTCACGCGGTGCACGCCCTTGAGGGCGGTCGTGTCGCGCAGTTCGCTGTAGCCGACCGCGCCCGGAGTGGCGGCGACCGTGTCCAGGACCTGTTCCGTGGAGTCGAGTTCGCAGCGGATCACCGGCGCCCGGGGGCCGATGTCTTTCGTCAGGCAGTCGCTCGAGGACTCCTGGATCTCCGGGGCGCCCTTGAGTACCCGCTGCTGGAGAGTGACCCGCGTGCCGGAGCTCGACCCCCGGCTGACCAGGACCACCGGCAGGTCGGGGCCGCCCGGCAGCTCCTTCCAGTTGCGGATCTGGCCGCTGAAGAGGCGGCGTACGTCCCTTGTGGAGAGGTTCTTGAGCGGCACCCTGTCGTTCAGGACGACGGCGAACAGGGAGACAGCCACCCGCGTCTCGCTCAGCTGCGTGTAGCTGCCGGGGCGCGGCCCGTCGGAGAAGGCGATCACCGGAGGTGCGCCCTCGCCGGGCTCCGCGTCCGTCGCGGCCAGCTCCCTGACGCCGCCCCGGCTCCCGTGCGCGCTCACCTCGATGTCGGAGCCCTCGCACGCGTTCATGTACTTCTCGGCGAGCTCGGTGGCCACCGGCTCGAACGCGGTCGACCCGGTCAGGGTGAGGCTGCCCGTCTCGCAGTACGACGGCGGCGGCTCGGCGTCGGGGCGCAGGATGAGGCCCGCGAGGCCGAGGATCACCAGGCTCAGCGCGATGGCCACCCGCTGCGACAGCCTGCTGAACACGGGCGGCTTCTCGTCGGGCGCGGCGCTGTGGTTCTCGTGCGTCTCGCCGCCCTGGATGCCGCCGATGACCGTGTAGCCGCTGTCCACGGGGCCGCCGGTCAGCAGGACGAGGAGCTTGTAGTACTCGCCCCGGTTGAGCGGAACGCGCGGGATGTGCAGTCTGCCGGACTCGTAGCCGAGGCCCGTGCCGGGCGCGAAGTGCTCCATCAGATGGTCCGCCTCGGGCGGCAGCGTCACCGCCACCGCGCGGATCGTGCGGTCCTCGAAGACCGCCGTCAGGCCGTGCGGCGAGCGGCCCGTGTAGTCGGCCACGTCGATCGGCAGCGAGCCGTCGTTCTCGACGCGCAGCAGCACGAGCGTCGCGTCCGACATCTCGGGGGCCTCGTCGAAGAGGCCGAGCCGCGCGTTGGCGTCGCCCGTACGGACGTTGTCGCCTATCGCCGTGTCCATCTGCTTGCGGTAGCCGATGCGCTTGCGGCGCGGTACGCGGCGTTCGAGGAGCACGGGGACGAACGCGCCGGCGATGCCGACCAGGATGGCGAGCACGGCGATGACGTTTTCGGTGCTCAACCAGTTCATGGGCGGCACGGTAGGCGGCGGTGCCGGCCGCCGGACCACGCTTGTCCGTCCGGACGTGATCTGTTCGCCGGGGGTTCAACTGGCCGCGTGGGGAGGGCCGTTCAGCCCTCGCTGCCAGCGGCTGGTTCAGCCCTCCTTGCCGACGGCTGGTTCAGCCCTCCCTGTCATACGTGAGCCCCTTGTCCGTGCCCGTGGTGTCCCGGTGCAGCCTGCCGTTCGAGAGCAGCGTCACCGTGCTCGCCTGGCCCGGCCTGCAGGAACTCGCGGGCTGTCCGACGATCACGTCCGTCGGACCGATGCTCAGGGTGTTGCCGCTCGCCGACTCCAACTTGCCCTGGAACACGCAGTGATAGGTGCCGCCCGTGTCGGTCGGGCCGTCCGCCGTGATCGAGATGACGGTGTCACCGACCTCGCCCTGCTGGAGGACGAGCTGACGGGAGTTGCTGCCCAGGTCGTTCTGGATGGACCCGCTCCAGGTGCCGAGGAACTTGTCCGGGATCGTGCCCTCGTCGTCCTTGTTCTTGTCCTCGGACGCCGGGGACGTGGCCGGGTCATCGGGCTCCGAGGAACCCTCGCCGGAGGGGCTGCCCGGTGTCGAAGGCGCGCTGTTGGACGGGGAGTCGGAGCTCGTGCCGCCCGCCTTCGTGCTGCCCTCGCCCTTCATCACCGCGTACACCGTGCCGCCCGCTCCTATGGCCACTATGACGGCGACCGCGATGAGCGCGGCGGTGGACCGGCTGCTGCGGCGCGGGGGCTCGCCCTGGGGGTGGACGAGGGGCCCGTACGGAGGTGTGGGTCCGTAGGGAGGCGTGGGGCCGTACGCGCCCTGCTGGGGGTAGCCGTAACCGGGCGGCGGCGGTTGCTGGGGGTGCTGCTGGGACTGAGGGTGCTGTTGGGGGTGCTGCTGGGGATAGCCGTACGCCTGTCCTGGCGGGGGAGTGGGCGGCGGTGTCTGCCCCGTGATCATCGTGGGGAGGTGGTCCAAGGGGGTCGCCCCGCCCGGCTTGCCCGGTGGCGGCGGGGTGTCACCGGCGGCGG
Source organism: Streptomyces sp. NPDC055099 (assembly GCF_053607685.1). Lineage (NCBI taxonomy): Bacteria > Bacillati > Actinomycetota > Actinomycetes > Kitasatosporales > Streptomycetaceae > Streptomyces > Streptomyces sp. NPDC055099. Next base: position 216,491 of record NZ_JBSGUA010000012.1, on the reverse strand, counting down.
GCCCCGGCCCGGCGCCGTTCCCTTCGGGGGAGGCGGCGGAGGCCGCCGCGGCCCCGCTGCCCGCGGCCAGCTCCTTCGGCGGCGCGAGCGAGACCGGCGCACCGGGACCCTTCGCCGCCGGATCCTGGGTCGCGGAATCCTTCGCGGACGGAGTCTCCCCGCCGCCCTCGTCCGGATTCTCCGTGTCCAGCAACTGCACGGCGTGGCGGCCGAGTTGGGCCACCAGCGCACCCGGAAGCCAGGGGTCGCGCGTCCGGCCGCCGTCGCCGAGCGTGTCCTCGGCCCCCGTCCGCTCCAGGAGCTGTCGCAGCGTCGGCCGGTCGGCGGGATTCTTGCGCAGACAGTCGCCGACCAGCTCGGCCAGTTCCTCCGGCAGCCCCTGAAGGTTCGGTTCCTCCTGCGCGATACGGAACATCATCGCGTGCACGCCGCTGTTGGCCGTGCCGAACGGCAGCGCGCCCGAAGCCGCGTACGCGAGGACGGAACCCAGGCAGAACACGTCGCAGGCCGGGGTGATCCGGTCGCCCCGCACCTGCTCGGGAGCCATGAAGCCGGGCGAGCCGACGAGCGCGCCGGTGCGGGTCAGGCCGCCGTCGGTCACGGTCTCCAGGGCGCGGGCGATGCCGAAGTCGATGACGCGCGGTCCGTCGATCGTGACGAGCACGTTCGACGGCTTGAGGTCGCGGTGGATGAGGCCCGCCGCGTGGATGTCCTTGAGCGCGTTGGCGAGCCCGGCCGCCAGTATCTTCACGGACCGCTCGGGCAGCGGCCCGTGGTCCTGCGAGATGACGCTCTGCAGAGAGGGGCCCGCCACATATCCCGTGGCCAGCCAGGGGATCGTCGCCTCGGTGTCCGCGTCGAGCACCGGCGCCGTCCACGCGCCGCCGACCCGCCGCGCCGCCTGCACCTCCTGCCGGAAGCGGTTCCTGAACTCCTCCTGCTCGGCGAGCTCTTCCCGCACGAGCTTCACCGCGACCGTCCGCCCTCGGTCGGACCGCGCGAGATAGACGTGCCCCATGCCGCCCGCGCCAAGTCGCGCGAGCAGCCGATAGGCGCCTATTCGCTGTGGATCCCCGGACCCCAGTTTCTCCATCGCCGCGCCGACCTCCCCCGTTGGTGTGCAACAGATCGAGGATAGTGGGGCGGCAGGACATCGGGGTGCGGACTGCCTGCTACGGCTCCGTAACGGGTTGTTCCGTATCCGCCGTATCCGCCCTCAGGTCCGCTGCCGTATCCGCCGCCGCGTTTTCTTCCATGGCGGGAAGGACTTTCTCGGCCAGTACTTCGGAAAGCCGCTCCAATACCCGTACGGTCTCCGCGAATTCCTGTTCGCCGAGTGCTCCGGCGAGCCGCGCTGCCACGTCCGCGTGGCCGGGGCTGATCCTGCGGACGGCGGCCAGGCCCTCGTCCGTGGGACGCAGGAGCTTCGCGCGGCGATGGGCGGGGTTCGGCACGTACTCGGCGAGGCCGCGCCGCACGAGCAGATCGGCGATGCGCTGCACGCTCTGCCGGGTGATGCCCATCGAGCGGGCGATCCCGGCGACGGGCAGGGGCTCGCGCAGGACGGCGCCGAGCACCTGCCACCAGGCGGCGGTGAGCCCGCCCGGCTTCGTCAACTCGTCGGCCACGGAGAGGAACTGGCCGTTGAGCCGGAAGATCCCGAGGGCGGTGCGGGAGAACAGCTCCTGCTGCTCCCGCACCGCGCGGCCCGCGTCGTCGCTCACGATTCGAGCACCTCGTAGGCCGACGCGTCCGAGTCGTGGAACAGGCGGTACCAGGCGTCGAGCTTCGCGCCCTCGAAGGCGCCGAGCCGCCCGAGGATCTCGCGTGCGAAGGCCACGGGCTCGGTCGGCCCCGCCGTGGTGAGCCCGCCGTCGGTGACGGCGTCCACGTCCACGTACCGCTCGCCGCCCTTGTAACCGGTGGCCGCGAGGTAGAACGACACCGCGCTGGTGTGCGCGCGGTCGTCGAGCAGCCCCTCCCGTGCGAGGCCCGCGGTGGCCCCGCAGATCGCGGCGACCGGCACGTCCGCGTCGAGGAAGGCGCGGGCCGCGCGGCCGAAGGGGGCGAGGTCGTCGCCCGCGTCCCACAGGTCGGCGCCCGCCAGTATCAGCAGCGCGCTGTCCTCGGGCCGCAGGTCGGCGAGGGCCAGGTCGGGCTGGATGCGGACGCCGCCGGCCGTGGTGACGAGGGCCGACGCGTCCGCGGCGACGGTCCGGATCTCGTACCCGGCGCGGGCGAGGAACGCCGTGGCGAATCCGGTCTCCCAGTCGGCGAACGTGTCGTAAACGGCGAGGTGCACGGGCTTGCGGGACATAACTGCCTCCGTTGGCTGGGCTCCGTCGTGCTGCGATGTAAGTATGCTGTCATCTCGACAGCATGCTGTCAATGTATTTCTTGGAGACCGTGGCCCGTTAACCCTCGCCGGGGGCGCCCTTAACCCGCCGGTCCCTAGCGTCCCGGTCATGGACAGCGCAGAGAACCTCGGACAGATGGCCGCCCACCTCGGCCTCGACCTGGTGGCCGTGACCCTGCTGACCTTCGGGGTCTTCTATCCGCGGCACCGCAGAAGGGAGTTGGTCCCCGCCTATCTCGCCCTGAACGTCGCGCTCTTCGCGGTCGTCTCCGCCCTCGCGAGCGCGGGCGGCAACGGCGGGCTCGCGCTCGGGTTCGGGCTCTTCGGGGTGCTCTCGATCGTGCGGCTCCGCTCGGACGCGCTCCAGCACCAGGAAGTGGCGTACTACTTCATCACCCTCGTCCTGGGGCTCCTCTGCGGGCTTCCGGGCCTGGATCTCCCGGTCGCCGCCGGGCTCGCGGCCGTGCTGCTCCTGGTGATGTACGGCGCCGACCACCCGCGCCTCTTCGCCGCCGACCGGCGCGCGGTCATCACCCTGGACGCCGTGTACCGGGAGGAGACCGCGCTCCGCGCCGAGCTGGCGCGGCGCCTCGGACAGCCGCTCGGCTGGAACGTCCGGGAGGTCGACTACGTACGGGACCTGATGGTTCTGGAAGTCCGTTTCCGGCAACCGGAACCTTCCGAGAGGCCCGGGGAGTTCGTACGTACAGCACCACGACGCCGCACGACCCGGTCCCGCACGCCTGCCGTCCCCCACCAGAAGGAGACCGTGTGAACCCCGCCGTACGCGCCATCGGACGGGCCGCGCTCGCCGCGCACCCCATCTCGCTCGACGAGGTCAACGCACGCGCCGAACTGCTCGCCCGCTACGACAACAGCTACCTCGTGCCGGTCGAGATCTTCGACGACCTGGCGGCGCTGCTCACCGACCCGCGCCGCGCCTCGGGCCCCTTCCGGGCCCTGAGCATCGGCGGAAAGCGCTGGTTCAGCTACCACTCGACGTACTACGACACCCCCGAGCTCCTGACCTACCACCACCACCGGCAGGGCAGACGGCTGCGCTACCGCATCCGGGAGCGGGTCTACCAGGACAGCGGCGAGCGGCAGTTCGAGATCAAGCTGAAGAGCGGCCGCGGCGAGACCGTCAAGCACCGCCAGCGCCTCCAGGGTGAGGACCGCGTGCTCGACGCCGAGCGCCAGGGATTCCTCGCGGGGGTCCTGAGCGGGTCGTACGGGATCGAGGCGCCCGGCGGGCTGAGAAGGGCGCTGGTCACCGAGTACCAGCGGGCGACCTTCGTGGCCGACGGCCAGCGGATCACGTGCGACGCGGGGCTCGTCGTGCGAGACGTGGCCACCGGGCGGTCGGTGGCGGCGGACTCCGGGCTCGTCCTGGTGGAGACCAAGACGCAGGGGCATCTGACGGAGGCTGACCGGGTCCTGCACCGGTACGGGGTGCGGGCCGCGGACTTCACGAAGTACTGCGGCGGCTTCGCTGCGCTGCGGCCCGAGTTGGGGATCAACCGCTGGGCGCGGGCGGTCCGGGTCGCGTTTCCGCGGGCCGCGGGGTCGCCCGCGGGAAGGTGAGGGTCACGCGGGTGCCGCGGGTGGCGTCCGACGTGATGTCGAAGGTGCCGCCCGCGTCCTCGGCCGTGCGGCGCGCGATGTCCAGGCCCAGGCCGGTGGAACCGCCGCCGCTGGTGCCGCGTTCGGCCGCGTAAGTGGGCGGGAGGCCGGGGCCCTCGTCGGCGACGGTGAGCTCGGCGCCGCCCGCCGGGTCGGTGCGGACGGTGATGCGGAACGGGGTGCCCTGGGGGGTGTGGTCCAGGACGTTGCCGATGAGGGCGTCGATGGCGGCGGCCAGATCGTCCTCGGAAACGGGCACGGGCACGGGTTCGGGGCGCGCGTCCTTCCCTGCCGTGACGATCTCGGTCGTCCGCCCCTGATCCTCGGCCAACGGCAGCCAGAACGTCGCACGTTCGCGGGCCACGGCCGCCAGGTCCGCGTACGGGGCGTCCCGGAACGTCCTGCGGGCCTTGCGGATCACGTCGTCGACGCTGCGTTCCAGGGCGGCGACGTCCGCGGCGACGCGGTGCGCCTCCTCGGAGTCGCTTCGGGCGAGGAGCGTCTCGGCGTCCAGGCGCAGGGCGGCGACGGGGGTGCGCAGGCGGTGGGCGAGGTCGGCGGCGTTCTCGCGCTCGGCGGCGAGGAGTTCGTCGATGCGGGTGGCGAGGCGGTTCAGCTCGCCCGCGACCAGGCGCAGCTCGGGAGGGCCCTCGGGAGTGGCGCGCGCGGTGAGGTCGCCCGCGGCGAGCCGGTCCGCGGTGCCGGCCAGGCGGCGGGTGGCGCCGACCAGACGGGCGCCGAGGCGGTCGGCGAGGAGCAGCCCGATGAGCACGAGGCCGACCCCGATCCCGGCGAGCACGAGCCAGGACGTCATGGTGCCCGCGTACAACTGCCGCTCGGTGACCGTGACCTGCACGACCGCGGTGCCGCCGGTCGCGCCCTGGACGGGGACGAGGACCTGCCGGCCGCCGGTGGAGGGCTCGTAGGTGAAGGCGCGACCGGTGCGGGCCAGCCGTACGGCGTCCGAGACGCGCCCGCGGGGCCCTGGCCCGATGACGGTGCCATCGCCGAGAACGATCGAAGTGGTCGGCAGATTCTGCGTGTTGACGCTCTCCACGGTCTGCTCGGCGGTCTCGCGCTCGTCGGGCCCCGCGAGAGCGGGCCCGAGCGCGTGCGCCACCCACTGGGCCCGAGCGGTGGCCTCGGCGGTGGTGCGGTCGGCGGCGTGGGTGCGGGTGAGGAGGGTGAGGGGCACGAGGAGAGCGGTGAGCACGAGGGCGGTGGTGGCGGCGGTGAGGAGGAGAAGCCTGCGCCGCATCAGCGGGCCCCGGGGCCTTGTTCGGGGGGCGCCGCGCCGTCCGGCACCTCCGGTGGGGTCAGCTTCACGCCCACCGTGCGGACCGTGTGGAGGTAGCGGGGGGCCTGAGCCGTCTCGCCGAGTTTTCTGCGGAGCCAGGAGAGGTGGACGTCGACCGTCTTGTCGGCGCCGCCCAGGGGTTGTTGCCACACCTCGGCGAGGAGTTCGCGGCGGGATATCACCTGGCCGGGGCGGTGCGCGAGGTAGGCGAGGAGGTCGAACTCACGCGGGGTGAGGTCCAAGGGGCGCTCGTCCAGGGTGACTTCACGGGCAGCCGGGTCCACGGACAGCCCTCCCACCCGCAGGGGCTCCTCCGCCACGTCGGCCGCGCCGAGGCGCCGCAGGACGGCCTTGACGCGGGCGTCCAACTGGGCGGCGCCGAACGGCTTGACGATGTAGTCGTCGGCTCCGTCCTCCAGGATCGCCACCATCTCCGGCTCGTCGTCGCGCGCGGTCGCGACGATGACGGGTACGTCGCTGACGGCGCGGAGCATGCGAAGCACCTGCCCGCCGTCCACGTCCGGCAGCCCCAGGTCGAGCACGACGAGGTCGGGGCGGTGGGTGACCGCCGCGTCCAGGCCCGCCATGCCGCTGGGCGCGGTGGCGACGGCGTGCCCTTTGTCGCGCAGGGCCCGCACGAGGGCACCGCGCAGCTGGGGATCGTCCTCCACGACAAGAAGATGCGCCATACATCCACCGTAGTCAGGTGCTTTGGGCAGCCCTTAACCGGGCGTTAGGAAACTGTGCGGCACAGTGGCCGGATGAGGAAGTGGCGGAGCGCGGTGGTGACCGCGGCATGGGTGGGGCTTGGCACGGCCGCCGGGGCGCTCGGCGCCTGGCAGTTGGCCACCGCGGACAGCGGGGGCGCGGCACACAGCCGTCCACTGGACGAGGCGGCGGTGGAGAGGGCGCTCGCGGCGACGTCGGCGACACCCCGAACGTCCCCGCCCCCGTCCCCGACATCGGCCACACCGAGCGCGCCCGCGAAGAAGACCTCCGACCGGTCGACCCTGCGTTTCACGGGCGGCACGGCGACGGTCGAGTGCCGGCCCGACGGCACGGTGTACCTCGTGTCCTGGAGCCCGGCGGACGGCTTCCACATCGACGACGACGTGGAACGGGGCCCGGCCAGGGTGGCCCGCCTGGAGGCGGAACCGAGCGACGACGACGAGGACCGGGAGGACCTGCCGTACGAGATCCGCTGCGGGGAGGGGGGCGAGCCGCGGGCGAGGGTGGTGGCGGATGAGGACGACTGATGCAGCCCGTCCGGCGGCTGGGTTCCAGCCCGTCCGGCGTTTGAGGACGAACTCGGCGAAGCCGGTGATGGGGGTACGGACACCAAAGGCCATACACACTGTCCAGAACCCCCCGCCCCCGCAAAACACACCGCCCATGTCCCATCCGCATCGTGGACATTTACCCTCGCCCACATGACCCCTCAGCCGAACCCGAACCCCCAGGTCGGCGCCGCCGTCAAGGCAGCAGACCGCGCGCACGTGTTCCACTCCTGGTCCGCACAGGAGCTGATCGACCCCCTCGCCGTAGCCGGCGCCGAGGGCTCGTACTTCTGGGACTACGACGGCAACCGCTACCTCGACTTCACCAGCGGCCTCGTCTTCACCAACATCGGATACCAGCACCCCAAGGTCGTCGCCGCCATCCAGAAGCAGGCGGCGGAGATGACCACCTTCGCCCCCGCCTTCGCCGTGGAGGCCCGCTCCGAGGCCGCACGCCTCATCGCCGAGCGCACCCCCGGCGACCTCGACAAGATCTTCTTCACCAACGGCGGCGCCGAGGCCGTGGAGAACGCGACCCGCATGGCGCGCCTGCACACCGGCCGGCCCAAGGTCCTCTCCGCCTACCGCTCGTACCACGGCGGCACCTCCACCGCGATCAACCTCACCGGCGACCCCCGCCGCTGGGCCTCCGACAACGGCACGTCGGGCGTCGTCCACTTCTGGGCGCCGTTCCTCTACCGCAGCCCCTTCTACGCCGAGAACGAGCAGCAGGAGTGCGAGCGCGCCCTCCAGCACCTCGAGGACACCATCGCCTTCGAGGGCCCGCAGACGATCGCGGCGATCATCCTGGAGTCGGTCCCCGGAACCGCCGGCATCATGACCCCGCCGCCGGGCTACCTCAAGGGCGTACGCGAGATCTGCGACCGCCACGGCATCGTCTTCGTCCTCGACGAGGTGATGGCGGGCTTCGGCCGCACCGGCAAGTGGTTCGCCGCCGAGCACTTCGACGGCGGGATCGTGCCCGACCTGCTCACCTTCGCCAAGGGCGTGAACTCCGGTTACGTCCCGCTCGGCGGTGTCGCGATCTCCTCCGCCATCGCCGAGACGTTCGCCCGCAGGCCCTACCCGGGCGGCCTCACGTACTCGGGGCACCCGCTGGCCTGCGCCGCCGCCGTGGCGACGATCAACGTCATGGAGGAGGAGGGCGTCGTCGAGAACGCGGCCCGCGTCGGGTCGGAGATCATCGCCCCCGCCCTCGCGGAGCTCGCCGAGCGGCACCCGAGCGTCGGCGAGGTCCGTGGCCTCGGCATGTTCTGGGCCCTTGAGCTGGTCAAGGACAAGGAGACCCGCGAGCCCCTCGTCCCGTACAACGCCACGGGCGAGGCGAACGCCCCGATGGCCGCGTTCGGCGCCGCCGCGAAGAAGCAGGGCCTGTGGCCCTTCATCAACATGAACCGCACCCACGTGGTCCCGCCGTGCAACATCACGGACACGGAGGCCAAGGAGGGCCTCGCGGCGCTGGACGCTGCGCTGAGCGTGGCGGACGAGCACGTGTCCTGACCCCGGAGGGTCCGTGCCCGCCTTCACGGGACCCTGACCGCCGCGAAGCGGCGGCACGGGCACGGGCGGCGCCGCACCCTAAAGCGCTCCCCGGGAGCAGCCCCGGGCCCGCACCCGGAAACGCTCCCGGGGTCCGTGCGCCGAAACGCGGCCCGGCCCCCGGGAACCCCGACCGCGTAGTCTGACGTGCTCGTAAGCGAACGACGACCGCCAAGACGACTCCGCGAGGGAACCCAGATGCCCGGCACCGACGGCTCCGCCGTCATCCGCAGCACTCTGCGCCAGCAGATCGCCGACGCGCTGCGCGACGAGATCCTCGGCGGCCGTCTGGAGCCGGGGCAGGAGTTCACCGTCAAGGAGATCGCCGAGCAGTACGGCGTCTCCGCGACGCCGGTCCGCGAGGCCCTGGTGAACCTCGCCGCGCAGGGCCTCCTGGACGCCGACCAGCACCGCGGCTACCGCGTCCACGAGCACACCCTCGCCGACTACCGCGGCATGCTGGAGGCCCGCGGCCTCGTCGCCGACGGAATCTTCCGCGACCTCGCGAAGAACGGCACCCCGCTGGGCCCCAAGAGCCACAAGGAGACCACCGCCGCGCTGATCTCCGTACGCCGCCGTGGCGAGGAAGCCGCGCGCGCCGCCTGCGCGGGCGACCTGAACGTCCTCATCGGCTACGACCTGCGCTTCTGGCGCGAGCTCAGCGCCCTCTTCGGCAACCCCTACCTCTCGGACTTCCTGCACCGCATCCGCGTCCAGTCCTGGGTCTGCGCCGTCACCTACCTGCGCCGCGCCGTCGAACGCGGCGACGGCGACCTGCGCGGCACCCTGTGGGCCCGGCACACCGAGCTCGTCGACGCCCTCGCGCACCGCGACCCCAAGGCCGCGCACGCGATCATCGAGGAGTACAACGCCCACTCACTCGCCCTCATCGAGCGGCTGGCCGCTGCATGAGCGTGGATCTGACCGTCGTCGTCCCCGCCTTCGACGAGGAGCGGCGCCTGGCCCCCACGCTCGCCGCGATCCAGGCGTATCTCGACCAGGAGTACGCGGACGGCGACCGCACCCGGTGGGAGCTGATCGTCGTGGACGACGGCTCCACCGACGGCACCCTCGACATCGCGGCCGACGCCGAGGCCGCCGACCCCCGCGTCCGGCTCATCCACTCCGGCCGCAACCGCGGCAAGGGCCACGCCCTGCGCCTGGGCGTCCTCGCCTCGCGCGGCGCCCGCGTCCTGATCACCGACGCCGACCTGGCCACGCCCATCGAGGAGTTGGAGTGCCTCGACAAGGCGCTCACCGACGGCCACGCGGCCGCGATCGGCTCCCGCGCGGGCGCCGGCGCCACGATCGAGGCCCACCAGCACCGCCTGCGTGAACTCCTGGGCCGTACCGGCAACTTCCTGATACGCACGGTCGCCGTCCCCGGAGTCCGCGACACCCAGTGCGGCTTCAAGCTCTTCGACGGCGACCGTGCCCGCGAGGCCTTCGCCGCGTCCCGGCTGCGCGGCTGGGGCATAGACGTCGAGATACTGCAGTACTTCCGCCGCTCCGGCTGGCCGGTCGCCGAGGTGCCGGTGCGCTGGGCGCACCAGGAGGGCTCGAAGGTCCGCCCGTTCGACTACGTGAAGGTCCTGGCCGAGCTGACCTCGCTCAAGGCCCGTACGGCCCGCCCGAGGGACCTGCTCGTGGTGGCCCTCTTCCTGGCCATGGCGGTCACCCTCTACTCGGGCCGCTTGATCGCACCGAACGCCCGCTACCTGCCCGACTCCCTCCAGGACCAGAACCAGTGGGAGTGGTTCTTCGCGGTGACGGCGGACAACGTCCGCCACCTCCACAACCCCCTCATCACGCACCTCCAGAACTTCCCCGACGGCGTGAACCTCATGGCCAACACGGTCATGCTCGGCCTCTCCGTCCCCTTCGCCCCCGTGACCTGGCTCTTCGGCCCGGCCGTCTCCCTCAACGCGGCGATGACACTGGGCCTGGCCGCGACCGCCGTCGCCTGGTACTGGCTGATCCGCAAACGTCTCGTGGGCCACCGGGGCGCGGCAGCCGTCGGCGCGGCACTGGCGGCCTTCGCGCCACCGATGATCAGTCACGCGCACGCGCACCCGAACTTCATGGTCCTGTTCATGATCCCGCCGATCATCGACAGGGCGCTGCGCCTCTGCGAGGGCAACCGGGTCGTACGCGACGGGGTCGTCCTCGGGCTCTTCACGACGTACCAGATCTTCCTGGGGGAGGAGCCGCTGCTGCTCGCGGCGGTGGGCATGCTGCTGTTCGCCGCGGCATACGGGGTGGCGCGCCGTGACGTGGCGAGGGAAACGTTCCGCCCCTTGGCGCGCGGCCTCTCAGTGGCGGTGGTGGTGACCCTGCCGCTGGTCGCGTTCCCGCTCTACTGGCAGTTCTTCGGGCCGCAGAGCTACACGAGCGTGCTGCACGGCGACAACGCGGGCAACAGTCCGCTGGCGCTCATCTCCTTCGCGGAACGCTCGCTGGCGGGCAACGAGGAGACGGCGTCCGCCCTCTCCCAGAACCCGACCGAGCAGAACGCGTTCTACGGCTGGCCCCTGGTCGCGCTGTCCTTCGCGATCGTCGTACGCCTCTGGGAGCGGACGGTGGTGAAGGCGCTGGCCTTCACCGTCCTCGCGGCGGCCTTCCTCTCCCTCGGCCCGAAGTTCCGCATCCCGCTCACGGACATCGTGCTGCCGGGACCCTGGGCGCCCCTCGCCCACGCTCCCCTCTTCGAGTCGGTCATCGAGTCGCGGGTGGCCATGGTGTGCGCCCCGGCGCTCGGCATGCTGGTGGCGCTCGCGCTGGCCGGCCTCCTCGCCTCCGCGCGCCCCATGACGGCCGCGCGGTACGCGGGCGTGGCCGCGGTCGCCCTCGCGCTCCTGCCGATCGTGCCGGCGCCGCTGAAGGCGGTGGAGCGGTCACAGCCGCCGGAGTTCATCGCCGACGGGACATGGCGGAAGTACGTGGGCGAGGGCGAGACCCTCGTACCGATACCGCTGCCGGACCCGGCGGGCGCGGAGGCGCTGCACTGGCAGACCACCGCCGACCTGGGCTTCAGCCTGCCCGGCGGCTACTTCAACGGACCGTGGGGGCCGGACCGCGTCGGCATCTACGGCGCGTCCCCCCGCAACACCTCCAACCTCCTGCGGGACGTGCGCTCGGCGGGCCGCGCCCCGCAGATCACGGACGCGTGGCGCAGGGCGGCGCGCGAGGATCTGGCGTACTGGAAGGCGGGCGTCCTGGTCCTCGCGCCGCAGGAGCACGACGCCGCACTGCGGGAGACGGTGGAGGATCTCCTTGACCGCCCCGGAAAGTGGGTAGACGGGGTGTGGATCTGGGATCTGCACAAGGGGAGCTAGGGGCGTCCGCCCGGACTACGCTGCCTGCACTGTCCGCACACGAGGAACGTCCGACGTCCGACATGCCGCCCGAGTATGAGCCTTTTGAGCCTGACCTGAGGAGCACCCTTGGCCTGTGACCTGTGGCTGGTCCCGCTCGTCGACGTGCTGTGCCACAGCCCCGACAATCCCTTCGCGGAGGAGATCGCGACGTACGACAAGGCGCTGCACGAGGCCGGTCTGCCGCCCGTTCCCGTCTTCGCCTACATGCCGGGCCTCTCCGGGGACGTGGCCCCGGTCGCGGGCTTCGACTACGACGCGCTGCATTTCCTGCGCCGGGCGTATCTGCTCCAGGTCTGCGGCCTCGAGGTCACGCCGGTGGACGAACTGGGCGGGGACTACGAGCAGTTGCTGGAGATGTTCGACGCGACGGCCCAGCAGTCGCATCTGGTCTGGCACTACGACCACGCGGGGGCGTACGTCCCCGTCGACTTCTCCGCGCCGCTCTCGAACGACGAACTTCTCTCGGGCGGCGGGCCGTTGGGCTCGTCCCAGGCGCTGCTCCGGGAGCTGGAGTTCGTGGCCCCGTCCATCGGCATCGACGCGGCCAACCCCCCTCGCCCGCCGACCCCGCCCGAGGCCCCCACCTCCCTGGAGGAACCGGCGGCCCCGGCCCCACCGGACGACAGCCCCTTCGCGAGGGAACGCCACGTATGGCTGGGCCTCCACGCGGCAACGACCCGAAGCCTGGCGCAGGGCTCAATGATCATCTACAGCTGACCACTACTTTTCAGCCCGGCCGGCGTTTGAGGCCATCTTTTCGGGGGTCCAGGGGGCGGAGCCCCATGGTTTCGGGAAGGGGCGGGATTGGGGAAAGCCCCGCAGGGTTCCCGCCCCCGCCCCGCACCGCCCCGCATCCGCCCCCTCACCGAGGCTCCGGCGGCCGCTGCCGAGGCATGTTCGGGCGCGCCCCCGGCGGCAACGCGGCACGGACGGGAGCGGCGCCCGCCTCCCCCCGGGAGGCGGGAACCACCGCCTGCATGGCCAATGGCGCAGGCCCCGACCGGAACTCCACCATCCAGTCCGCCGTCTCGGCCCGCACAAGCTCCGTCACATCCTCCGAGAACCGCCGAAGCACCCCGAGACATCGCTCGGCGGCCTCACTGGCGGTCCCCTCGGTGGGCCCGAGAACCTCCCGCACGCTCTCCGACGCCCAGTCGAACTGCAGCACCTGAAGCCGCCGCTGCACGGCCTGCGCGGTGGCCACGTCCCGCATCCACCCGGACGTCAGCCCGAAGAACCGGTCGCACGCCACGCACGCCGCCCCCGCGAGCAACGAGACGAACCCCCAGGTGGCGACACCCGCCACCGCCCCCGCCAGATCGAGCAGCGGAAGAACCCCCGCGCCCACGGCCCCCGCCGCCGCCCCCACCCGCGCCAGCCGCGCCCCGCGCCGCTTCCAGGCCCGGTCGGAGAGATACCACTCGGCGGTGTTGAGCGCCCCCCGCTCCACCCACCGGTACAGCTCGTCGAGCCGCTGGGCGGGCTCGCCCCAGTCGCCGAGAGGAAAGGCCCGCCCCGTCAGGTCCCCGTTCCGCGAGCAGTCCGCACCCCCGGACATCCCCCCGTGACCGCCGCCGGGAACACCTCCAGGACCGCCCTGGTGCGCACCCGCCCCGGCACCCTGCCCCTCCTGGGGCACCCCCTCGGGCTGCATCTCCGGCTGGCTCACCCGGCACTCCCTCTTCTGTGACAGTTGGTGCGCATGCGCAGCCCCAGTCCTACCGCCCAATGGGTGGCCGTGAGCCCGTTTTCGCGGGATTTCCGCCCGGAAGAGGTGCTTGATCAGGTATAGGAGGACGGCCGGGCTCACTCGAAAGAGTGCTGGGGCGAGCGCACCCTCGACCACGTAGGCTCATTCCAGGTGGAAAAAGCATTTCCAGACCCACCCACAGACCCACCAGAAGACCGACGAAACCAGGAGCTGATCGTGATCCCCGGTGGTGGCCAGCCCAACATGCAGCAGCTGCTCCAGCAGGCCCAGAAGATGCAGCAGGACCTCGCGACCGCGCAGGAGGAGCTCGCGCGCACGGAGGTCGAAGGCCAGGCGGGCGGCGGCCTCGTCAAGGCGACGGTCACCGGTTCCGGTGAGCTGCGCGGCCTGGTGATCGACCCCAAGGCGGTCGACCCGGAGGACACCGAGACCCTCGCGGACCTGGTCGTCGCGGCGGTCCAGGCGGCGAACGAGAACGCGCAGACGCTCCAGCAGCAGAAGCTCGGCCCGCTGGCACAGGGCCTGGGCGGCGGAGGCATCCCGGGCCTTCCCTTCTAAGAGGGCCACGGGCCAACTACCGTACGTATCAAAGCTCCATACTCGGCAAAAGCAGGAACAGGAAAGGGAAAGGCACCCCGTGTACGAAGGCGTGGTTCAGGACCTCATCGACGAGTTGGGCAGGCTGCCCGGCGTCGGTCCCAAGAGCGCGCAGCGGATCGCCTTCCACATCCTGCAGACCGAGCCGACGGACGTACGCCGCCTCGCCCACGCCCTCCTTGAGGTGAAGGACAAGGTCCGCTTCTGCGCGACCTGCGGGAACGTCGCGCAGGAAGAGCTCTGCAACATCTGCCGCGACCCGCGCCGCGACCTCAGCGTCATCTGCGTGGTCGAGGAGCCGAAGGACGTCGTGGCGATCGAGCGTACGCGCGAGTTCCGGGGGAAGTACCACGTACTGGGCGGAGCGATCAGCCCGATCGAAGGGGTCGGCCCGGACGACCTGCGCATACGAGAACTCCTCGCGCGCCTGGCGGACGGCGTGGTCACGGAGCTGATTCTGGCCACGGACCCGAACCTGGAGGGCGAGGCGACGGCGACGTACCTCGCACGGATGATCAAGCCCATGGGCCTGAAGGTCACCCGCCTGGCCAGCGGGCTCCCTGTCGGGGGAGATCTGGAATACGCGGACGAGGTCACCCTGGGCCGCGCCTTCGAGGGGAGACGACTCCTAGATGTCTAAGAAGCAGCAAGAGAAGTCCACGCATCCGGCAGAAACCCCGGCCCCGGCTCAGGCCGCGGTCCTGGCTCCCGAGCCGGCCGTCCTGCTGCACGCCTCCGCCCAGGACCCGGACTCCTTCGCGGTGCAGATCTCGGACCAGATCGAGAGCTTCATCGTGGCGGTGACGGAGGTCGCCAAGGGCGACGAGCCGGACTCGGCCGTGCCCTTCCTCCTCCTGGAGGTCTCCCAGCTCCTCCTCGCCGGCGGCCGCCTGGGCGCGCACGAGGACATCGTCCCCGAGGAGCGCTACGAACCGGACCTCGGCCCCGAGCGCGACGTGGACGACCTGCGCGAACGCCTGGCGGCCATGCTGGAGCCGGTGGACGTCTACTCCGAGGTCTTCGACCCGTACGAACCGCGCAAGGCCCCGGTGCCGGCCCGCATCTCCGACGACCTCGCCGACGTCGTCGCGGACCTCTCCCACGGCCTGGCCCACTACCGCGCGGGCCGCACGACCGAGGCCCTGTGGTGGTGGCAGTTCTCGTACTTCTCCAACTGGGGCTCCACGGCCTCGGCCACCCTCCGCGCCCTGCAGTCCCTGGTCGCCCACGTCCGCCTGAACCAGCCCCTGGAAGACCTCGACGGCCTGGACACGGACGAGGACCTGGCGGAAGAGGCCCTCGCGGAGGCGGCGGGCAAGGTCATGGCGGAGGAGATCGCCGGGCCCCTGGGCCTCAGGACGGTCAAGTAACCCCTGGGAGGAGCGGGGCCGGGGCCGTCGGCCCCGCGCCCTCCCCTCGGCAGCTCGCTGTGACCCGCCCCACTTTCCGGAGTGTCCGACTCCCGGCTGGGCATGTGCCAAGCCGAGCGGTCGAAACGTACGTCCCGAGCAGCGGGCGCGTATGCCGGCGGATGATCACCTGGTGGGCGGGACATCTCACCATGCGGTATCTGTGCGGCGAATTTCGGCCGCTCGTTAGACTGAGCCGACCGCAGCAGTGCGGTGAAGACGGACTGAGCGAGGAGCGCACGTGAGCCTTGTCGTGCAGAAGTACGGAGGCTCCTCCGTAGCCGATGCCGAGGGCATCAAGCGGGTCGCCAAGAGGATTGTCGACGCCAAGAAGAACGGCCATCAGGTCGTTGTCGTGGTGTCCGCCATGGGTGACACGACGGATGAGTTGATCGATCTTGCCGGACAGGTATCCCCGATTCCTGCCGGGCGTGAATTCGACATGCTGCTGACCGCCGGGGAGCGGATCTCCATGGCCCTTCTGGCCATGGCGATCAAAAACCTGGGTCACGCGGCCCAGTCGTTCACGGGCAGCCAGGCCGGTGTCATCACCGACTCCGTCCACAACAAAGCGCGGATCATCGATGTCACGCCGGGCCGCATCCGGGCCTCCATCGACGAGGGCAACATCGCCATCGTCGCGGGGTTCCAGGGTGTCAGCCAGGAGGGCAAGAACATCACCACGCTGGGCCGCGGCGGGTCGGACACGACCGCTGTCGCCCTCGCCGCCGCGCTCGACGCCGAGGTCTGCGAGATCTACACGGACGTGGACGGCGTTTTCACCGCCGACCCCCGTGTGGTGAAGAAGGCCCAGAAGATCGACTGGATCTCGTTCGAGGACATGCTGGAGCTCGCGAGCTCCGGGTCCAAGGTGCTGCTCCACCGCTGCGTGGAGTACGCCCGCCGTTACAACATCCCGATTCACGTGCGCTCGTCCTTCAGCGGACTGCAGGGCACGTGGGTCAGCAACGAACCGCAAGGGGACCGCAAGGTGGAGCAGGCCATCATCTCCGGTGTCGCGCACGACACCTCGGAGGCCAAGATCACGGTCGTCGGCGTGCCGGACAAGCCGGGTGAGGCCGCCTCGATCTTCCGCGCCATCGCGGACTCCGGGGTCAACATCGACATGATCGTCCAGAACGTCTCGGCCGCTTCGACCGGACTCACGGACATCTCGTTCACCCTGCCCAAGGCCGAGGGCCGCAAGGCCATCGACGCCCTGGAGAAGACGCGGTCGGCCATCGGCTTCGACTCGCTCCGTTACGACGACCAGATCGCCAAGATCTCGCTGGTCGGCGCGGGCATGAAGACGAACCCCGGCGTCACCGCCGCCTTCTTCGAGGCGCTCAGCGACGCGGGTGTGAACATCGAGCTGATCTCGACCTCCGAGATCCGCATCTCGGTCGTGACCCGCGCCGATGACGCGAACGAGTCCGTGCGCGCCGTGCACACCGCCTTCGGCCTCGACTCCGACACGGACGAGGCCGTGGTCTATGGAGGCACCGGGCGATGACCGGAAAGCCGACGCTCGCGGTCGTCGGAGCGACCGGGGCCGTCGGCGCGGTCATGCTCCAGATCCTGTCGCAGCACGCCGACATCTGGGGCGAGATCCGACTCGTGGCCTCACCGCGCTCGGCCGGCAAGAAGCTGGCCGTGCGCGGTGAGGAGATCGAGGTCCACGCGCTTACCGAGGAAGTCTTCGACGGTGTCGACGTGGCCATGTTCGACGTCCCCGACGAGGTCAGCGCCCAGTGGGCGCCCATCGCGGCGTCCAAGGGCGTCGTCGTCGTGGACAACTCCGCCGCCTTCCGGATGGACCCGGACGTGCCGCTGGTCGTCCCTGAGGTCAATCCGCACGCCGCGCGCGTACGCCCGCGCGGCATCGTCGCCAACCCCAACTGCACGACGCTCTCGATGATCGTGGCCATCGGCGCGCTGCACGCCGAGTTCGGCCTGCGCGAGCTGATCGTCTCCTCGTACCAGGCCGTGAGCGGCGCTGGGCGGGACGGCGTCGACACCTTGCGCCGTCAGCTGAAGCTGGTGGCCGGTTCGGATCTCGGCACGAGCCCCGGTGACGTACGCCGTGCCGTCGGCGACGACACCGGTCCCTTCCCGGAGCCGGTGGCGCTGAACGTGGTGCCGTGGGCCGGGACCCTGCGGGACGACGGCTGGTCGTCCGAGGAGATGAAGGTGCGGGACGAGTCCCGCAAGATCCTCGGCCTGCCCGGCCTGAAGGTCGCGGCGACCTGTGTACGCGTGCCGGTCGTGACCACGCACTCCCTGACCGTGCACGCGCGCTTCGAGGACGAGGTCACGGTGGACCGCGCGCGCGAGATCCTGGCCACCGCCCCGGGCGTCGTGCTGTTCGACGACCCGGCCGCCGGGGAGTTCCCGACGCCCGCCGACGTGGTGGGCACCGACCCCACCTGGGTGGGCCGGGTGCGGCGCGCACTCGACGATCCGACGGCCCTCGAGCTGTTCGTGTGCGGGGACAATCTGCGCAAGGGGGCCGCGCTGAACACGGCCCAGATCGCGGAGCTGGTGGCGGCGGAGCTCACCGGCCGCTAGACCTGAACGGTCCCGATCTCAGCCCCCGACCGGTCCCCAGCGCGGAAGCCTCTGTGGGATCTGTGTAAATTCTGTGTCCAACTTGGTGGCCGGGATCGCTTGATCTGGACCATTGCCGCGTTCGAAGATTCGTCATAAGCGTTCGAAGATATTCGTCCCCGTCCTCTGCAACCAGCAGCAGGGCGGGGCGCGTCTTTGCGAGCGCCCTCCCGGGGGCGTGACCTGAGCGCTGCGAAAATTGGGCATAGGGGAAGAGCTGGTACGCATGGGGGCAATTGATGCAGCGTCACCGACGGCGACGCTGCCTGCCGCAAACGCGCCGCGCGATGCGTACAACCCTCCAGGGGGTAGGCGTGTCCAACTGGCGTGGCAGAGGTTCTCGATTTCACAGCGGTTCAGGCGAGGGGTGCGACCCTGCGCCCGCCCCGCCGTCCCCGTGCGCCCGCCGGCATGCCGGTGATCGCCCCCATGCCCACCACGAGATCGGCCCGCATCCCGACGCAGCGCGAGGGCGCTGAAGAGGCGATGAGCGCGGGCACCACAGTCGACCACCTGACCGAGACCTACCGCGCCCACTACAGGTCGCTCCTCGGCCTGGCGGCGCTGCTTCTCGACGACACGGCCTCCTGCGAGGACGTCGTGCAGGAGGCGTTCATCCGGGTGCACTCGGCGCGCAAACGCGTCCGGGACCCGGAGAAGACGCTCGCCTATCTGCGGCAGACCGTCGTGAACCTCTCGCGGTCCGCGCTGCGTCGCCGCATCCTCGGGCTGAAGCTGCTCTCGAAGCCGATGCCCGACATGGCGAGCGCCGAGGAGGGTGCGTACGACCTCCTTGAGCGTGACGAGCTGATCAAGGCGATGCGCGGTCTCCAGCGCCGGCAGCGCGAGGTTCTGGTCCTGCGGTACTTCGCGGACATGACCGAGGCGCAGGTCGCCGAGACCCTGGGTATATCGCTGGGGTCGGTGAAGGCGTACGGCTCGCGCGGGATCGCGGCTCTGCGGGTCGCCATGGAGGCACCGGCATGAGCAAGCATGAGTACGGGCGCGAGCAGGACGAGAGCGCCGAGTTGGAGCAGCGTGCTGGGGACGGAACTGTGAATCACGGCCAGGGCGACGAGCCCACCGCCTCCGAGAACGAGACAGGTGCGGCTGACGGCGGGACGGGGTCCGAGGGTTCCGGGGCCGAAGAGCCCGTGACCGAGGACTCCGGGGCTGCAGAGCCTGCTGAGCCCGCAGAGCCCGCTGAGGCTGCCGAGTCCGCAGAGCCCGCCGGGAGCAAGGGCCCCGGGGCGGGTTCCCCGTTGGATTCCCTCTTCGGTGGTGACGAAGGCTCCGGCGGCGACGAGCTGGCGCTGCGCCGGATGATGCGCTCGGCGGTCCAGGACATCGAGCCCGGAGACCGCGCCCTGGAGCGTCTGCGGCATGCGGTGCCGGCGCGACGGCAGCGCAAGCGGCAGGCCGTGGTCGGCATGGCGGCCGCCGCGCTCTTCATCGGCACCGCCATCCCCGCTCTCGTGCACGTGACGAACTCCGGCGGCGGCTCGGACGACCGGCCGTCGATCGCGGGCAACAGCGAGCAGACGCAGGGCGGTTCGAGCCAGGGCAAGGACGCCGGCGGCGGGGAGAAGGGCGAGAGCAGCGGCTCCGGCCCCTCCAAGTCCAAGGACAAGAAGGACAAGAAGGACAAGAAGGACGGCAAGGGGAAGGGTGAGGCCAGCGGCGGCGCGACCGGCGGCCCCGACGACCCGGCGGGCACGGAGTCCGCGGGCTCGCCCGCCTGCACGGTGGACCAGCTCGGCAACGCCTCGGGCAGCGCGGGCGTCGCCGAGGCCGACGGCAAGGTGTACGGCACCTTCCGCGTCGCCAACGTCTCCGGCAGCAGTTGCACGGTCAGCTCCCCGGGCAGCGTGAGCACGGCGACGACGGGAGCGGCCGATCCCGCGAAGATCGTCGTCACCGACCATGTGGCGGGCGACGCGGCGACAGGCCTCCCGGACCCGTCGCAGGCGGTCAGCTCACTGGTCCTCCAGCCGGGTGCCGCGTACGAGGTGAAGTTCGCCTGGGTGCCCTCGGAGGCGTGTCCGACGGACAGCGGAGAGCCTTCGCCCGACCCGACCCCCACCGAGAACGGCGGCGGCACGGACGGCGGCACCACCGGTGGCGTGGAGCCCCAGATGGTGCGCGAGGACGGCGGCGTACTGGACGGCGGCGTGACGGTCTCCCTGACCGCCCCCCAGGGTTCGCCCGCCGCGGGCGCGACGATCGTCAACGCGTGCGCGGGGACGGTGTACCGGACGGGGATGCTTTCGGCGTCGTAAGGACAGAGATGGCCGGGCCGGAACCTTTCCAAGGTTCCGGCCCGGCCATCGTCGTATCGGTGAGCGTGAGAGGCGGGAGTCAGCCCGCGCGGACCCCGGCAGCCGAGTCGGCCGTTCCGTCCCCCGCGGCGGGCTCCTCCGGCAGCAGCCCCAGCTCGGCGTCCCGCGCGAACTCCCGCTCCCGCCGGAACAGGCGAAACCACATGAAGACGACGAACCCCGCGAACACGAACCACTCGCCGGTGTAACCGAGGTTCTGGAAGGCCTTGAGGTCGAGCCCGGAGTTCTCCGGCGCCGCCGCGGGCACCGCCTTCATCCCGGAGTCGCCCTTCGCCAGGGTGACCCAGGCGTCGTACACATCGCCCTGGACCACGTTCACCAGCGAGGCCGCGCTGATGGCGCCGAGCTGTCCGTCCGGCAGCCCTCCGGCCGAGCTGACCCCGTTCGACCCGGGGCTCTCGGAGGCCTGGAGCGCGCCTGTCACGGTGACCTCGCCGGAAGGCGCCGCGGGAGCCTTCGCCGCGCTCGCCTTGCCGGGCAGCCAGCCACGTACGACGGGCAGGTCCTTGCCGTTCTCGGTGCGCAGCAGAGTCAGGACGTAGTACCCGGACTTGTCGTCCAACTCCCGGCCCGGCACGAGCAGTTGCCTGCCGTACCGTCCCGTGGCCGACACCTGTTCCCCGGACGTCTCCTGGTCCACGGGGAGCATGGAGTCCAGCGGTCGGGCCTTCTCCTCGGACCGGGTGGGCGAGGCCTGCCGGTCCGCCTGCTGCTGCGCGGCGTCATGCGCCTCGACGCGGTCCTCGAACCGCCCCAGCTGCCATGACCCCATGAAGACGCAGACGGGGATGGCCAGCAGTACGAAGACGTTGATCCCCCACCAGCGGGGCGTCAGCAGGAACCGGTACACACCCCCACGGTACGGGGGCGTCCGCCGGGGAGGGGCCGCGGGGTTGCCGAATCCGCCGCCCCCCCGGGGACCCTCCGGCCCTTTGGACTGCAACCTCCCCTCGCCCCCCGGGGCCCCCGGCCCCGCGCGGCCCGGCTAGCGGAGGTGCCGCTCGGCGAAGTCCAGTTCCAACCGCACCTGCTTGATCCGCTCGTCCACGACGAGCGAGCCGTGCCCGGCGTCATAGCGGTACACCTCGTGCACCGCGTCCCGCGCCTTGAGCCGGTCCACGTAGTTCTCGACCTGGCGGATCGGGCAGCGCGGGTCGTTCACGCCCGCGGAGATGTAGACCGGGGCCTTCACCGCGTCCACGTACGTCAGCGGGGACGAGGCCTCGAAGCGCTCCGGGACCTCCTCCGGCGTGCCGCCGAGGAGCGTGCGGTCCATGGCCTTCAGGGCCTCCATCTCGTCGTGGTACGCCGTCACGTAGTCCGCGACGGGGACCGCGGCCAGGCCCACCGCCCAGGCGTCGGGCTGCGTGCCGACGCCGAGGAGCGTGAGATACCCGCCCCAGGAGCCGCCGGCCAGGACGATGCGGTCCGGGTCCGAGAGGCCCGACGTCACGGCCCACTCCCGCACCGCGGCGATGTCCTCCAGCTCGATCAGGCCGACCCGGTGCTTGAGGGCGTCCGTCCACTCCCTGCCGTATCCGGTCGAGCCGCGGTAGTTCACGCGCACCACCGCGTACCCGTGGTCGACCCAGGCCGCGGGGCCCGCCGCGAACGCGTCGCTGTCGTGCCACGTCGGGCCGCCGTGGATCTCGAAGACCGTGGGGAGGGGGCCGGTCACGTCGGCGGGCTTCTGTACGAGGGCGTGCACCCGGCCGCCGGGACCCTCCACCCACACGTCCTCCACCGGCACGGACGCCGGGGCCTTCATGCCGGGCGGGTCGAGGACGACACCGCCCGCCGTCGAGCGCACCACCGGCGGCTCGGCGGCCGACGACCACAGGTACTCCACGCTGCCGTCCGGCCGCGCCGTCGCCCCCGACACCGACCCCGCGGGCGTGTCGACCCTGACGAGGTCACCCGAGGCGAATCCGTACCGGAACAGCTCGCTGCGGGCCTCGAAGCTGTGCGCGATGAGCAGGGCGGAGCCGTCCGGATACCACTCGGCGCTCACGTCACCCGGCAGGTCGAGCGCCAGGTCCGTCTCCTCGCCCGTCGCGACGTCCCACACCATCGGCTCCCAGCGGCCGCGCCGCTGATGCCCGACGAGGAGCCGCGTGTCCCCGTCGACCGGCGCGAAGCCGAGGACCTCGAGGCCCAGCTCGACCGTGCCGCCCTCGGTGTCGTCGAGCTCGGCGACCGTGGAGCCGTCCGGCCTGATCACCCGGAGGGTGGAGTGCATCGCGTCGCCGTGCTCCGTGTGCTCGACCGCGATCAGCGAACCGTCGTGGGAGAGGTCGCCGACGCCCGCGGACTCGCGATGGCGGTAGATCTCGACGGGGTCCGCGCCGGGGGACCGTACGACATGGATCGTCGAGCCCTCGTCGTCCGTCGAGCGGCCGATCACGGACATCCGTCCGTCCCGCGCGAGGACGAGGCCCGCCGGATACGACGGGTCGAGTCCCGGCACCGCGGGTTCGTCGGTGCCGCCGGTGAACGGCTGGCGCATCCACACGCCGAACTCGTCGCCGTCCGTGTCGTTGAACCACCAGATCCACTCGCCGTCCGGCGTGAGCAGCCCGTCCGTCGTGCCGTTCGGCCGGTCCGTCACCTGGCGCTGCTCGCCGGTCGCGCGATCCCACGCGTACAGCTCGTACGTCCCTGTCGCGTTCGACACGAACAAGGAGCGGTCGGGGGCGTCCTCCGCCCAGTCCGGCAGGGAGACCCGCGGCGCACGGAACCGCTTCTCCCAGTCCGGCATCACCGCACCCGAGTCCCCGCCCGCACCCGAGTCCCCGTCCGCAGCCGCGCCCCCGCCCGCACCCGTCGGCGTCGTCTTCCCTGCACCCGCACCCAAGTCGCTCATGGACCCCATAGTGCACGTACGCGCCGACAATCCGCTGGCGAGGGCCCCCAGCCTGTGGATAACTTTCTGGAATGTACTCACCGACCCCGTCCGACTGGCGCGAGGCCAACCGAAAACGCTGGGACGAGCGTGTCCCTCTCCACTTGGCCAGCGACTACTACGACCTCTCGGCCTTCCGCGCGGGAAAGGACCCGCTGCGCGACTTCGAGCTCGCCGAGGTCGGTGACGTCACCGGGCGCTCCCTGCTTCACCTCCAGTGCCACCTCGGCCTCGACACCCTCTCGTGGGCCCGGCACGGCGCCTCCCGCGTGGTCGGCCTCGACTTCTCCGAGCCCGCCGTGGACGCGGCCCGCGACCTCGCCGCCGAGCTCGGCCTCAGCGCCGACCAGGCGTCCTTCGTGGCCGCGGACGTGTACGACTCAGTGGATGCGGTGCCGGACTCCTCGTACGACATCGTCTACACCGGAGTGGGCGCCCTGTGCTGGCTCCCCGACATCCAGCGGTGGGCCGAGACCGCGGCCGCGCTCGTCGCACCCGGCGGCTTCCTCTACCTCTCGGAGTTCCATCCGCTCACGGACATCCTGGACGACGCCACGGGCTCGCGGATCGAGTACGACTACTTCGCCCGCGACGCCTGGATCGAGGAGACCCCCGGCGGCTACGCGGACAACACCACCCCCACGGTCCACAACCGCACCGTGGAGTGGCAGCACCCGGTGGGCGAGGTCGTCTCGGCCCTGGCGGCGGCTGGCCTGCGGATCGAGTTCCTCCACGAGCACGACACGACACTCTTCGAACGCTTCGGCACCCTCGAACGACGCGACGGCGCCTACCGGTTCCCGGCATCGCGCCCGCGCATCCCCCTCATGTACTCCCTGAAGGCCAGCAAGGCCAGCAAGGCCAGCAAGACGAGGACTTGAGGTACCCCTTGGAACGAGTGGACGAGTGGGACGAGCGGGGCGAGCAGCTCAGGGACGCGCGCCCGTCGGCCGCATCCACCCCTCCCACACGAGCCCGTCGGGCTGCGCCGCCTCGGTCTCCCCGCGACGGGGCGGGGCCGTGGAACCCGGTCCTGCCGGATCGAACTCCCCGAGCTTCGTCCAGCCCCACGAGCGCAGGACCTCACGCCCCAGGTCGTCGTCCCGCTTGATGACCGCGACGACCAGATCCGTGGCGTGCCGTACGAGCAGCAGGGTGCGCAGGCGCTCCGAGATGCCAAGGCGCCGATACGCGGGCACCACCATCAGCTCGGTCAGGAGGAAGACCCGGCCCGAGGCCGTGCGTTCCTCCACCTCTGCGGGCAGAACGCCCCGGAACCCCTTCCACCAGTCGCCGGTACGGTCCGCGCGGTATCCGTAGAGACAGCCGACCAGGCCCGCCGCGTCGGCCACGACCATGTCGAAGTCGGGCCGCTGCACGGTGTTCTCGAAAAGCCGCAGGAATCCCTGCCGGTCGCGGTACTCGGCGCCCGCGTCCCCTTCGTAGGCCTCGACATACACGTCGGCGACCGCTTCCCGCTGCTGCTCCGCCTGCCATCGGGTCAGCCGCCGCAAGAAGACCTCAGTCATTCGTTCCTCCGCCCGCCCCCGTCGAGGGTCCCCTCGACACCCCTCGACACCCCTGGACTCCGCATGGTGACACCACGGAACGACTAGCGGAACGGGGCGTGTGGGGGCCAATTCCACGGTGACGTCACGAGGACCCGGCGGATGGGCGTTCGCCGAGGGCGGCGGCGAGGAGCGCACGGAGGTGACCGGCCTCCGGGAGCAGCGCGGCCTCAAGCGCCCACGCAGACCGAGTAACCCGGACCCGGACGAGCCTTGGTCATCAAAGGTTCCAAGAATCCGTGACCTGAGATTAAAAGGTTATCCCCGGCTCATTGCCTGGCATTTTGAGGAAAATCGAAGGCAAAATTATGGCTTCCGCCACAGCGTGCCCGTTCTGGGCGTGATGGAGTTGATCTTGACCACAAGGCCCGACTAGCACCCCTCGCCCCTACAGGGCCGGGTTGCGAGCATTGCCTGCAAAAGCACGTTCAAAGGAGTACGGCGCGTGCAGAACAGCACACACCGTCACCAGTTCAGCAAGCTGTCCCTGGCTGCTGTGTCCGCCATCGCCGGGGCAGCCCTGTTCGCCTCGGCGATCCCGGCCAACGCGGCCACCACCACCCGGCATTCGGATGGAGCGGCCCGGGCTGCCGCTGTCGTGGAATCCGCCACGGGGACAGTTGACATCGCCGCGTCGACGGCGGCTCCGGGCACGCCGGCCAAGGCGGTCACAGCCGCGGACGGGGCCGCCCTCACGGTCACCGCACCGGAGAAGGCGAATGGCGCCCTGCATGCCGCGGACGACAGCGGCTCGTCGTTCGGCCTGACGCTGCCGGGTGCCAAGGACGTCACCGGAGTCAAGGCCGGCGCGGGCACGGTGATCTACCCCGACGCCGCTCCCGCCACGGACATCGCGGTGCAGCCGACCAAGGACGGCGGAGCCCGCACCTTGGTCACGCTCAAGGACGACAAGGCCTCCGAGACCCACCGTTTCCGGCTCAACATCCCGCAGGACGCGAGCATCACCGAAGACGGCCAGGGCGGCTTCGAGATCACGCGTGAGGCCGGCGAGGGAGTTCACGTCCCGGTCGCCACGATCGACGCACCGTGGGCCAAGGACGCGAACGGCAAGAGTGTGCCCACCAGTTACAAGCTGGACGGCACCGACCTCATCCAGACGGTCGAGACCACCGGGAGCACCGCGTTCCCGGTGGTCGCCGACCCAAAGATGACGTGGGGCATCGTGACGGGCACCGCGTACTTCAACAAGAAGGAGACCAGGGCGATCGCCAACAATGGCGCTCTGTCCGGCGTGGTCTCGGGTTTCCTCCCGCCGGGACTGAACATCTACTGGGGCGCGCACGCCGCGGTCATCACCACGACGGCGCTGAAGGCGAAGAACGCCAAGAAGTGCATCAAGGTCAAGTTCGCGGCAGGAATCTTCATCCCCGGCCAATACTCCGGCGGAAACTGCAAGTAAGACCACCAGCAACACCCACGAACAAGACCAGCAAAACCAGCAAGACCAGCAAGACCAGCAACACGAGCGGAGAATGGCTTTGAGCAGCACATGGCTCATCTACAGCGGAGCCCTGATGGTGCTCCTGTCCATCGGGGTCCTGTTCTTCGCAGGTAGACCGACCACACCCGCCTGGCGTGACACCCCATCGATAGCCTGCGGCGTCGTCGTCTTCGCCGTGGTGTGTGTCCTGGCCCTGCTCCTCGACGCACCGCCCGGAATCGCGGTGTCCGGCGCCTGCTTCTGGATGGCCGCAACCATCACCGCCGCACACGCGATACGAGGCCGCACCAGCTCGCAGAACTGACCCCCTCACACATGAGCCCCTGACCACCGCCACCGGCCAGGGGCTCACGCGGCCCACACGCACACAGAAACAGACGAGGCGCCCACCGAATCCGGTAGGCGCCTCGCCTGTTGTTTCAGCTGTCGGGGTGGCGGGATTTGAACCCACGACCTCTTCGTCCCGAATGAGGTTCGGGCATGATCCACACCTGCGGATTTTGTAAACACGCAGGTCAGGGGATTGGCCTGAGGTGGTGCGGCGGGGTCTCCGTTGGCCTCCGGGGGAAGATCTTCTCCCAGAATTCTCCCAGCGCTGGGCGCTCGTCTGTGGCATCGCATCCGTGCCTCATCTGCAAGTCGCATTGCGGAAGCAAGTTCGCGCGACCCGCTGCAGGTTCCTGCGTGCCGTTTGGTGGAGCAATTAGACCTGGGCCCTGCGCCACGGTGCAGTGGGGTCTGACAGAGTGTCGAGAATCAACTCGCACCAGGTGATGGCGGCGTTGACTGTCAGGCGGGCATGGCGCACTCCAAGGCCGGACGGCGCGCTCGCCTGGCCGTGACCGCTGCCGAATCCCTGGTTACGTAGCTCGGCGACTCCGACCGCGATGTTCACCGAGCCCGAAAGGATCTTCTTCACGGCCTTGCTGCCATCTGGCCCGTCAGGTGCCGAGCCGGCGTCGAGCTTCAGCGCCTTCTGGACCGTGCTGATGAGAGCGGGGAGTGCTGCGTTCTTGTCGACCTCGATGTTCAGCTCACCAAGAGCGGTCTTCGCAGTCGCCTCAATGAGCTGCTTAGCCGCGCCGATGGCCCCGTGAGGATCCGTGGTCAGGTCCCTCCGAATGCGCTCTAGCTCGATCGCGATGCCCGATGCGTCGCTCAGAGTGCTCAGATCACGGACCAGCACCGGCGGGTTGGACCAGGAGATCCTTCCCTCCCCATCGAGAGTGAAGCCGTCCCGCTCCAGGCGCACCCTGATGTCGTCCAACCACTTCGGTGTCCCCTGATCGTCTGGGTTCCGGTATGCGCGGATGAAGTCCTCGAAGACCAGGAGTACACGCCGCACCTGGTTCGGATCAGACCAGTCCACACCCTCCGCGTAGAGCATGAACTCGGTCCGACGCTGGCCCGAGTCCTGGTACTTCAGCTCATCCGGAGGGATGGGAGCGAACCCGTGGTCCTCCCACAGTTCAGCCACGATCCGAATGGTCAGGTCCGTAGCCAGAGAGCGGAAGGCGTTGCGGGTCGCGGGGCTCACCAGCTCCCGCCGTGCGGTGACGGTCATAGTTCCGAAGATAGGAGCAGACCGTAACGGCCGTCACGGCCTTTTCACAGTGCGGAGTTCGCTCCAGAGAGCGACTACCGCCCCAGCCAGTCCTTCCACAGCTGGATGACTCTGTTGTCCTTCGACTCAGGACGAAGGACAAGCCTCAACCCTGTGAGTGCCGCGACCCTGGACGTACGGATCGCAGCGCTCCTGCGTGACACCGGCACCGGCACGGGAGTCGAGGACCGGGCGCAGGTGCTGGCAGTGGAGATCAGCACGTCGGGCCTGCTTTTCGGCCGGGCCAAGTTGGAGCTCGCGCACGCCTTCCACCACTCCGTTCGCGGAGACCAGGCGGGCATCGTCTCCAGCGTCGGCCGGCTCCGTGAGCTGACTCGCGAGGGCTACTACGCCTACTACGTCGACATCGCCCACTTCATGGCGGACCTTACGCTGGACATCACCTCCCATGTGCGGTGGCTCGATGAGCAGCAGACGGTACGCCAGCGGTGGCCGCAGCCTGGTCATTAACCGACGTGCTCTGCTCACGTCTGCGCTGGCCACCGGGACTCGCTAGCTGACATGACGGTGCGCCCAGAAGTCGTTGCGTTCGGCACGGCGGCCTTGGAGGCGTCCTGAGCAGACGCCAGTCTGTGAAGTTCGGACCAAGGCGACTTCATGTGGCCGCAGTCGGTCAGCAGACGAGCCCTGGGGGATTGGAACCTTGACCAGTGGATCAAAAGTCCTGGAGGGGGCCGTCCGGGTGGGTCCGGGCTGTCCTTCTCTGTCCGAGGACACCTGGTCAAGGCAGGTATCGGCTGTTGCCTGATCTGTCGGAGAACAGGCAATGAAGCGCCGTCCGCTCACGCATGTGCTGGCCCACCACCTGTAGGTTCCTGCCCCAGCCAGGCAAGTGATGCACCGAATTGCCTACGCGAGACATCGCGACGCGGTGGAGGTCGGCGCCAGCGTTCTTCGGTTCGCTCCTGGTACTGCTGTCTGTGGGCTCTCAGCCAGCCTGACGGGCCGACCGTACATCCAAGTCTCGGACCGTGATGTTCGGGACGTACTTGCCGCCCCTCTCTTCGGGCCGGACAGCGGACACGGTGGGAACGATGGCCTCGTACATCCTGGCGGCCACGGGGTCTGGGTCCACACGATCGTGACCGTTCATATTGAGCGATTCCAGGTAATCGACGAGACCGGTCCCCGACATGTGGACGGTCACCATTCCGCGGACGGGTTTGGAGGCACGAGCGTTGAAGTAGGACCGCTCGGTTTTCTCCCACACATTCTTCGGGCAGTGGATCGTGATCTCGGGGATCCCTGCGGCCTTGGTCAGCAGCTCCTGGTGGCCGGGCGGAGTGTTCGCGCATCCGGTGAGGCCGATGAGGGATACCAGTACGCCAACCCACCGACGCCCCTCGGCTGTGGGGTCGGGGGTGGACGATGGGCGTCACGGCGTTGGTCCAGGCGGGGCCGTTCATGCCCCGACTTCTCCGCCTGAGGGTCGCAGCCGCATGTAGTACTCCAGCGTCACCTGCATTCCGCGGAGGACTTCGTTCATCTGGGCGATCTGCCGCTTCGCTGTGGTCAGTTCGTCCCGGCAGGAGGCGGCCTCGGCCTCTGCTGCAGTTCGCTGTTCCTTCTCCTTCTCGATTCTGCGGAGGGCGCTCGGTGGGAGGCTCCTGTCCCCTCCTCGTGGCCCCAGCGGCATACCGAGTTCCTTTCTGCGCTTCTGCACCCAACTCTCGATGGTCTTGCGGGGGATCTCGTACTCCTCGCTCAGCTCCTGAGTCGTCTTGGTCTTACCAATGACGAGGTCGGCGAGCTCCGCTCTTCTTTCAGGCGTCATCTTTGATTCAAAGGTCACTGTGAGCCTCCTCCGTGCTTGAGTTCGTCGGGGTAACTGCTCAGCCACTGGCTGGAAACTGCCACGGCTCGCGAAGTCATCCGACTGTGTGACTAACGGCCTGCTTGATGACAGGCCGTCAATCCCGGTCCCGAAGACCTGGATTACAGCTTTGATGCTGCTGCGGGAACCCTCGTCCTGCTCCTGGCCGGCGGCTGGTCGTTGCCGTGTCGATCGCCAGATGAGTGGAGGCCAGACGGCATCTTCGTCAGACCGAGGGCAGTTTCTCGCCCATCGAACTCATCACCAGCAACTAGGCTTGGGGTGAGGGTAGTTGGGGGCGAAGGTGCATAGTTCTCCACCGGCTAGTAGGGAGAAGTCGCTGCTACGTGGGGGGCTGGGTTGGACGGTGCAGAGCTAACTGCCGTTTCTGGACCTATTGGCGTCGTGATTGGTGCTGGCGGAGCTCTCCTTGGAGCCCGCATCCAAGCGCAGGCAACGACCACCACTGCGGAAGCCACTGCTCGTGCAGCGGTAGAAGCGGCCCGTATCCAGTCCGACACCGACAAGAGCAGCCAGACCGAAGCGGCACGTCGCCAGACGTACGCCGCGTTCATCACGACAGCACATCAACTACAGGTCGAGATGGAGAAGTTGCACCGGGACTTCTATAGCCCTGCTCTCGACACCCGTGAGGCGAACCGGGCGCGTGACCGCATCGAGGAAGCGGCTTCCCTTGTATTTCTGGAGGGTCCGGAAGAGGTGTCTGAGGCAGCTTGGGAGGTCTACAACGAGGCAGGTGCCGGGATCGCTGTATGCGAGGTGCATTCCGAGGTGCGCGCCGCGTGGGCGAAGCTCCGCGGAACGGGCAATCAGAGATCGCTCCGACTGCTGCTCAGTGAGTCCCAGGACGCTCTGGAGGGGGTCCAAGGGCTGTGGGCGGCCACCGCACGTAAGTGGTGCTTGGGCATCGCCAACGGCTCAGGGACGCGACATTTCCCAGCGCTGCCCACTCATGAACACCGGCCATGGGGCATGGAGATCTGGTCCCACGACGACGGTCCATTTGGTGGGGCCAGACTTGTGCAGATGCGCGACGAGGGTGGACCTGTCCCCTTTTACGAAACGGTCAGGCCCTCCTCCGACGTTATTGACCGTCTGCGCGCAAGCATCGACCACTACATGTCGGCCAGCGCCCTGTTAGTGGAATCGGAGACGCTGACCGCTACTGAGGTGAACGACATGCTGGCGTATGCCCTGGGGTCCGAACATGGTGCGACCCCTGAGGACACGTTCGCCCGTACCGGAGGTGACGTCGCCAACGACATCTTGGAATTCATCAGTAAGGCGCAGGGCGTTCTCGGCATCGCGAAGGATGGATCGCGCGGCGCACGGCAGGGCTGAGAGTCCAGGGAGCCCAGTCCTCCAGGCCGCCACGTGCGTCCAACAGGCTGCCTGACACCCAGCCTTGCCGCACTATCCGCTCACTCATCGGGCCGCAAACGAAGCAGCGCCCGAGCCGACCGAAGCCGCCCCGGGCGGTCGATACCGCGTCCACGAGAGCCCAGCCATGCTGTGCGCTGCAGCCTTGCGCTAGTGCCGCGCGACCGGCGCGATCCGAGCCCGGGGCTATACGCGGGCGGGAACACCGGCCAATCCGTCGTCCCCATCCTCACCATCCTCACCCTTCTTGCGGTCCCGCATGTCGTCGAGGCTGTCCAAAGTCGTTCTCAGCGAGTCAGCGAGGCTGCTGGCCGTTTCAGCTCCAGCGGACACCCCAGGAAGCCCTTCAATACGCAACCCGGTGTGAGTCTGTGCGACCGAGTAGCCGAACTCCTGGAGGAGACCGGTGAGGGCGTGGTGGAGATACCCGCGGGCCGCTCGATGGAGCAGGCCAGCACGGCCTTCTGGCATGCCTTCGGTCTGCTCGCGTGCAGCCGCATGGCGCGCGGTTGCGGACACGAACCACTCGACCGAAGCTGCTCGGGTCCCAGCGGAAGTGATCAATATGCCCACAGCCCGGGTCCGATCATCGGTGTCTGCGACCGGGAGCCCTATGCCGGTAAACAGGGTCTCCAGTTCGGTAGCGATCTGGCTGCCGTCATGACGATGAGAGGCCACGCGCGCAAGCTAGCGGGAAGCGATGGGCTCAAGTGGCTGGTTGTACGCAATGAGCTGGCTAGTGATCGAGTTCGACCGACCCCCTGCTGAAGCGCCTACAACAGGGCGCATCATGACAACTCAGGAAGGCTTCCGTCCTGCAAGTTTCGACAGGCCACGTACGGGCTAGCAGCACATCTCAGGCCCCCGGCGGCGGGCGAGTTCGGCGCTTCCTGGAAGGTTGCGCCCTTGGTCAGCTACGACGGTGTACTCACATCATGCGCGAGGTGGTCTCCTCGAGCTGTGCGCCCCGTGCGTGGGTGCACACGTACATGGGGAGCAGTGACCAACGCGACGAGGTGGCCTGCGGGAATCACGCGTGCGGGGCCCAGCGTGACTCCGGAGTTGATCTGGCAGTCGCGGCCGAGGGCGACGCCTGGGCCGAGGCTGATGTTGTTGCCGGTCTGGACGTGGTCGCCGATTAGTGCCCCGAACTGTGGGGTGCCACACCTGTACAGACCCTCGGGCAGGCGGAGGATGACTTCCCGGTCCGGGCGCCGCATGTCCTGGCCGAGGTGGATGGCTGCGACGGTGACGAGTGCAGACAGGTGGGTGTCGGCGCCGATCAGAGTTCGGTTGAGGCCGATGCGGTGGCCCAGGATGCTGCCCTGTCCGATGTAGGCGTTGGTGACTTCGCAGTTGAAGCCGATGCTGGCGCCCTCCCCGATCACGGTGTGGCCGCGCACGGTGCTGAACTCCCAGACGCGGGCGTGGGCTCCGATGATGACGTTGTCGCCGACGATGGCGTGGGGGTGGATACGGGCCGTCGGGTGGATGCGGTGGCGGATCAGGCGGAGGGCCTCTGTGTGCAGGGCGGGCCAGTCGGCGAGGAACTCCGCGAGGTCCAGGTCGCCGAGTTGCCCGTACGCGGTACTGGCGAGGTCGGTGTCCTGCGGGGGCGTGATGTAGTCGCCCAGCGGTAGTGCGGGCATGGGGGTCTCCTGCCGGGACTTGGTCGGTTGAGGGCTGGGTTCGTCGGTAGGCTCGCCTGCCTCAGGCGGCGTATGGATGGAGTTCACCCGTGAGTCACCCACGCTTCGGTATCGCGATCCTCACCATGGGCAACCGGCCCGCCGAGCTGCGTGCGCTGCTGGATTCGGTGGCCAAGCAGGATCTGGAGCCGACGCGGGTGGTCGTGGTGGGCAACGGGGCGCCGCTGCCCGAACTGCCCGCGGGCGCGCACGGGGTGGAGCTGGACGAGAACCTCGGCGTGGCCGGCGGGCGCAACGTGGCCATCGAGGAGCTGCGCCGGTTCGGTGACGTGGACGTGGTGGTGGATCTGGACGACGACGGTCTGCTGGTGGATGCCGATGTGCTCAGCCATCTGGCCGGGATGTACGCCGTCGATGACCGCCTTGGCATCGTGTCGTTCCGCATCGCCGACGAGCACGGGGAGACGCAGCGCCGGCACGTGCCCCGGCTGCGGGCCAAGGACCCGATGCAGGGCGGCGAGGTCACCACCTTCCTCGGCGGCGGCCACGCCCTGTCGATGCGGATGCTGGAGCAGGTCGGGACGTGGCCGGACGCGTTCTTCTTCACGCACGAGGAGACCGATCTGGCCTGGCGGGCGATCGATGCGCGGTGGCGGGTGGTGTACGAACCGGCGCTGCTGCTGCAGCACCCGAAGACCTCGCCGGCCCGGCACGCGGTCTACTACCGGATGACCGCACGCAACCGCGTATGGCTGGCCAAACGGCATCTGCCCGCCCTCCTCGCTCCCGTCTACCTCGGCGTCTGGGCGGCCCTCACGCTGGCCAGGACACGCTCCCGAGCCGGTCTGCGGGCCTGGTTCGGTGGCTTCCGGGAGGGCCTTTTCACCTCCGGCGGCCGGAGGCAGCCCATGCGCTGGCGCACCGTCGTACGCATGGCGCGCCTGGGCCGCCCGCCGATCGTCTAGGCGTGTGCCCTGCCAGCTTCCGCGTGCAGCCACGCGGGCAGCGCGCTCGGCGTCCGCTTGATCCAGCGCGTGTAGCGGGCGACACCCTCTTCCAGCGTGATCCGTGGCTGCCAGCCCAGGATCCGCTCCATGTGCACGGTGGAGGCACAGCCGCCCAGCGGGTCGCCGGGTGGCATGGGCGTCTCCACCAGCTCGGCACCATCACTCCGTTCCGCGATCAGTTCGGCGACGCGGCGAATCGGGGTGGGCCGCCCGGTGCCGATGTTCACCGTCTCGGCATGGGCCTCCGGTGCGGCCAGCGCCAGGAGGGTGCCCTCTGCGATGTCGTCGACGTGCACCAGGTCGCGGACCTGGTGGCCGCCGCCGTTGAGGTGCAGCGGCAGGCCCAGGGCGACGCGAGAGGCGAACCAGGCCACCACCCACGAGTGGCTGCCGGGCTTGATGACCTGCGGCTCGCCGTAGACGGAGAAGTACCGCACGATCGCATGCGAGGTGCCCACAGCGCCCAGGCCCAGCTTGGTCTGCACTTCCCCGAACGCCTTGGTGTTGGCGTACACCGACAGAGGGCGCAGCGGACGGGACTCCGCGAAGCGCGGCGGCGTACGCCCGTAGATGTCCGCCAGCAGCTCCCGCGCGCCCCGGTGCTCGTCGTGCGGCCCGGCCCAGTCCTCGGGGTTGCCGTTGCCGTACACCGACGCCGATGACACGAACACCAACCGCTGGAGCCGGTCGGAGGCCGCAGCGGCAGAGAGCACCGTCTGCGTACCGGTGATGTTGCTGTCGATCGCGGCCTGGGGCGAGCGCGTGCAGGCGGCGACATCGGCCAGTGCCGCAGCGTGGATGACGAAGTCGCTCTCGCCGACCAGTCGCTGGACCAGGGCCTGGTCGCGGACGTCGCCCACCACGATATCCTGGCAGTCTGGGTTCACGTCGAACAGGTGCTCGTAGACCTCGATGGGGTAGGCGTCGAGGGCGCACAGAGCCACTGGGCGGGCGCCCAGCTCACGCAAACGGTGAGTGATCCGTGAGCCGATCAGTCCTGCGCCCCCTGTGACGAGGACGGCCTTGCCTGCCAGCGAGCGAAGTACGCGGAGCCGGTCGTTCACACTGCCTCCTGGTGGATGCGGCGGATCCCGCTCAGGACGAGCTGGGGTTCCTTCGGGCTCGTGCGCATGTGGTGGTGCTGGGTTGCGACCCTTGCCCCGATGCGGTCGCCATGGGGTTGTTCCGGATCTCCGACTCGGGGGCGTCTCAGAAAGGCATGGGACGCTCACGGCATCGGGTCGGCGAGCGTCACTCCGAGCGCGAAGCCGATTGAGCCCGAGATGGTGATGATGAGAAGTGGTCCCGCCAAGCGGCCGATTCGAGAGGCAATGCGGGCGGTGAGCCGTCTCACGGTCGTTCGCCTCCGCTTCGTTCGTTCACCGCGCGGACCTTGGCGCTGAGCGAGGCACTGGCACTGGCTGGCGGGGCTGTCGCGGCGCGGCACTGTGGGCACCGGCAGGGCGGGTACTCCATGGAGCCCGGCGCAAGGTCCGCTCCCTCCGAGGCGGCGAGCCTCAGTACCCCACTGCTGCCTTGCTCCTCGATGAGCTGGGCAAGCCGCGCCCGCGCCGCGCTGCTCACGACCCGGCCCTCAGCGCGCGGCGGAGGACGTCGGGATCGGTGAGGGTCCCGTCGCCGGGCAGTTCGCACCAGCCGCCGAACCACTCGTCGTGATGGTCGGGATGGGGCACGACGAACCAACCCCCTTGGGAAAGGAAGCGGACAGGCAGGCGCTCCCAGCTGTCGGCCGACCCTGTGCGGACCGCGAAGTACAGGTGGTCGCCGGGCCGGTCGTAGAGCACTGGGCCGAGGGGCTCTCCCGCGTCCCGTAGCCGAGCCAGGGCGAGAAAGCCCTCCTGGGCCGGCACTCGCACCACGTCCCAGCCCCTGCCGGCCTCCAGCAGGTGAAGACCTGACAGGTCGTCCAGGGGCGGCGCCGCGCGCAGCGCGTCGCGCAGGGGCATCGTCATTCCGCACCTCCTCTCTGCCGCACGAGCGGGCCCACGCTGGTGGCACCGGTGCGCCGACGCTGTGCTTGAGCGGGTCGGACCACGATCAGGCGGGCATTGGTGGCGGCTATCTGCCGTTCGCGTTCGTCCGCGATCTGCTTGGGCCCCAGGTGGCTCCGCGCAGGGATCACCACCCCGTAGGTGTGGGGCAGTTCGAGGGTGTCGAGCAGCCCGACGAAACTCGGCGAGCGAACGATGACCGTCGCCGGTGCGCGTTCCGTGAAGACACCGCAGAGCGTCAGCTCGTGCTGTCGGCAGTACTCAGTGAGGGAACCGACCAGCGCCGTGTGCCGGACGAGGCCGCCGGTCGTGTGCCGCAGGTAGCCATACACGTAAGGGCCGTTCACCGGCAGCTGCTCCGTGAGGGATGCGAATTCCATGCCCATCAGCGTCGAGGCAGTCCAACGGCCTTGAAATGAGCTCCTGTTGTACTTCCGTTGCACTTCACGCCCGTCGCAGTCACAGCGCGTGCTTCCATACGTGACAGAGGGGAGGCAGCCCGTGATCGGCGTGCAGCAGTGGACCGGCCGAGAGGCGAGTGCCCTGCGCGCCGCGCTGCGGATGAGCATGCGCGCCTTCGCCGAGCACCTGGGCGTCGCGCTGCGCACGGTCGCCAAGTGGGAACGCCTCGGGGCGGACACAGTGCCACGGCCGGACACGCAGGCCATCCTGGACACCGCACTCACACGCGCGGACCCGTCGACCCAAGCGCGCTTCGACGCCCTGCGCCCTCCCGACGATCAGAGCCTCAAAGGCAATCCGGCGGACTACGAGACGTGGACCGAGGACATCGACCGCGCCATCGTCTGTCTCAGCCGCCAGAACTTCACCTTCGCCTCCAGCCTCCTGAACCGCTGGCTCGGCGCCCGGAAGCCGCACGACCTGGACGCCAAAGGCCGTTACCTCTACGGCCGTTCACTGGTCCTCCTCGGCGACCTGCAGCGCGACCAGGGCGCCATCCTGGGGCCGCTTTCCGCGCGCCAGTCCTACGGCACCGCACACAGCCTGTTCGGCGACCTGGACATTCCGCGCCGCGTCGCCCAGATCGAGTTGTCGCTCGCCGTGGTCAACGAAATGGCGGGACACCTCGACACATCGGCGCGCCAGTACGAGCAGCTCGCCACCGACGAGCGCCTCAGCCCCCGCGACCAGGCCCGCGCCCGCCTGTGGGTAGGCACCGCTCTCAGCAAGGAGGGCAACAACGAGTACGCCGCGCAGGTCATGCTCTCCGCGACCCACGACTTCGAAGACCTGGGCGAGCCCGACGACTGGTCGGTCGCCCACCAGAAACTGGCCCTGGCCCACCGCGGTGCTGGCGACATCACCCAGGCACTGCACTACATCGGTATCGCACGCACCACCGGCACGGTCGATTCCCCCATGCAGCGCGTACGCCTCGATACCGCGTACGGGCACATCCTTCTGTCCGACCCGGCGACCCGGAATGATGGGCTGTCCGTCCTCGACCAGGCGACGCAGATCGCTCAGCAGTACGGCCTGAGCCATCAACTGCGCAGCATCGAGGGCATCCGAAAGGGCCAGCAAGGATGAGCAGGAACCAGGGAGTGCCAGTGCCGGACCGCGAACAGCACACGATCACCGACGAGCAGTTCCACGACGCCACATTGATCTGGGACTACCACCAGATGGGCCACGAACCGCGCCCCTGCTCCGCGGCGATCGGCCTGGGCAGCCACGACCTCGGCGTAGCCACCACCGCCGCCGACCTCTACCGTGCCAACCTCTTCCCGGTCGTCGTCTTCACCGGCGGCAACAGCCCCACCACCCGCGCCCGCTTCCCGCGCGGCGAGGCAGTCCACTACCGCGAACACGCCCTGAGCCTGGGCGTCCCCGACGAGGCCATCCTCGTCGAACCGAAGGCCGCGAACACCGGACAGAACATCACGCTCTCCCGCGAGCTGCTGCAGGAAACGGGCGTGGGCGTCGACTCGCTGCTGCTGATCTCCAAGCCCTACATGGAGCGCCGCTCCTACGCGACCTGCCGCAAACTCTGGCCGGAGCCCGAGATCATCTGCGCCTCCGAGCCACTGGAACTCGACGACTACATCAAGTCCATCGGCGACGAGAAACTCGTCGTCGACATGCTCGTGGGCGACCTGCAGCGGGTCATCGACTACCCGAAGCAGGGGTTCGCCATCGAGCAGGACGTACCTGGAGACGTCTATGACGCATACAACCGCCTCCTGCGCGCCGGCTTCGACAGCCGCCTCATCAGCACCTGACAGACCCGCCA
Source organism: Streptomyces sp. NPDC055099 (assembly GCF_053607685.1). Taxonomy (NCBI): domain Bacteria; kingdom Bacillati; phylum Actinomycetota; class Actinomycetes; order Kitasatosporales; family Streptomycetaceae; genus Streptomyces; species Streptomyces sp. NPDC055099. The sequence continues at coordinate 178,646 of NZ_JBSGUA010000012.1, read as the reverse complement.
CCCCGCGCCCCGGTTCGGCGTGCGCGATCCACCAACCGAACCTGTTCCCCAGACTGGCGACCCTGGCCAAGCTGTACGCAGCCGACCGGTGGATCATCCTGGACGACGTCCAGTTCGCCAGGCGGGACTATCAGCACCGAACCCGGCTGGCGAACCTGAACGATCCAGGGACGCGCCAGTGGCTGACGCTCCCCACCCACCTGCCCCACGGCCGTCCCACACTGATCCACCAGGCACGGCTCGCCGCCCCCGACAGATCCCGGCGCACCACCGCCCAACTCATCCAGCAGCACTACGGCCGCAGCCGCTACTGGCACGTCATCCACGAGGCATTGGTCCCGGTCCTGGCGGGCTTCACGACCACGGATCACCTGGCGGACATCGCTGAGACCTCCACGCGCACCCTGCTCACCACGCTGGGTTGGCACGGCGAGGTCTTCCGCAGCAGCGAGCTGACCGCCCGCGGCGGACGGTCCGAGCGCCTGGCCGATCTGGCCGCCGCTACGGGGAGCACCGCCTACCTCTGCGGCACGGGCGGGATGCGGTACCTCGATCCCGCGCCCTTCGACGATCACAGCATCGCGGTCACCCCCTTCTCCGTCCCGGCGAGCGGACAGATGAAGGTCTGGCGGGCGGCACGCGAGGTGAGCGCGCTGCGGGCGCTGGCCATGGCCGGTCCGGAGACACTGGCGGCAGAACTCCACACCCACGGCCACCGCTCTACCCTCTCCGCACCACCGCACAGCCGCGACCGCGGCCCAGGAGTCCTCACATGACCGAAGAGCCCACCAAACCCTTCCTGTATGTCATCGTCTGCGCGGCCGGGATAGCCGACGGTGTCGGCAAGTTGATCACTGTGGCGCAGGAGCAGAACTGGGACGTCGGCGTGATCGCCACCCCGCAGGGGCTCGGCTTCATCGACCAGAACGCCATCGAGGCCCAGACCGGCCGCCCGATCCGGTCGGCCTGGCGCACACCGGACGACCCGCGCCCCTTCCCGCCCGCGGACGGGATCGTGGTTGCCCCGGCCACCTTCAACACCATCAACAAGTGGGCGGCGGGCATCGCCGATACCCTTGCCGTGGCCACCCTGTGCGAGGCGTACGGCGCCGGCATCCCCACCGCAGTGCTGCCCCGCGTGAACCCATCCCTGGCAGCACACCCCGCGTACCGTGAGAGCATCGCCCGGCTGCGCGAGATGGGTGTGCTCTTCGGCGGCTATGAGCCCCACTGCCCCGAGTCGGGAGACGACGACGCCTTCCGCTGGGAAGAAGCCCTGGATCTCCTCGCGCCTGGGCTGTCCACGGGAACGTGATCACCGTCGTCGAACTCCTGGCGCCGACCTCTGGGCGAGGTGGTTGACGCGTAAGGCCACACAAGTACTCCCCGCCGGCCGGAACCCCCGCCGACCCGGTCGCGGTCTGGCTCAACCGGGCGCACGAGCTGCTCCTCATAGACGTCATCCGCCCCGGTCTCATCACCCCGTGGTGGTGTACCAGTTGGCGCCAGAATGCAGCCACCATGATCGGCCCGCTCCTCGGCCTCCCGGCCTTCTCGTACGTCGATCTGCCACGCCCCCAGATCACCACCAGCCACCCCAACGGCTACCTATGGAAACGCGAATTCGTCGACACCTGGCTCGGCGTGCCCCGCCGCCTGGATCAACACAGCCGGACCCGCTCGTAGGGCTCCAGCCCCAGCACTTGGCCATCGTGCACGCATGGTCAACTTCCCAGCCTCTGCGGCACAGGGCCTCCGACGCGGCCTGACCAAGTCTCCTGTGCCGCCCGTGGTCGTCTATTGGGGCGCGAGGGGATCCCAGGAAGTGGGTCAGGTCGTGAGCCATGGCGATCCGGCCAAGCCGCGACGACGCACGTAGGTGCTGGAGACACGGACTGGCAGCTGTGATCTAATCGCGGCGGCCATCGCCAAGGAGGGTTCGTGTCTACACGTGGTGCGCGCGGCGGCGTGACGTCGGCAGCGGACAGGACGGAACAAGATCCTCCTGGTTTATGGGCCAACCCCAACTACCGGATATTTCTCACCATTCAGACCCTGTCGGCCCTCGGTGATTCGTTCTCGTATGTAGCGATCCCGCTTCTTGTCCTGCACAGCACCGGTTCGGTAGTGCAGATGGGCCTTGTCACCAGCTTGACCGGCGTCGCCTCAATCGGCACCGGGTTGTTCGCCGGTGTAATCGTCGACCGCGTAGACCGCCGCCGTCTCCTCATGGTGGCTGACGCGGCGCGTTGCCTGCTCTTCGCGCTCATCCCGGTCGTGTGGCTTTTCGCCACACCGATATGGCTGGTCTATGCGGTTGTCCCGGCCGCCGGCGTCTTCATGATGCTGTTCCGGGTGGCTTACGTGACGGTGATCCCCGCCATTGTCGCGCCCAGTCAAATCACCAAGGCCAATGGCCATCTGTTCGGCACGTACGCCGCTGCCAGCGCCGGCGGCCCGGCACTGGCAGGCTTCATCGCCTCCAGCTTCGGCCCAGCTGCGGCCATCGGCATCGACTCCGCCACCTTCGCCCTCTCCGCTGTCGGCATCCTGTTCGTGAAGATCCGCCCCGACAAGGGGGCCACCACGCGTGATGCCGCTGAACGAGCCGGTGTGCGCGGGGAATTTTTGGCCGGCGTCCGATTCCTGTGGGCGCACCCGGTGTTGCGCCCCCTGACCGTGCTGCTCTCGCTGCTGACCTTCCTGACCTACGGGCTCACCGACCTGGTCATCTTCCGCGTCAAGGAGGACCTGGGACACCCGGACAGCACCGTCGGCTTCGTCCTGACCGCCGGGACACTCGGCACCTGTCTGGCATCCTTCGTCGTCGCGCGCGTCCGAGAACGCCTCGGCTTCGGTGTCAGCTGGATCGGGGCCTTTACGGTGGGCGGTACCGCTGTGCTGTGCCTGGGCCTGTCGGAAAGCGTTCTGGTGGTCGGCGTGCTCGCCGCGGTGATGCTGTTCTGCACCAGCATCGCGGGGACCTGTTCCATGTCGCTGCGCCAAGAGGTAACCCTCAGCCATCTCCTGGGGCGGGTCACTGCCGCGTTCTGGACGACCCACTCCGCGCTGGGCCCGCTGGGGGCTGCCGCAGTCACGACCGCGGCAGCTGGGGTTGGTGTCACAGCGACGTGCCTGGGTATCGGCGTCAGCGTCGTGTGCGTCGCCCTGACCGGTGTTCTGACGGGAATCGGGCAGAGCCGTCCGGGCCATTCAGCAAAGCAGGACGCGTGACACGCGTGCCCCAGGGGACACACGGCCGCCTTAAGGGTGTTCACGCCAATGACCGGGCTATGGAGGATGCCTGCTGCACTGGCTCCGGACCTGGTCACCGCGGTGAGGGCGGCAGTCCACACCATTCCTTCCGGTCTGGCGCTGGCTGGAAAGATCGCGCCTCTCCAGAGTTCCGTCCGCCGTGCGGCAACGCGGCGCCTAGAGTGAGAATCCGCGCCCGTAGTCCCCATGAGCGCAACCACAATCCGGAATTGGAAAACCCTATATGGCTCAGGTAGCTCGGCAGACCCGTCGGACAGCGCAGGTCAAGAACCCAGCAGGCCCAAAACTGCGCCCGTCGTTGCAGTCTCCCGAGATGCCAAGAGACGGACTGGACGATGATGCGATCATCAAGGGCATCGCATACGAGGCTGCCGGCTTCATCGGCCTGGATGTCGAAGCCGTCGAGGTCGAGGGCTGCCGATTTGAGAATTCGCGCTTCACGGGTACCGAGCTACGCAGAAGCCAGTTCAGCGACAGCGTGTTCACTACCTGCGATTTTGCTGAGGTATCCGCCCACGACGTGTCACTCATCCGATGCACTGTCGAGGGAAGTCGCATTACAGGCTCGTCGTGGAAATCAGGCACATTTCGAGATGTGCGCTTCAACGGGTGTCGAAGCGACCCGGCACTGTACCGCCACATGAAACTGTATAGTGTTGTTTTCTCTGGTTGTAAGCTAGCTGGGGCCGACTTCCAGTCGGCTGCACTGCACAATGTGCGCTTTGAGGATTGCGACTTGACCGGGGCCCAGTTCGCGAATGCGCAGATGGGCACCGTGAGGTTCGAGAAATGCACCCTCATTGACGTCGGCGGAGCAGCGAGCCTGAAGGGGGCAACCGTGCAAGGCCCAGGAGCCATGGAGCTGGCCCTGAGCCTTGCGCGGGAAACGGGAATCCTCTTCGAGGATTAGTCGAATTCAGACAGCCACATTGGGTCTGTACCCCGCATACTCCGGGCTTGAGATCGTGCGCGCCACGAACTCGAAATTGGCATCCTCGACAAAGCTGCACAGCTCGTCGAGCAGCATCTTCCCGTAGTCGGTGAAGACGTCTCGGTGCTTCTTCAGATCCTCGCAGGACTCTCGTAGCGGGAACGATCCCGTTCCCGAAGGGCCCAGGTCCAGGCCGCGGCGGTATTCCATGAACAGCAGGGGAATAGTCACGATAGCCGCGTGGAACGCCTTGTCGAGCGGGCGCTGTTGACCGATCTTCACCGCAGACAGGACGTAGTACTCCGGGGAATCCAGTTCGCTGGATGGGCGGTTGAAGGTGCGGTAGACCTTGTCCCCCACGAAGAGGTTGAGGTGCATGGCCTCGTGAACGAGGCACATGGCGTAGTCGGGTATGTCCCACGTGGGACTGGGGCTCATGATCACGATGCCCGGCATGTGTGAAGCGGATCCGCCGCCATCTGCCCCGCTGTTGAGAACGACCAAGTCCGTCACCAGCAGGTCGACCATGCGACGGAGGTCCGGACTAATGTCCTGGATGTGTTCCAGCGCCTCGGTGACCTTGGCGTGCCATGTGGCTCGGGCTTCCGTGTCGGTCGGAGTGGATCCCTTGAAGATGTTCTCGAAGATGCCGTTCTGGATGCAGAACTTCGACCACTCCCCGTCCTCGTAGGAGATCGACAATCCCTCACCGTTGACAGGGATCGAGCGTTGTTGCGGTGATGAGATGGCATCTCGGTAGGCCAGTGGCAGGTCGCCGGCGCTGGGGTATTCATCGCGCACAGCGTGGATGAGTCGGGCCGTGTTCTCGTAAGTGTGGCCGATGTTCATGAAGTGCACCAGGAACTCTCCCTCAATAGCGGCCGGAAAGCGTGTCCGGGGCGAACTCCTCATCGCCCCGGACGCACTCAAGACGGACAGCGCTTCAGCGCGCTGACGCCGTTTAGGAAGTCCAGCCGTCCCACTCACACGTCCTGCTGTTTGTCCGTCGGCAAATGCGATCCGCTTACGGGGGCGCGGAGCCCTGGGTGTTGATAGGGCCGGCCGACTATGTCGAGCACGAAGGAAGCAAGCCGATGCGCGTGTTGTGGAGGCTGAATCACCCGCTCCCAGCAGACGTGTGGGCGTACGCCGCTAAGAACTAACCCAATCGCCTGAGGCGCGGAGCAGAGCCGTCATTCGGCAATAGCATCGGCTGATGCAGAGGAGTATTCCCTCCCTGGATCCCTGTTCCCGCCCTCGGCGACGTCCGCGTCGAGCAGGCGATCGCCGACCTCGACGCCTGCTGGCTCCGATCGCCAAGGGCCTCACTCCCCACGGCCTCCGCCACACCCACCGCACGATGATGGAGGACCTCGGCGCCGAGAAGGTCCTCATAAACGAATGTATGGGCCACATCTCCGGTTCTGTCTCGGCGCGCCATGCGCACGTCACGCCTGGCATGCGCCGACGCCTCATGGCTGGTCTGACCGAGCAGTGGGAGGCGGCGCTCGACGTCCGACACGCGATGTGTCCCACGTCCCCCGTGCGCGTGTTCAACGACCTCCTGCGCGTTCGCTGAGCAACTCAGCAGTGCCCCGCAGTGCTGCTGCGGGGCACTGCGGGCGTTTACCGGATTCCTTCCCGTCACCCGGCATATCGCTGCCAGGATCAGGGGCGTGACATACGTAGTGACTGTGGACGCCCTCATACCCAAGAGCTCTCCGGAGATGGACCCCCTTCAACGCGCCGGCGCGGTGGCGCTCATCGAGGATGGTTTTGCCTCTGTCGAGGCGATCGAGGGACCCGACGGCATGGAAGTCGATCTTCTCGACACCATCGTGGCCGTCTACCCAGGCGGCGCACTTCTGAAGGTGTTTGTGGATGCGTCAGCTCTGGAGTTCGCAGAGGAGGCCGTCCGGTCAGTGGTGGGTGAACTGCTGGAACGATCCGAGCTGTTGGCTGACTGGCAGATCGAGCGATGTGAGGTCGAACTGCACCCGGAGCTCGCCCAGGAGAGTCTCGCCGCTGCCGACGGTCCCGATGCCCCGCCCGACAATCTGGCGGACCGAAAGGCGCGGCATACCGAGAGCCCCACGCCCGAGGACGAGAGCGAGGGCTACGACGCCGAGGCGCAAGCCGAGGTGGTACGCGGTCAGATGCTTGCACGGGCGGATCAGCTGCGCTCCTTCCCACCCGTGATGTTCGGCGTCTTGGACGACGAAGAGGACGAAGAGGACGAAGAAGGTGCCGGCGAGTTCGCCACTTCGCCGGAGGACGCCAAACTCGCTGCTGGTGCTTTGGTGTACGCGACGGACATCTTGGTGGACGAGCTGTTCCAAGACGTGCAGACTCTGACGGAGGAGGACACCACCGCTGCTGAATACGACGGTCCCCTGTGGCACTTCGAGGACCTTCCCGAGCGATACGCCCTCCAGTACGACGCCCGTTTCGCTCGCCGCTTCCTGGTGACGGTCATCGCCATGACCACCCGCTTCACAGACGGCAGCTTCCAGCAGCTGAGCTGCGTCGCTGAGGAACTCGCGCTGAAACTACTACTGACTGAGACGCACGTGACCCTGGAGACTTTCGGGCTGCTCGACGACGGCGTCTCGGCCGCACTCGACTCGTTCGCTGACAACGTTTACGAGGACATGGATCACGAGTGGCTCTATGACGACTCCATGGACGGCATCGACGAGAGCGCCGTCGGAGAGGCTCTCGGCGTGGCGCCGATGTCGTTCAAGGCGTGGTTCACCCCGTTTAACAAGGGCAGGTACGTCCACCCGTCCGCGGCGGATGAACCCGAGGGGGCGGCGCACACTGGAGGCCACGCGTAAGTACGCCGCGATCCCCCCAACAACGCTTGGCGACGCGGTGGTAGCTGCTTAGAGCGTCCGCCCAGCCCGTAGTGCAGGAGACGGGGGCAGGCCGTACAGAGTTCCGCCAGCTGTCGCCCCGCGCGGCGGGGATCGATTTTGCTCGGCGGACATCGACAGAGGCACCCACTGGAAGGTCACCGCCACCAGCCAGGGGCTCGATTCGCTTATGGTTCGGGCCCCTGACTCAGCAACTCAGTCCGACTCTGGCGCGGTCTGGCTGGCAAAGAACGCCGCAGCGACGGTGAGTACGGCCGCAGTGTCCTTCCGGTCGAGATCAGAGAGCGCACCAGCGATGACGGACACCCGATCCTGCAGCGTTGCGCCATCCCAAGCCCTGGCAAACTCGGCAGCGGAGTCCAGAAGCGATGGGTCCTCCTGTACGAGCTCCTCCAGCGAGGGGGCCATGCGGTCGAGGAAAGATCCGAGCAGTTCCCCTCCACTTCCACCGTCCAAGGTGGCTACGAGCTCGCGGCCGTGCTCGGGATCCTGGACCGCTGTCATCACTTCCCTGGCCAGGAAGTTGGTCCGAAGGATCTCCATGTTGGCTTCGAAATCTGGGAACTCGGCGTCGGCCTGTTCCACGTAACGAGCGATCGCTGCGTTCCACTCAGAGGCATCGCGATCGGTCAGAAACGTGCCATCAAGGCGCGGCAGCAACCCCTTGGTCTCGCGATAGGCAAAGATCCAGGCCGCAGACAGGCCGATGGTCTCCAGCAGTTCGACACCGTGGGTCTCGATGCTCCTCAGGGAAGGCACCTGGGGTGTTTCCGCGTCGGGATCGAAGAACACGGGATCGTCAGGGCCAGGAGGCCGGCCGAATTTCTCCTCGAACCGACGAAGCTGCGCTTTGAAGGAGGCAACCGCGGTGTCGTCGATGCGAACGACCTTGCCGTTGCGAGTGATGACCTGTGAGAAGCCTTGCTCGAAAGCGAGATCGATCAGCGCGCAGCCAGGAGAGCTGGTCCATCGCCTGTCCGCGCTGCTGACGGGCTCCCCGAGGTTGGTGAGGGAGAAGAGCCGAGTGAGCATCTCATTCGTGCTCAGACCTTGAGCAGGTCCCAAGAGGAGGACGTCAGCGACCGGAATCAGCGAAGATCCTGGAGGCAGCGCGTAGGCCCAGGCCACTGCCCGCTCGCCCGCATCGCTGATCTCTTCACCGTCCTTCGCCACCAGGGCGAGATAGAGGGCAGGGAGGAGCGCCATGGGGTCGTCGTCCAGGCGCAGACCCATTTGGGTGAGCAGGTAGACCCCATGTCGCAGTGCGTCAAGGGGCGTTCCGTCGTGGGGGAGGTCGATCTGAGTGCCCTCCCAGAAACGAGCGATCCTGTCGTTTGCGTCGACCAAAGGTTCCGGCAGTACCTGATCGGGAGGAGGTCCTTCGATCGGACGCGTCCCGGCCAGTGCCGACCCCGGCAGGCAGTTGACGGGCAACTTGCGCTGATCGAGGCCAAGCACCTCCAACCGGCCCGTCAGCTTCAGCATCAACTCCCCTTCATCCACTGGGAGGTTGTATTCCTCGCTTGCGGTAACGACCTCGCGGACGAAGCTCTCGATGCCCTTCCAGTGCACCGTGCCACGAAGAATCCGGAGCCAGCCGTCACGTGCGTTGGCGAATTCGAACTCGTCCCTGAACTTCTGCGGCCATGCGGTGCCTAAGAACAGGGCATCCAGGGGGTCGATGTCATGGAACCAAGGTTGGTCGTCCCCCTCCAACTGCGCCATGCCTAGAGCTCCGTAACCGAACGCGTACGCTCCTGCCAGGCTGACCTTGCCTGGGGAGTTGGTGCGCATCAGCCGCCCCAGAGCGGCTTCACCTTCGGTGCGCGGATCTGTAGGTGTTGGCACAGCCGCCCGCGCCGGCCTGCGCTGTCCTGCTGACCGCTGCTCACGCTTCTTTCGAGATGCCCGCCCCATATGTACCCTCCTTGCGGTCAGCCTGCCGTAGGTACGAGGCCCGCGGACGGTTTTTCGGAAGGTTGCTGCCCTTGCTGTAGGTGCTTAGATGCCGAGACTCTTCCGTCGCACCCGCAGGGAGTAGGACGTACCTTCGGGGCCACTGCTGCTGCCCCACCCAACGCTGGTCGCGATGGCCCAACCCCGCTGCTCCTGCATCTGGCTCGCGAACGTGCCCAAGTCACGGATCTCGCATCCGCATGTCAGCTTGAGCCGGATGCTGATGTACGGACTCCGGGGATTGGGGTTGCGGCCCGTCGCCTCGGTCCACTCCACGTCGTGGACGTGTTCCTCCAGCCCGGTCCTGTTCTGGTCGTGCTTGATCCCCTGAGCTTTGGCGTACTCGTCGAGGTCGTCGATCACGAAAAGGTGGCTCGACCACTCGCCGGGCCAGACCGCGAACAACCGCGATTTTCCGGCGGCGGCGCGCTCGTAGGCGGCCCGATCGTTGCCATGAGTGACTCTGCCGTCATCATGAACCTCGATGTAGCAGGTGGTACGCGCGGTGTACGGAAAGTCGATTCCTACTGCTGCTGCACTTCTCGGCTCCACTGGCCCCCCTGGTTGGCTCGGTTCCAACCGTGCTGGTCTTGGGGCCGCCGATTCACGAACGCGCATACGGCGGTCCCTGTTAGGCACCTCACCGTAAGGGAGGAGGGCAGATACCGCTGGGAGAAGCCGGCCAAGGTCTTCTCCCAGATTTCTCCCAAACGATCACCTGAGACGCAGGAAGGGCCTGACCCGCAATGCGGATCAGGCCCTTGACCTGGTGTTACGGCTGTCGGGGTGGCGGGATTTGAACCCACGACCTCTTCGTCCCGAACGAAGCGCGCTGCCAAGCTGCGCTACACCCCGATGTCGTTGCTCCACCCGCCCGCATTGCTGCTGGCCGTGGCGACATCGATTACTTTAGCGGACCGGCGCCCGGAGACGAAATCCGGTTTTCGCGGGCCGGGGTTCTGGGCCCGCGCCGGCGTGGGCCCGGGCGGAGGCCGTCCAGGGCCACCAGGAGCAGGGCCAGGGCGTAGAAGGCCAGGCCGAGGATGACGGCGTTGGTGAGGACTCCCGTATAGCCGTGGGCGTCGACGTCCAGGAACGGGTAGGGGTAGCGCGCCGGTGAGCCGGGGGCCATGAGCGCCCCGCGGATCAGGGCGAAGCCCAGGTAGGCGAGCGGGTAGAGCAGCCACAGCGCCGCGTGGCGCCAGCGCAGGCCGCCGCGCGAGGTGGAGCTGAGGGCCAGGGGCGGTGTCAGCAGGAGCCAGTCGAGGAGCGCGCCGATCGGGGTCACGGTGTGCATAAGCTGATTGGCGAGCGAACGCCAGCCGGAGAGCGCGTCTATGTCGTCCGTCATGGCGAAGCCGCTGGAGCCGTTGGCCAGGACGAAGTGGTAGACGAGGCCCGTGATCGAGATGAAGAGAAGCGTGCCGCCGGTCACCACCGGAGGCAGCGCGCGCCGGCCCTGCCACGCGCGGCGTGCGCCGAGCGCGAAGACCACCGCCACCAGGACATTGCTCTGGAGGGTGAAGTAGCTGAGCACACGCAGCGGGCTGCCGATGGCCAGGTCGATGACGACGCCGGTGACCGCGGCCAGGGCGATCAGCGCCCGGAAGGCCGCGGTCACCGGGCGGCACAGTCCGGGCACCGTGATGTCGGTCGGGGCGTACGACGACGTTGTCCGCGCGATCATGCCCCCACGCTAAGCACCGTTGCGCTCACGCGCGCGCCGTCAGCGCCGGGTGCCTGACGCCGGCCACAGGCACCCACCGGGCGCCTGACACTGACCACAGACACCCGGCGCCGGGCGCCTGACACCGACCACAGACACCCGGCGCCGGGTGCCTGACGCCGGCCACAGGCACCCACCGGGCGCCTGACACCGACCACAGGCACCCGGCGCCCACCGCCCACCGCCCAGCGCCCCTCAGCCGCCCGCCACCAACGTCAACAACGTCGCCTCCGGAGGGCAGGCGAAGCGCATCGGGGTGTAGCGGTTGGCGCCGCAGCCCGCGGAGACGTGCATGTACGACGTCCGGCCCTCCGCCTCGTGCGTGGAGAGGCCCTTCACGCGCTCCGTGTCCAGGTCGCAGTTGGTGACCAGCGCCCCGTAGAAGGGGATGCACACCTGGCCGCCATGCGTGTGACCAGCGAGGATCAAGGGGTAGCCGTCGGCCGCGAAGGCGTCGAGCGCGCGCAGGTACGGAGCGTGCACGATGCCCATCGAGAAGTCGGCGCCCGTGTCCGGACCGCCCGCCACGCGCGCGTACCGGTCGCGTTTGATGTGCGGGTCGTCCAGGCCGGTGAGCCCGATCTCGTAGCCCTCGATCTTCAGGGCGCCCCGCGTGTTCGTCAGGTTCACCCAGCCCGCGGCGTCGAAGCCGTCGCGCAGGTCCTCCCACGGGTTGTGGATCACGCCGACGGCGGGTGCGTTGCCGTTCAGGCCGTGCTTGCCCTGCGACTTCTCGACCAGGTAGCGGACGGGGTTGCGCGGCTTGGGGCCGTAGTAGTCGTTCGAGCCGAAGACGTACGCCCCGGGGAACTGCATCAGCGGGCCGAGCGCGTCCAGCGTCTCCGGCACGCCCTCCGGGTCGGAGAGGTTGTCCCCGGTGTTGATCACGAAGTCGGGACGGAGACCCGCGAGCGAACGCAGCCAGCGCTGCTTCTTGCGCTGCCCCGACACCATGTGGATGTCCGACACCTGGAGAACTCTGAGCGGTCGCATCCCGGGTGGAAGGACCGGCACGGTGATCCGTCGCAGTCGGAAGAAGCGGGCTTCGATGCCCACCGAGTAGGCCAGACCGGCGGCGGCCGTCGCCGCGATTCCCAGGGGTACTGCGTATTGCGCGCGCATCCTCCCATCGTGTCAGACCCGAAGGCCCCGTAAATCGGCGGGCGTCGGGCCGTACGCACCTGCGACAATCACCGCATGACCACGCTCAAGTCGAAGCTTCAGGAAGACCTCACCGCCGCGATCAGGGGGCGTGACGAGCTGCGCTCCTCCACGCTCCGGCTGACCCTCACCGCCATCACGAAGGAGGAGGTCTCGGGCAAGACGGCCCGCGAACTCTCCGACGACGAGGTGCAGAAGGTGATCGCCCGCGAGGCCAAGAAGCGCCGCGAGGCCGCGGAGGCCTTCGCCCAGGGCGGTCGCGCCGAGCAGGCCGCCAAGGAGAAGGCGGAGGGCGAGGTCCTCGCCGAGTACCTGCCGAAGCAGCTCTCCGAGGACGAGCTCCAGGCGATCGTCGCCCAGGCCGTCGAGGAGGCGAAGGCCGCCGGTGCCGAGGGGCCGCGTGCCATGGGCCAGGTCATGAAGATCGTGAACCCGAAGGTCGCGGGCCTGGCCGAGGGCGGCCGCGTCGCCGCCGTCGTCAAGAAGCTGCTCGCGGGCTGAGCCTGCTCGCGGGCTGAGCAGACAGCGACCCACGCAGGCCAGCAGGCGCGTACATACAGCAGGCGTGTACGCGAATGGGGGCGCCCCCCGATCAAAGGGGGCGCCCCCATTCACGTATCCACGCACTGGAGACAAGGAGTGACCGGGGCCGGGGGCCTAGCGACCCCAACCGCCGATCCCGCCCCCATTGCCGTTGCCGCCCCCGCCGTTCCCGCCGCCGCCGATGACGTCCGGCGGCAGGGAGATGTCAGGCCAGGGATCGCCGCCCCCGCCGCCCCCGCCGTTGGTGCCGCCGCCTCCACCGCCGTCACCGCCACCACCGTCGCCCGGCGGCTTGTTGTCGTCGTGGTGCTTGTCCTTGTCCTTGTCGCCGCCCGGGATGTGGACGGTGTTGAAGCCCGGCGCCGGCTTGCCCGCGAGCGCACCGCTCATCGCGTCCCGCCAGATCGGACCGGGGACCTCACCACCGAAGACCTTGCCGTACGGCCGTCCGCCGATGGTGATGTCGACCATCTGCCGCTTGTGCTCCGGGTCGCCGACCCACACCGCGCCCGACATGTTCGGGGTGTAGCCCACGAACCAGGCGGCGTAACGGAAGTCGGTCGTACCCGTCTTGCCCGCGCTCGCACGCGAGCCGAGGCCGGCCTGCTTGCCGGTTCCGTCCTCGACCACGCCCTTCAGGAGGGTGTTGATCGTGTCCGCCGTCTTCGTCGACATCGCGCGCGAGCACGTCGACTTCGGCACCGGCAGCGACTTCCCGCCCGGAGCGGCGATCGACTCGATCGCGACGGGCGAGCAGTACTTGCCGCGCGCGGCGAACGTCGCGTACGCGCCCGCCATCGTCAGTGGCGACATCTCCTGGGTGCCGAGCGCGATCGACGGCGCCTGGTCGATCTTCTTGCCGTCGGCCCGCTCGACGCCCATCTTCTCGGCCATCTGCGTGACCGGGCAGATCCCGATGTCGCCGATCATCTCCACGTAGTACGTGTTGACCGACTTCGCGGTCGCTTCCCGCATGTCGTACGGGCCGACCTCGGACTCGTTCTCGTTGGTGAGCTTCCAGTTCCCCGTGTTCGCCCACTTCTTGCCGTCGCACGCCGCGACGCTGCTCGGGTAGGGCATCTCGTACGGAGAGTCGTAGCTCTTCGTGGCGGGCATCCCGCCCTCCAGGGCCGCCGCCGCCACGATCGGCTTGAAGGTCGAACCCGGCTGGTAGCCCGCGCCGCCGCCCATGGCGTTGTCCACGGACAGGTTCATCGAGGTCTCGTTGTCCTTGAGATTGATCCCGTAGGGCCGCGACTGGCCCATGCCCAGGACCTTGCCGGTGCCCGGCTCGACGATGGTGGCCGCCGTCGCCACGTCGTCCTTCTGGTAGACGTGATCCTTTATCGAGGCCTGCACGGACTCCTGGGCCTGCGGGTCGAGGGTCGTCTTGATCCGCAGACCGCCCTGGTTCCAGACCTTGGCCCGGTCCTTCTGGGTCTTGCCGAAGACCGGGTCGGAGAGGAAGACCTCGCGTACGTAGTCACAGAAGAACCCGGCGCCGCTGACCGCCGTGATGCAGCCGTTCTTGGGCTTGCTCACCTTGAGGCCGAGCGGCTTCTTCTTCGCCTCCGCGGCCTCCGCCTGCGTGAGGTCGTGCGTCTCCGCCATCCGCTGCAGCACCGTGTTGCGGCGCTTGGTGGCTTCCTCGGAGTCGTTCACGGGGTCGTACCGGCTGGGGGACTGCACGATGCCGGCGAGCAGCGCGGCCTCCTGGACCTGCAGATCCTTGGCGGGCTTGGAGAAGTAGCGCTGGGCCGCGGCCTCGACCCCGTACGCCTGCTGCCCGAAGTAGGTGATGTTCAGGTAGTTGCTGAGGATGCGCTTCTTGCCCAGCTTCTCCTCGACCTGGATCGCGTACTTCAGCTCGCGGATCTTGCGCCCGAGGGTCTGCTGGGTGGCCTCGGCGACCTTCGTCGGGTCGTTGCCCGCCTCTTCGACGAAGACGTTCTTCACGTACTGCTGCGTGAGCGTGGACGCGCCCTGGGAGACGCCGCCGCTCTGCGCGTTCTGGTTCAGCGCGCGGAGGATGCCCTTCGCGTCGATCGCCCCGTGCTCGTAGAAGCGCGAGTCCTCGATCGCGACGATCGCCTTCTGCATGTACGGCGAGATCTCCTTGAGGGGGACCACCGTGCGGTCACGCGAGTAGACCGTGGCGATGGAGCCGCCCTCGCTGTCGAGGATCGTGGTGCGCTGACTCAGCGGCGGCTGCTCCAAGTTGGACGGGATCTCGTCGAACTCCTCCACCGAACCCTTCGCCGCGAGGCCGAGCGCACCGGCCGCGGGCAGGGCGATACCTGCCAGCACGGCACCCGCGAGCACGCTGACACCTAGGAACTTCGCGGCCTGCTGAGTTGGTGACAGACCACCGCCCGAGCGCTTCTTTCCCATGGGGGCAGCCTACGTTCTGATTCGCCGGACACGCCTCAATGCCTTGGCCTAAGCTGCTCTCAACTGTCACAGCAGTGCGGTTCGGCAACAACCCCTCTCTCGGTCCCGAATCCCGAATGGGGTCCCCCTCCGCTCATCCAGCCGGCCCGGGGAAGTGCCCGAATTGGCCTCATGCGGCATTCGATGCCCGTTGTGACTCAGCTGAAGTGCCCGCATTTGCCGGGTTAATCACGCATGTCGCCAGCTCACTCCGTCGGGTGATCTGCCGCTTACGCATAGTCCGTTCGGGCCATTCAAGATTGGGCCCGAAGGGGGTGTTGCGCTGTGCCCACCTTCCGTAACGTCCTCAACTGGCGGCGGTGAATATGCCGCTGCCGCCGTGGGGGAGCCTCGATTCGGGAGAGGACGGCGCCGGTATGGGCTGGGTAACCGACTGGAGTGCGCAGGCGGCCTGCCGCACTACCGATCCAGATGAACTGTTCGTTCAAGGAGCAGCGCAGAACAGGGCCAAGGCGGTGTGCACCGGATGCCCGGTGCGCACGGAGTGCCTGGCCGACGCGCTGGACAACCGCGTCGAATTCGGCGTGTGGGGTGGCATGACTGAGCGGGAGCGCCGCGCATTGCTGCGCAGGCGTCCCACGGTCACCTCGTGGCGCCGTCTGCTGGAGACGGCGCGCTCCGAGTACGAGCGTGGCGCGGGCCTGCTGCCCGTGGACTTGGAGGACGACGAGACGTACGAGAGCTACGCGGCAGTGGGTTAGCGCCCGTCGGCCGCGTGGCGGTGGGGGAGTGCCCCCACCGACCGCGTGGCAGTGGGTGGAACCTGCTGCTCAGGCAGCTCCGGCCGCATCACCATCAGCACCGGCCGCGAGCCGTTCCCCGATGGCCCGGAGGCCTGCCAGGTCGTGCACGTCGCCCGGCAGCGCCGTCACTTCGGCCACGGCCACCTCGGGGTGAAGCGCGGTGAAGCGATCGCGCGTGCGCTGTTCGCGCGCGAGCAGCTGCATGCGTTCCGCGTGCAGTCGCAGCAGACCGGCGGTCAGCTGTGCCACGGGCTGCTGCTTGTCATGAGGTTCGGCGAGGGCTTCTTCGGCGGAGGCTTCAGAGGCTGCCTCAGTGGCCGCAGAGGTCTCTTCGGCGGTCTCTTCGGAAAGTGCGTCAGAAGGTGCGGGAGTCTCGGAACTGCCGGGGACTTCGTGGGAGTTGCCGGGAGCCTCGGGGGATGTCTCGTGGGACGCCTCGGGTGAAGCCTCGCGGGAGTTACGAACACCTTCCTTCCCGTCCTCCTGATCCACAATGCGGCTCTCTTCAAGATTTTCCGCGGCGGCAAGCGCCCGCTCGGCCGAGAGCTGAGCGGCGCCGCTGCCGTGCACCTTGTTCAGCACGAGACCGGCGAGCGGCATGTCGTCGGCCGCCAGGCGCTCCACGAAGTACGCCGCTTCCCGCAGCGCGTCCCGCTCCGGCGACGCCACCACGAGGAACGCCGTGCCCGGCGCCTGGAGCAGCCGGTACGTGGCGTCGGCGCGGGTGCGAAAGCCGCCGAACATGGTGTCCATGGCGGCCACGAACGTCTGGACGTCACGCAGCAGTTGACCGCCGAGCAGCTTGCCCAGGGCCCCCGTCATCATCGACATCCCGACGTTCAGGAACTTCATCCCGGCCCGGCCGCCCACCTTCGCGGGGGCCATGAGCACCCGGATCAGCTTCCCGTCCAGGAAGGACCCGAGCCGCTTCGGCGCGTCGAGGAAGTCGAGGGCCGAACGCGACGGCGGCGTGTCGACGACGATCAGGTCCCACTCGTCACGGGAGCGAAGCTGCCCCAGCTTCTCCATCGCCATGTACTCCTGCGTGCCCGCGAAGCCCGCCGAAAGCGACTGGTAGAAGGGGTTGCCGAGGATCGCGGCCGCGCGCTCCTTGTCGGCGTGCGCCTCGACGATCTCGTCGAACGTGCGCTTCATGTCGAGCATCATGGCGTGCAGCTCGCCGTCGCCCGATGTGCCCTCGATGGCCTTGACCTGGCGCGGGACGTTGTCGAGCGAGTCGATCCCCATGGACTGGGCGAGCCGGCGCGCCGGGTCGATGGTCAGGACGACGACCTTGCGGCCCCGTTCGGCGGCGCGCAGGCCCAGCGCGGCGGCCGTGGTCGTCTTTCCGACGCCTCCGGAGCCGCAGCACACCACGATGCGGGTCTTCGGGTCGTCGAGCAGGGCGTCCACGTCGAGCGTGCGGGCCGGGTCCAGGGGGCGTGTCGTGTCCGGGTGTCGTGCCGGGTCCGAGGTCATGCGATCCCTTGCTTCCGCAGTTCCGTGGCGAGTTCGTAGAGCCCCGCCAGGTCCATTCCCCCGGCCAGCAGGGGAAGTTCGTGCAGGGGGAGGTCCAGATCGCCCAGAACGGCCCGCTGGGAGCCCTCCAGGGCATGCCGCTCGGCGTACTCGGCGGCCTGCTCCAGGAGCGGGTCGACGAGGCGCTCGGCGACGCCGCCGCGGCGGGCCCCGCCGAGCCCGGCGGCGGACAGGGACTTGGCGATGGCGGTACGCGGGGCCTGGTCGAGCCCGAGTTCCAGGGATGCCTCGTCGAGGAGCGCGGGCCGCACCATGTTCACGATGACGCGCCCCACGGGAAGCTGTGCCGCGCGCAGCTCCGCGATCCCGTCGGCGGTCTCCTGGACGGGCATCTCCTCGAGGAGCGTCACCAGGTGAACCGCCGTCTCCGGAGACTTCAGGACGCGCATCACGGCCTGCGCCTGATTGTGTATGGGGCCGATCTTGGCGAGGCCCGCGACCTCGTCGTTCACGTTCAGGAAGCGTGTGATGCGGCCGGTGGGCGGCGCGTCCATCACCACGCAGTCGTACGCGTAACGCCCGCTCTTGTCCTTGCGGCGTACGGCCTCGCAGGCCTTGCCGGTCAGCAGGACGTCCCGCAGACCGGGCGCGACCGTGGTGGCGAAGTCGATGGCGCCGAGTTTCTTGAGCGCGCGTCCCGCGCCCCCCAGCTTGTAGAACATCTGGAGGTAGTCGAGCAACGCCAGTTCAGGGTCGATGGCGAGGGCATACACCTCCCCGCCCCCGGGAGCGACGGCGATCTTCCGCTCCTCATACGGCAGCGCTTCGGTCTCGAAGAGCTGCGCGATGCCTTGTCTGCCCTCGACCTCCACGAGGAGGGTGCGCTTGCCCTCCGTCGCGAGGGCGAGCGCGAGTGCGGCGGCCACCGTGGTCTTGCCGGTACCGCCCTTGCCGCTGACGACCTGGAGCCTGCTCACACTTCCGAGCCTAACCAGTCGCCGTCCGGGCTAAGCAGGAGGCCACCGTGAGCAGTGCCTCACAACGGCTACAGTCGGCCATATGACCAAGTGGGAATACGCAACCGTGCCGCTGCTCGTCCATGCCACGAAGCAGATTCTGGACACCTGGGGCGAGGACGGCTGGGAGCTCGTCCAGGTCGTGCCCGGGCCGAACAACCCTGAGCAGCTCGTGGCCTACCTGAAGCGCGAGAGGCAGGCATGAGCGGCAACGTCGAGGCGAAGCTGGCCGAGCTCGGCCTGACGCTGCCCGAGGTCGTGCCGCCGCTCGCCGCCTACCAGCCGGCCGTCCAGTCGGGTGTGTACGTCTACACCGCGGGCCAGCTCCCGATGGTGGAGGGCAAGCTTCCGGTGACCGGCAAGGTCGGCGGAGAGGTGACCCCCGAGGAGGCCAAGGAACTGGCCCGCACGTGCGCGCTCAACGCGCTCGCCGCGGTGAAGTCCGTCGCCGGTGACCTCGACCGGATCGTCCGCGTCGTGAAGGTCGTCGGCTTCGTGGCCTCGGCCCCGGACTTCACGGGCCAGCCCGCGGTGCTCAACGGCACGAGCGAGCTGCTCGGCGAGGTGCTCGGCGACAAGGGCGTGCACGCCCGCAGCGCCGTGGGTGTGGCGGTCCTGCCGCTGGACGCGCCGGTCGAGGTCGAGATCCAGGTGGAGCTGACCGAGGCGTAGTCCGGCCTCTACTTGGCTTGATCGCTGCCTTCTGGCACCCGATGGTTGCCTCTCGAACATCAGCCCACCAGGGGATAGCCTCCGCCCATGGCTAATGGGCAGTGGTACCCCCCGGAGTGGCCCGACCGCATCCGTGCGCTGAGCAGCGGCGAACTGACGCCGGCGACTCCGCGCCGGGCGGCCACGGTCATGCTTCTGCGGGACTCCCGGGTTTCCCGGGATGCCCGTGGCTCCGTGGCGGGCCCCGCCGTACACATGCTGCGCAGACGCGCCTCCATGGCCTTCGCCGGAGGCGCGTACGCGTATCCGGGCGGGGGAGTGGACCCGCGTGACGACGACCGCCTCGTGCGCTGGGCGGGCCCGTCCCTGGCGACGTGGGCCGCGCGCCTCGGCGTGGACGAGCCCGGCGCCCAGGCGATCGTGTGCGCCGCCGTGCGCGAGACGTTCGAGGAGGCGGGTGTACTGCTCGCGGGGCCGACCCCGTCGAGCGTCGTCGGCGACACCACGGGCGACGACTGGGAGGCCGACCGCGAGGCACTGGTGGCCCGTGAATTCTCCTTCGCGGAGTTCCTCGACCGCCGCAGCCTGGTCCTCCGTAGTGACCTGCTCGGCGCCTGGGCCCGGTGGATCACTCCGGAGTTCGAGCCGAAGCGCTACGACACGTTCTTCTTCGTGGCGGCACTCCCGGAGGGGCAGCGCACGCGCAACGCCTCCACGGAGGCCGACCGTACGGTGTGGATCGCTCCGGAGGAGGCCACGGCGGGCTACGACAGGGGCGACCTCCTGATGATGCCGCCCACCATCGCGACCCTGCGCCAACTGAGCCCCTACGGGTCGGCCGCGGACGCCCTGGCCGCGGCCCCGGAGCGCGACCTCACCCCGGTGCTGGCGCAAGCGCGGCTGGAGGACGGCGAGTTGGTGCTGACGTGGCCGGGCCACGAGGAATTCACCAAGCACATCCCTACGGGGGGTACAGCATGACCACGGTCACGGTCACGGCTGATCCTGCTTCCCCTGCCACGAACCGGACGGGAGTCACCCCCGCATGACCGAAGCCGCCGCCCTTCCCGGGCAGCCCCGGGGCGGAGTCCTCAGCGGTCCCGCCACCGCCCGCGCGGTCAACGTCCTTGCCCCCAACGCGTCCGCGATGACGCTGGACGGGACCAACACCTGGATCGTGTCCGAGCCGGGCTCCGGGCTCGCGGTCGTCGTCGACCCGGGGCCCCTGGACGACGCGCACCTCCGGCACGTCATCGCCACGGCAGAGCAGGCCGGGCAACGGGTCGCGCTCACCCTCCTCACCCACGGCCACCCCGACCACGCGGAGGGCGCCGCGCGCTTCGCCGAGCTGACCGGCACCAAGGTCCGGGCCCTCGACCCCGCGCTGCGGCTGGGCGACGAGGGCCTCGGCGCGGGTGACGTGATCACGACGGGCGGCCTTGAACTGCGGGTGGTCCCGACGCCGGGCCACACCGCGGACTCCCTCTGCTTCCATCTCCCGGCCGATCAGGCGGTCCTGACGGGGGATACGGTCCTGGGCCGCGGTACGACGGTCGTGGCGCACCCTGACGGCCGCCTGGGGGACTACCTGGACTCCCTGCGGCGCCTGCGGTCCCTGACGGTCGACGACGGCGTGCACACGGTCCTGCCGGGCCACGGTCCGGTCCTGGAGGACGCCCAGGGCGCCGTCGAGTTCTACCTGGCCCACCGCGCGAACCGCCTGGCCCAGGTCGAGACGGCCGTGGAGAACGGCCACGCGGCCCCGTCGGACGTGGTCGCCCACGTCTACGCGGACGTGGACCGCTCCTTGTGGCCGGCAGCGGAACTGTCGGTAAGGGCGCAACTGGACTATCTCCGGGAACACGGCTTGATCTGATCTGACCGAGCCGCAACAGGCGGGCGTCATCTGCTGTGGGCGATGCGCTCCCAGTGGCACCCACCGCCCAGGCGGCAGGCACTCACCCCGTACAGCGGGTACGCACCTGCCTCACGCGGCACGCGCCCCCCCCGTTCTGGGGCCGCGCGCCCGGCCACGCGAGCCGGCACGCGCCCACCCACACTGAGGCCCCGCTCGCGCACCACCCCAGTCGGCACGCGCCCACCCGCTCTGGAGCCACGTGCCCACCCACCCGAGCCGGCACGCGCCCGCCTGCTCCGGGGCCACGCGCCCACCCACCCGAACCAGATCCACCGACCAACAACGGCCTCGGCACTTACCCACCCTCACGAGAGCGGCACCCACGCACCCGCCGCATCGAGGCGGCACCCACCCGCCCACTTGCACCAAGGCGGCACCCACCCGCCCCACCGAGGCGGCACCGGCCACCCGCCGCTACCGAGGCGGCACCGGCCACCCGCCGCCACCAAGGCGGCACCCACCCGCCCGCCGCTACCGAGGCGCCACCCACCCGCCCGCTCCCCACCAAGGCGGCACCCGCCCACCCCGCCAAGGCGCGAACCCACCCACCCTTCACCGCGGGGCAATCAGGTGGGTGGGTGGGAAAAGCTTGTGCGGAAGCACGGATGGGGCCCAGCCTCAAAGAGGCGGGACCCCATCCACGTACGAAACAGCGTCAGCGAAACCGCGTCAGCGAGACCGCTTCGCCAACCGCTCCACATCCAGCAAAATCACCGCGCGAGCCTCAAGCCGAAGCCAGCCGCGCCCGGCGAAGTCCGCCAGCGCCTTGTTGACCGTCTCGCGGGACGCGCCGACCAGCTGGGCCAGCTCCTCCTGCGTGAGGTCGTGCACGACGTGGATGCCCTCTTCGGACTGCACGCCGAAGCGGCGCGACAGGTCGAGAAGGGCGCGGGCCACACGCCCGGGCACGTCGGAGAAGACCAGATCGGACATCTGGTCGTTCGTCTTGCGCAGGCGCCGCGCGACGGCACGCAGCAGCGCCGCGGCCACCTCGGGCCGCGCGTTCAGCCACGGCTGAAGGTCGCCGTGGCCCAGGCCGAGCAGCTTGACCTCGGTGAGCGCGGAGGCGGTGGCCGTACGCGGACCCGGGTCGAACAGCGAGAGCTCACCGATGAGCTCGCCGGGGCCGAGCACCGCGAGCATGTTCTCGCGGCCGTCGGGTGAGGTGCGGTGAAGCTTCACCTTGCCCTCGGTGACCACGTAAAGGCGGTCTCCGGGGTCACCTTCATGGAAAAGCGCATCCCCGCGCGCGAGCGTCACCTCACTCATGGAGGCGCGGAGCTCCGCGGCCTGCTCGTCATCGAGCGCCGCGAAGAGCGGGGCGCGCCGCAGAACGTCGTCCACGAGTTCTCTCCTTGTCGACCTGCATCAGGGGACCGTGCTCCCCATTTTGCCGGACGGTCCAAACAGTGTGATCAGTCACAAGTCTGCCGCACTGACGTCGCATGCTGTGCGGGAGGGGGCCAATTGGGGGCCGATCCATGGGGTCCAGGGCGGATGTCAGTGTCGGGCTCTAGGCTGGCCGGGTGTCCAAAAAGCCGGTGGGAGCACAGGCCAGGAGTACCGGGAAGGCTACAGCCCAACCGGATTCCGCTGTGGGCGAACATACATCCACTCGGTCAGAGAATGCGACAAAAGGGACAAGGGTGCCACCGGTGAGCAAGCCTTCGGAGCAGATTCAGGCCACCCCCGCCGAGGCGAAATCCACCCCGGCCAAGAAGGCCCCCGCGGCAAAGAAGGCCACGGCAGCCAAGAAGACCGCCGCCGCGAAGAAGACTGCTCCAGCCGCGAAGAAGACCGCCGCCGACAAGAAGCCCGCACCGGCCAAGCCCAAACCCAAGCCCAAGGCCACCACCAAACCCGAGTCCCACACCGCCCTGGTCCGCCGTGCCCGCCGCATCAACCGCGAGCTCGCCGAGGTGTACTCGTACGCCCACCCCGAGTTGGACTTCGAGAACCCCTTCGAGCTGCTCATCGCCACGGTCCTCTCCGCGCAGACGACCGACCTGCGGGTGAACCAGACGACCCCGCGCCTCTTCGCCGCGTACCCGACCCCGGAGGACCTCGCGGCCGCCAGCCCCGAAGAGGTCGAGGAGTTGATCCGGCCGACCGGGTTCTTCCGGGCGAAGACGAAGTCGATCATGGGGCTCGCCAAGGCCCTCAGGGACAACCACGGCGGCGAGGTCCCCGGCCGCATAGAGGACCTGGTCAAGCTCCCCGGCGTGGGACGCAAGACCGCGTTCGTCGTGCTCGGGAACGCCTTCGGGGTCCCCGGCATCACCGTGGACACCCACTTCGGACGGCTCGTCAGGCGCTGGAAGTGGACCGAGGAGACCGACCCGGTGAAGGTCGAGGCCGCCGTCGCCGAGCTCTTCCCGAAGAGCGAGTGGACGATGCTCTCGCACCGCGTGATCTTCCACGGCCGCCGGATCTGCCACTCCCGCAAGCCCGCCTGCGGCGCCTGCCCGATCGCCGATCTCTGTCCGGCGTACGGGGAGGGCGAGACCGACCCGGAGAAGGCGAAGAAGCTCCTGAAGTACGAGATGGGCGGCCTGCCGGGCCAGCGCCTCAAGCCCCCGCCGGACTACCCGGGGAAGGCCGCGCCCCCGCTGGGCGCCGCATGAGCGAGGAACCAACCGAGGGGCCACAGGCGTTGTCCACAGTTGGACGGGGGTGCCGATGACGCACGCGAGTGACACGAGCGAGACAACGGACACGAGCAATACGCACATGAGAGATGGGAACGGCTACCAAAACCCCGGCAACGGCCCTGGCCAGGGTCCCGGCCACAGCCCCGGTCCTGGCCCCGGCCGCACCGGCAGCCCCATCGGACCCGTGCGCCTCAGCACCGAAGGCCTCCCCGCCTGGCTGGATCCGGTCGCACACGCGGCCGAGACGGTCCGGCCGACCCAACTCAGCCGCTTCCTGCCCCCGAAGAGCGGCGCCGGACGCCAGTCCGCCGTACTGATCCTCTTCGGAGAGGGCACACACGGCCCCGAGCTGCTCCTGATGGAGCGCGCGGGGAACCTGCGCTCGCACGCGGGGCAGCCTTCCTTCCCCGGCGGCTCCCTCGACCCCGAGGACGGCGATCCGCTGACCGACGGCCCCCTGCGCGCCGCCCTGCGCGAGGCCGAGGAGGAGACCGGACTCGACCCCCGGGGTGTCCAGCTCTTCGGCGTGCTGCCCAAGCTCTTCATCCCGGTGAGCGACTTCGTGGTGACCCCGGTGCTCGGCTGGTGGCGCACCCCCACCCCCGTGGGCGTCGTCGATCCGGCCGAGACCGCCCGCGTCTTCACGGTCCCCGTGTCCGATCTCACGGATCCCGGCAACCGCGCGACGACGGTTCATCCGAGCGGCCACCAAGGCCCGGCCTTCCTCGTCGAATCCGCTCTGGTCTGGGGTTTTACGGCTGGAGTGATCGACAGAATCCTGCACTTCGCAGGCTGGGAGCGCCCCTGGGACCGCACCAAGCAGGTGCCGCTCGACTGGCGCGCATGACAAGGTTGCGGGGACGTGGCGACCGCGATGCGAGGCGAGGATTGAATCGGTGAACGTGCTGGACATCCTTTTGGTGGTCGCCGCCGTGTGGTTCGCGGTCGTCGGCTACCGCCAGGGATTCGTCGTCGGCATCCTGTCGGTGATCGGTTTTCTGGGCGGCGGACTCGTCGCGGTGTACCTGCTGCCCATCATCTGGGGCGCCCTCACGGACGACGAGGGAGCGGTGAGCACGACGGCCGCCGTCGTGGCCGTGGTCATCGTGATCGTCTGCGCCTCCATCGGCCAGGCCTTCACCACGCACCTGGGCAACAAGCTCCGCCGGTACATCACTTGGCAGCCGGCCCGGGCCCTGGACGCCACGGGCGGCGCGCTGGTCAACGTACTGGCGATGCTCCTGGTGGCCTGGCTGATCGGCTCCGCCCTCGCGGGCACGACGCTGCCGACGGTCGGCAAGGAAGTACGCAACTCCAAGATCCTGCTCGGCGTTTCGCGCACGCTGCCCGACCAGGCGGACACCTGGTTCGCGGACTTCTCCTCGGTCCTCGCGCGCAACGGCTTCCCGCAGGTCTTCAGCCCGTTCTCGAACGAGCCCATCACCGAGGTCCAGGCCCCCGACCCCAAGCTCGCCAAGAGCGAGGTCGCCACGAAGGCCAGGCGCTCCATCGTGAAGGTGCAGGGCGAGGCGCGCGGCTGCGGCAAGGTCCTCGAAGGCACCGGCTTCGTCTTCTCCGAGCGCCGCGTGATGACCAACGCGCACGTGGTCGGCGGCGTGGACGAGCCGACGGTGCAGATAGGCGGAGACGGTCGGACGTACGACGCGAAGGTCGTGCTCTACGACTGGGAGCGCGACATCGCCGTACTGGACGTGCCGACGCTGGACGCACCCGCGCTGCAGTTCACGTCGAAGGACGCGGCCAGCGGTGACAACGCGATCGTCGCGGGCTTCCCGGAGAACGGCCCGTACGACGTCCGCCCCGCGCGCGTGCGTGGTCGCATCACGGCCAACGGCCCGGACATCTACCACCGGGGCACCGTGCGCCGCGACGTGTACTCGCTCTACGCGACCGTCCGCCAGGGCAACTCGGGCGGCCCGCTGCTCACGCCCGAAGGCAAGGTCTACGGCGTGGTGTTCGCGAAGTCGCTCGACGACCCGGACACCGGTTACGCCCTCACCGCCGACGAGGTCCGCGAGGACATCAAGGCAGGCCGCACCGCCAACCAAGAGGTCGACAGCGAGGGCTGCGCGCTCTAGTCGGCGCGCAGTCGGGGGAGCAGCCGGATCGGTCCGGATGAGTCGCGCGTACGCCCTGGCCGCGTGATGCCCTGGCGGCGCGTATGCCTCAGTCGCGCGTATGCCTCAGCCGCGCCGAGACCCAGCGGGCCCTGCGGCGCAGGATGCGGGGGATGCCGATGCCTTGAGCGGGGCCTTCATGGCCCGGATCATGGGGACCGCCCCTCTCACGGCTGTTCAGCGCGATGGCTGAGCGGCGGTTGCGTGCTGCGTCACTGTAGTCGTGCGTCCAGCCCATACCCCGACGTGTGCCCGTGCCCCAAGGTCGGTAATCGCGCCCACGGGCCCCAATTGGCCTATGCGGGAGGCAATTGGCCGTTCGAAGAACAGGTGTTCCCCTGGCTTGGATTCGACCCCCGCACACGGGTCCGTACGGCCTACCGGTCCGGCTCGGGGTCCTTCAGCCAGTTGACCAGCTCGGTGGAGAAGGCGACGGGGTCCTCCTCCTGCGGGAAGTGCCCCAGACCGTCGAACAGCCGCCACCGGTAGGGCGCTTCGACGTACTCACCCGAGCCGGCCGCGCTGCGCGTGCGCATCACGGGGTCCAGCGAGCCGTGCAGATGCAGCGTGGGAACCCGCACGGGGCGCTTCATGCGCCGGTTGAACTGGATGCCGTCGGGACGGGCCATCGACCGCACCATCCAGCGGTACGGCTCGACGGAGCAGTGTGCCGTCGACGGGATCGTCATGGCACGGCGGTACGTCTCCACCGACTCGTCGTCCGGCAGCCGCGGCCCCGACCAGTCCCGCACCAGACGCCCCACCAGAGCGGCGTCGTCGGCGACGAGTTGACGCTCCGGCACCCACGGCCGCTGGAAACCCCACACGTACGAGGCGGCGGCGGTCTGCTTGCGGTCCGACAGCATCGCCGAGCGCCAGCGCCGCGGGTGCGGCATCGAGGAGACGGCGAGGCGGCGCACCAGCTTGGGCCGCATCACGGCCGCCGTCCACGCGAGGTAGCCGCCCAGGTCGTGCCCGACGAGCGCGGCGTCCGGCTCCCCGAGCGACCGCACGACGCCCGTGATGTCGAGCGCGAGGTTCGCGGGGTCGTAACCCCGCGGCGTACGGTCGCTGCCGCCCACGCCCCGCAGGTCCATCGCGACCGCCCGGAAGCCCGCGTCGGCGAGCGCCACCATCTGGTGCCGCCAGGTCCACCAGAACTGCGGGAAGCCGTGCAGCAGCAGCACGAGCGGCCCGTCACCCATCTCGGCGATGTGGAAGCGGGCGCCGTTGGCGGCGACGTCCCGATGGGTCCACGGTCCTTCGATGCGTACGAGTGACGCCGGTTGGGCCGGATGGGGGGCGGGCGTGGCGGGGTCCGTCATGAAGACGAGCGTGCCACAGCCGCAGGCTTCTCACTGCCACGGTCGAGGGTGGCGCCCACGGCGGGCGCGGGGCCCACCGAACGCGGGTGCGGCTTCACGTTCTGCAGTACGGCAGCCGTCTGCTTGGCCGAAGCGGCGGCCTTCTGCGGCCCCTTGCCCTTCTTGGCCTTCTTGGCGAAGACGACGCCGATCAGGGCGAGCACGCCCGCGACCAGCACGTTCGCCGCGAAGGACAGCACGAAGCAGATGGCCATGTTCCAGCCGCTCCAGGTACGGATGCCGTAGGCCAGGGCGAAGCTCAGCATCGGGAGCGAGAAGAGCAGCACCGCCCCCGCGGCGGCGAACGCGCCGCCGCCGACCGCACCCCGCTTGACGTCCTGCCGCAGCTGGGCCTTGGCCAGCGCGATCTCGTCGTGCACCAGCGCCGACATCTCGCTCGTCGCCGTGGAGACCAGCTGGCCGAGGCTGCGTTCGGTGCCGACGGGCCCGTCGGGTGCGCTCATCGCTTCTCCCCTTCTCCGTAAGCCTGCGTAAGCCTGCTCACATACGTCTGTTCCGGTACGACCGCTCAGCTCAGTCTGCGCAGTCAAGTCTGCTCAGATCATGCCGGACCGTCGTCTTCGGCGCGTGCCCCGGCCGACACTTCGGCAAGCCTGCGGTGTTCGGCCGCCTTCTTCTCATAGATCGCGGCCATCCGCAGGTGGTACTCCGGCTTGCCCTGTTCGTACACGTCCGGGATGCCGTCGAGGTCCTCGTCGCGCTCCTCGTGCTCGTACAGCGCGCGGTAGCGGGCATTGCGCACCTTGAGCAGGATCCCCGAGAGCACGGCCGCGATGAGAGACCCCATCAGGACGGCTGCCTTGATCTCGCCGGTGAGCAGCGGGTCCTCGGTGAAGGCGAGTTCGCCGATCAGGAGCGAGACGGTGAAGCCGATGCCGGCCAGCGAGGCGACCGCGAACACGTCGGCCCAGGCGAGGTCGTCGTTGAGTTCGGCCTTGGTGAAGCGGGCCGCGAGCCAGGTGCCGCCGAAGATGCCGACCGTCTTGCCGACCACGAGACCGAGGACGACACCGAGCGTCTCCGGCTTGCTGAATACGTCCCCGAGCGCGCCGCCCGACACCGCCACACCGGCGCTGAACAGCGCGAACAGCGGTACGGCGAGTCCCGCGGAGAGGGGGCGCACCAGGTGCTCGATGTGCTCGCCGGGCGAGTGCTCCTCGCCCTCGCGCCGGGTGCAGCGCAGCATCAGGCCCATCGCGACACCGGCGATCGTGGCGTGGATGCCGCTGTTGTACATCAGGCCCCAGATGACCAGGGCCAGCGGAACGTAGACGTACCAGCCGCGTACGCCCTTGCGGAGCAGCAGCCAGAAGACGGCGAGGCCGATGACCGCGCCGCCGAGCGCCGCGAAGTTGAGCTCGCTGGTGAAGAACACCGCGATGATCAGGATCGCGAAGAGGTCGTCGACGACGGCGAGCGTGAGCAGGAAGGCGCGCAGCGCGGACGGCAGCGAGGTGCCGATGACCGCGAGGACGGCGAGCGCGAAGGCGATGTCGGTGGCGGTCGGCACCGCCCAGCCGTCCATGGAGCCGCCGCCGACGGTGTTGACCAGGACGTACACGAGAGCCGGTGCGGCCATGCCGCAGAGCGCGGCGATGACGGGCAGCGCGGCGGCCTTCGGGTCGCGCAGGTCGCCCGCGACGAGCTCACGCTTGAGTTCGATTCCGGCGACGAAGAAGAAGACGGCGAGCAGTCCGTCGGCCGCCCAGTGCGCGATGGAGAGGTCGAGGCCGAGAGAGGCGGGCCCGATGTGGAAGCCGCTCACGGTCTCGTACGACCCGCCGGCGGTGTTCGCCCAGATCAGCGCGGTGACGGCGGCCACGAGGAGGAGGACGCCACCGACGGTCTCGGCACGCAGCGCGTTCGCGACGAAGTTCCGCTCGGGCAGCGAGAGCCGTCCGAGGACCTTGCGGTTGTTGCGGGGTGCGTTGCTGGGCGCGGCCACGGGGGTCGACCTCCGGTCGGTGGGCAGGACGAATCACTTGCCGACCAGACTTCCCGGCGCACCTAGGTTCTTCTTGTCGCGATGTTGACGCGAGCCTCAGCGTACCCAACATGCGACCGGACCTATCCGGCGATCGTCACTTTATGCGCAAGAGGGGCGCCCGGCGTGCTGCCGGGCGCCCCTCTTCGGCTCGGTTCCGCGGTCTGGCTAGTCCTCGCTCGGCGCGGCCGGCAGCTTGGTCTGGATCAGGTCCATCACGGAGGAGTCCGTGAGGGTGGTGACGTCGCCCAGCTCGCGGTTCTCGGCGACGTCGCGGAGCAGGCGTCGCATGATCTTCCCGGAGCGCGTCTTGGGCAGTTCGGCCACTGGGAGGATGCGCTTGGGCTTGGCGATCGGCCCCAGCGTGGCGCCGACGTGGTTGCGCAGGTCCGCTACGAGGCCCTCGTCGTCGGCGTCGGCCGTGCCGCGCAGGATCACGAAGGCGACGATGGCCTGTCCGGTGGTCTCGTCGGCCGCGCCCACGACGGCCGCCTCGGCGACCGAGGGGTGGGAGACGAGGGCGGATTCGACCTCGGTGGTGGAGATGTTGTGCCCGGACACGAGCATCACGTCGTCCACGCGGCCCAGGAGCCAGATGTCGCCGTCGTCGTCCTTCTTGGCGCCGTCACCGGCGAAGTACTTGCCCTCGAAGCGCGACCAGTAGGTGTCGATGAAGCGCTGGTCGTCGCCCCAGATGGTCCGCAGCATCGAGGGCCACGGCTCGGTCAGGACGAGGTAGCCGCCCCCGCCGTCCGGCACCTCGCGCGCCTCGTCGTCGACGACGGTCGCCGAGATCCCGGGCAGGGCGCGCTGGGCGCTGCCCGGCTTGGTCCCGGTGACGCCCGGCAGCGGCGAGATCATCATCGCGCCGGTCTCGGTCTGCCACCAGGTGTCCACGATGGGGCACGAGTCGGCGCCGATGTTCTTGCGGTACCACATCCAGGCCTCGGGGTTGATCGGCTCACCGACCGACCCGAGGACCCGCAGGCTGGACAGGTCGAACTTCGCGGGGATGTCGTCGCCCCACTTCATGAACGTACGAATCGCCGTCGGCGCCGTGTAGAGGATCGTGACGCCGTACTTCTGGACGATCTCCCAGAAGCGCCCCTGGTGCGGGGTGTCGGGCGTGCCCTCGTACATGACCTGCGTCGCGCCGTTCGCCAGCGGGCCGTACGTGATGTACGAGTGCCCGGTGACCCAGCCGATGTCGGCCGTGCACCAGTAGACGTCGCTCTCCGGCTTGAGGTCGAAGACGGCGTGGTGGGTGTACGCGGCCTGCGTCAGATAGCCACCGGAGGTGTGCAGGATGCCCTTGGGCTTACCCGTCGTCCCCGAGGTGTAGAGGATGAAGAGCGGGTTCTCGGCGTCGAAGGCCTCGGGGGTGTGCTCGGCCGACTGGCGCTCGGTCAGCTCGTGCCACCACACGTCGCGGCCCTCGGTCCACGCCACGTCCTGCCCGGTGCGGCGCACGACCAGGACGTGTTCGACGGAGCTGTCGTCGCGCGACACGGCGTCGTCGACGGCGGGCTTGAGGGCGGCGGGCTTGCCCCTGCGGTAGCCGCCGTCGGAGGTGATGACGACCTTGGCGTCGGCGTCCGCCACGCGCTTGGCGATGGCGTCGGCGGAGAACCCGCCGAAGACCACGGAGTGCGCGGCGCCGATGCGGGCACAGGCCAGCATCGAGATGACGGCCTCGGGGATCATCGGCAGGTAGACGGCGACACGGTCACCTTGCCGGACACCCAGCTCGGTCAGCGCGTTGGCCGCCCGGCTGACCTCGTCCTTGAGCTCGGCGTAGGTGATGGCCCGGCTGTCGCCGGGCTCACCCTCGAAGTGGATCGCCACACGGTCGCCGTTGCCCGCCTCGACGTGACGGTCCACGCAGTTGTACGCGACGTTGAGCTTGCCGTCGGCGAACCACTTCGCGAACGGCGGGTTCGTCCAGTCGAGCGTCTCGGTCGGCTCGGTGGCCCAGGTCAGCCGGCGGGCCTGCTCGGCCCAGAAGCCGAGCCGGTCAGCCTTGGCCTGTTCGTACGCCTCCGCGGTGACGTTGGCGTTGGCCGCCAGGTCGGCCGGCGGCGCGAACCTTCGCTCTTCTTTAAGAAGGTTGGCCAGGCTTTCGTTGCTCACGACATCTCCCATTCCCAGGGTGTCCGTTGTGTCCAAAGCCACAGCTCATCAGACCCGAACCCCTGGTGACAAGAGCTTGCCGAAAATTGGTTTAGACCTTTACTCGGCTCGGCGGCTCCTCGCGGGGTTCTCCCTGGTGCGGTGACGGCGTCACCTGGTCGAATACGTCGTCCGGGCTGTCGGTCAGCAGATAGGCCTGCGCCTCGCCGACATGGAAGTACATGCCATGCAGTTCGAGGGAGCCCTCGGCCATGCGCCGCGCCACCGACTCGTGGCCACGCAGATGTGCCAACTGCTGGACCACATTGGTCAGGCAGAGCTGCTCGACGGCGTCGGCCGGCGCCCGCCCGGCGAGCCGCGCCCAGCCCTCCTTCTCGTGGGCCGCCATGCGCTCGAGGCTCGGCATCCCGTGCCGCAGCCACCGCTTCAGGGGCGTCTGGGCGCCCCCGGGCGGAGTGGTGAGCAGCGCCTGCATCGCCCCGCACCCGGAGTGCCCGCACACGGTGATGGACCGCACCCGCAGCACGTCCACCGCGTACTCGATCGCCGCGGCCACCGAGTCGTCGCCGCTCTCGGCGCCCGGCAGGGGCACCAGATTGCCGACGTTGCGCACGACGAAGAGGTCGCCGGGACCGCTCGACGTGATCATCGAGGTCACGAGCCGGGAGTCGGCGCAGGTCAAGAAGAGCTGCGAGGGCTGCTGCCCCTCGCGGGCGAGCCGGGCCAGCTCCCCCCGCACGTGCGGCGCAGTGTTGCGCTGGAACGCGCTGATGCCGCTTGCCAGTTGATGCCCGCTGGGACGTGTCTCCCCTTGCGGCGCTTCCTGGGGGCGGTCGCAGTGGTGGTTGCGCCAGGCCGTCCAGGGCCGGCAGCAGGAGTGCGACGAACTGGCGGGCTCGGCGATCCGCGTCCCGGCACGCCCGGTCACCTCGACGGCGCCACCCTGCGCGGTGTGCGCGTCCTGCCAGCACTGCAAGGCTTCGTACGCCGCGTGGTCCATGAATGATCCGTCCAGCTCGACGACGGCCGAAGCGCCGTGCGGCACAAGATGCAGCGCCCTGCTGAGGCGCGGCACGGCGAGGAAGGTCAACTGTCCGCGCACGCGCACGTGGTGGACACCGTCCTCATCGGTGTGCGTGATCCGGGTGCGGGCGAGGCGGTGCAGCGCGACGGCCACGGCCACGGCGACACCGATGGTCACGCCTTCGAGCACCCCGAGGAGGACCACGCCGAGCGTCGTGGTCGTGTACACGAGGATCTCGCGGTGGCGGGTGATGGTGCGGATGTGGTTCAGGCTCACCATCTGGATGCCGACCGCCATCACCAGGGCGGCGAGCGCGGCGAGCGGGATCAGCTCCAGGAGGGGGACCAGGAGCAGGGCGGCCACTACTACCCAAACGCCGTGCAGCATCGTGGAGTTCCGGCTGACCGCCCCCGCCCGCACATTGGCCACGCTGCGCACCGCGACCCCGGCGACGGGGAGCCCGCCGAGCGCTCCGGACACGGCGTTGGCGGCGCCCTGGCCGAGCAGTTCGCGGTTGAGGTCGGAGCGGATGCCGCCGGCTTGCGGGTCGCGCCGCGCGGAGACCAGCTTGTCCACGGCGACGGCGCCGAGCAGTGACTGCACGCTGCAGACCAGCGTGACCGTGAGGACGGCGGCGACGAGCCCGAGGGCGGGCCCCTCCGGCAGGCCGACCAGCGCGTGACTGCGCCACGACGGCAGATCGACCTTGGCCACGCTCAGCCCGGCGACCACGGCGACGGCCGTGGCGGCGGCGACGGACACCAGGGGAGCCGGCACGACACGCAGGGCCTTGCCCGTGCGCCCGGGGATCCGCGGCCAGAGCAGCAGCAACGCCAGGGTCAGCAGGCTGATCGACAGCGCCGCCGGATGTACGTCGGCCAACTGGGCGGGCAGACCACGGAGGTTGTCGAGCACGGAACTCTGCGGGGTGCCGCCGAGCACGATGTGCAGCTGGGCGACGGCGATGGTGACCCCGATGCCGGCCAGCATGCCGTGCACGACGGCCGGACTGACGGCGAGCGCCGTACGGGCCACGTGCAGGCAGCCGAGGGCGAGTTGGCAGAGCCCGGCGAGCACGGTGATGGCGCAGGTGGTCCGCCAGCCGTACTGGTGGATGAGGTCGGCGGTGACGACCGTGAGCCCTGCGGCGGGCCCGCTGACCTGCAGCGGCGCTCCGCCGACCCAGCCGGCGACCAGGCCGCCTACGGCGGCGGCGACGAGGCCCGCCTGGAGCGGCGCGCCGGTGGCGAGCGCGATGCCGAGGGACAGCGGTAGGGCGATCAAGAAGACGGCGATCGACGCGGATACGTCGGCGCCGGCGATGCGGAACTTACGACCCTTGCGGATCTTGCCGGGCGGCGGCGCGTGGGGCTCGTGGTCGCGTGAGTCGTGGGCCGAGTCGGTGGCGTGGGTGGGGACGCAGGCAGACATGGTTTCCCGTCTCCTCCGGGGCAGCGCGGTCGCGGAACAGGGGGCCCTCCGGAGGTCTCCGGTGGGCGGGGTCGCGGCCGTGGGTCACGGCGTTGCAGCGGCGGGATATCTCAACTCTCGGTAAACGAATCGTAATGGAGAGTAAAGGCTATGGATAGACAAGCGGGGCAAATGGGGCACTAGATCACTCCGAAGGGTGAATAAAGCATTTTGTCGGCTTGTCGCACCACGGGGCTCATGACCCCGTGCGACGTTGGCGGCGCTGTGGTTCATTCCCGGGCAATTACGGACCAATCGCTTCCCGGTGGTGACCCCTGAAGTGCCCCCGTGGGCTCCCTGCAGTCCCCTGCAGCCGTGCCCCATTCGAAGCCGACTCGAAGGAAGAAGGTGGGCGGAAGATGGCCGCCACCCAGAGGATCCAGCGGATCGCCGCGGGCACCACCGCCCTCGTGGCATGCGTCGCGGTACTGGCCGGTTGCTCCAGCGGCGACACCGGCTCCAAGTCAGGCGCCCCGGGCGCCAAGAAGGCACCTCCCGCCCCCGCCCCCAAGAGCGCGGTCCGCATGATCGGCGACGGTTCCACCGCCTTCACCGGCCGCCAGCCGCACCTGCCCGAGCCCGCACGGCTGAGACCCGGCCAGAAGCCGCCCCAGTTCGTGGTCTTCTCCTGGGACGGCGCCGGCGAGGACAGCCAGAAGCTCTTCTCGCACTTCCGCAAGGTGGCCAAGCGCAACGACGCCACGATGACGTACTTCCTCAGCGGCGTGTACATGCTCCCCGAGGCGAAGCGGAAGCTCTACGACCCGCCGCAACACCAGTCCGGCGCCTCGGACATCGGCTTCAACGACCGCAAGGGAATCAAGGACACCGTGGAGCAGCTCCGCGGCGCCTGGCTCGAGGGCAACGAGGTCGGCACCCACTTCAACGGCCACTTCTGCGGCGCCGGCCGCGGCGTGGGCGAATGGTCGGTCGACGACTGGAAGAGCGAGATCGAGCAGGCCAAGTCGTTCGTGAAGGCCTGGAAGACGAACACGGGCATGAAGAAGGCGCAGCCGCTGCCCTTCGACTACGACAAGGAGCTCATCGGAGCCCGCACGCCCTGCCTCGAAGGCCAGAAGAACTTCATGCGGGCCGCCCGCGACCTGGGCTTCCGCTACGACACCAGCGGCGTCAACAACCAGGTCTGGCCCAAGAAGAAGGAAGGCCTCTGGGACCTGTCGATGCAGCTGGTCCCCGTCCCCGGCCGCAAGTTCGAGACGCTGACCATGGACTACAACTTCATGGTGAACCAGTCGGGCACGACGTCACAGGGCGACCCCAGCAAGCACGAGTACTGGGGCGACCAGATGCGTGACGGGCTGCTCCAGGGCTTCGAGCGCGCCTACAAGGGCAACCGCGCCCCGCTGATCATCGGCAACCACTTCGAGTCCTGGAACGGCGGCACATACATGCGCGCCATCGAGGAGACGATCGAGTCGGTCTGCACCAAGCCCGACGTGCGCTGTGTCTCCTTCCGGCAACTCGCCGACTGGCTCGACGCCCAGGACCCGCAGACCGTCCAGCGCCTCACCAAGCTCCCGGTCGGCAAGGCGCCCAAGGAGGGCTGGAAGTCCTTTCTCTCCGCCAGGCCGGCACCGGCCCCGAAGGGCGTACCGGGCGCTCCGGCAGCCAAGCCGTAGCCCTTCGCCGCAGCGCCCCTGGCCTGGCTCAGGCCGTGGCGACGGTCCGCTCACGCAGGACGAAGTCGGGGTCGACCTGGGCAGCCAGGTCGGCACCCGTCCGTTCGTTGCCCCAGCTCTGCGCGTTCTTCAGGTGGAAGTGGACCATCTGACGGGTGTAGCGGTCCCAGTCCCTGCGGTCGTACGAGGTGTCGACGGCGCTCTGCAGGGCCTGCAGGGAGCGGCGGTTGTCGTCCTCCAGGAACTCGAACCGGGGCGGGCGGCCCTTCTCCATGGCGCGCACCCAGTCCGAGTGCCCGACCGTCACCAGGAGGTCGTCGCCGACCTGCTCGCGCAGGAAGTCGACGTCGTCCTGGCCCTGCACCTTGTTGCCGACGACCTTGAGGTCGACGCCGAAGTCCCGTGCGTATTCCTTGTACTGGCGATAGACGGAGACCCCCTTCCGGGTCGGCTCGGCCACCAGGAACGTCATGTCGAAGCGGGTGAACATGCCGGAGGCGAAGGAGTCCGAACCCGCGGTCATGTCCACGACCGCGTACTCGTCGCGTCCGTCGACCAGGTGGTTCAGGAGCAGCTCCACCGCCCCCGTCTTGGAGTGGTAGCAGGCGACACCGAGGTCGGCTTCGGTGAACGGCCCGGTGACCATCAAACGCACGGCCGTGTCGTCGAGTTCCACCGGCCGCGCACACGCGTCGTACACGGGGTTGTCCTCGCGCACCCGCAGGATGCGCGAGCCCTCGCCGGGCGGTGTCGTCTTGATCATCGTGTCGGCGGAGGCGATCCGCGGGTTGGAGCCCCGCAGGTAGTCCTTGATCAGGGCGAGGCGCGCGCCCATGGCGGGCAGGGCGGCGGCGTCGGCCTCGTCGAGTCCGAGTGCGGGGCCCAGGTGCTGGTTGATGTCGGCGTCCACCGCGAGGACCGGTGCTCCGGTGGCGGCGAGGTGGCGGATGAACAGCGAGGACAGCGTGGTCTTGCCGCTGCCGCCCTTCCCTACGAAAGCGATCTTCATGTTCACCAAGGGTAGCCGTATGATCACGTGACGTATCGATGCGGCGTGAAGAAGACCACTCCTTCGTGGGGCGGGCGTCCGAGGTGCGTAGGGTCGTACTCATGAGTACGACAGCCGATCCGCTCGCGGCCCTGGGCGCACTGCCTGGCGTGGCCGACTCCGTGGACTCCGTGCGCAAGGCCGTGGACCGGGTCTACGGGCACCGGATCATGCGGCGCCGCAGCAATGAGGTCACTTCCGAGGCGGCGCTGCGCGGCGCACGCGGCTCGGCGGCGCTCTCCGGCGCCGACTGGGCGCTCGAAGAAGTACGCCGCCGCAGCGACTTCGGCGGCGACGGCGAGGCCCGCACAATCGGCGCGGCGCTGCGGCTGACCGCGGAAGCCGGTCAACTCCTGTCTATCTGGCGGCAGTCGCCGCTCCGGGTCCTCGCGCGCCTCCACCTGGTGGCCGCCGCCGAGAACGACGAGGCGGCGGGACGGCCGCGCCTGGCGGGCGAGCCGGTCGACGAGCCGCTGGTCGAGCTGGCGGTGCCGGACTCCGACGAGGTGGCGGGCCGCCTGGAGGGTCTTTCGCAGTTGATCATCGCGGGCGGCTCCGCGCCGGCCCTCGTGACGGCGGCCGTGGTGCACGGCGAACTGCTCAGCCTGCGGCCCTTCGGCTCGCACAACGGCCTGGTCGCGCGGGCGGCCGAGCGCATCGTCCTGGTGGGCAGCGGCCTCGACCCGAAGTCCGTCTGCCCGGCGGAGGCGGGGCACGCGGAACAGGGGCGCGCGGCCTACGTGGGGGCGCTCGACGGCTACGCGTCCGGGACGCCGGAGGGGATGGCGGCCTGGATCGCCCACTGCGGGCGTGCGGTCGAACTGGGGGTCAGGGAGTCGACGGCGGTCTGCGAGGCGATGCAGCGCGGCGCCGCGTAGAAGACTGCGCGCGGGGCTGCGGCGACCTGCACAGAGGTTGGCTTACACAGAGGTCGGCTCGCACAGAGGTCGGCTTGCACAAAGATGCGGCGGTACGAAACTTCTCGTACCGCCGCTGGCATGTTCACCGGGTTACCAAGCGTCCTCGAAGGTTGCCCATCAGGTCGGGAACTTGGCCCGTCACCTGGTGCGGCTGGCCCGTAATCGACGGGTCGACGTCGCGTGGGTGCTCGGTGTTCATGCTTCGGTCCGTGGGGCCTTGGTTGCGTTTAAAGGTAATCCTCTCGGATGTCCTTGGTCTCGCGGGCCGTTGACTCCTTTGTACTCCTGTCCTGGGACAAGCGGAAGTACTGGCACTACTTCTTTACTTTTAGGTTCAAACAAGGGTGAATCGGGCGCGCGAGGTCCGGCGACGACTCACGAACCACACAAGACCCGCCGTGGCCGCGGCGGCGCCCACGGCCGCCACCGCGACGAGTGCGGGCCGGGAGGGTGTCTGGCGACGCTCCTTGAGCCGGACCGGGCGGTGGAAGTCGAGAATCGGCCACCCGCGCGCGAGAGCCTCACGGCGAAGGGCCCGATCGGGGTTGACCGCGTGTGGATGCCCCACGGATTCGAGCATGGGGACATCGGTCGCGGAGTCGCTGTAGGCATGGCAGCGGGCGAGGTCATATCCCTCGGATTGCGCGAGTTCCTTGATCGCGGCCGCCTTGGTGGGGCCATAGGCGTAGTACTCCACCTCGCCGGTGAAGCAGCCGTCGTCGCCGACCACCATCCGGGTCGCCACCACGCGGTCCGCGCCGAGCAGTTCGCCGATCGGCTCGACGACCTCGGCGCCCGACGTGGAGACGATGACGACGTCCCGGCCTGCGGTGTGGTGCTCCTCGATGAGGGATGCGGCCTCGTCGTAGATGATCGGGTCGATCAGGTCGTGCAGCGTCTCGGCGACGATTTCCTTGACCTGCTGCACGTTCCATCCACGGCACAGAGCGGAGAGATACTCGCGCATCCGCTCCATCTGGTCGTGGTCGGCTCCGCCGGCGAGGAAGACGAACTGTGCATATGCGGTGCGCAGAACCGCCCTGCGGTTGATCAGGCCGCCTTGGTAGAACGACTTGCTGAAGGTGAGTGTGCTCGACTTCGCAATGACCGTCTTGTCCAGGTCAAAGAAGGCGGCTGTGCGAGGCAACGAGTGGTTTTCCACGAGGCCGAGCATAGGCGCCCACCATTCGGCGTAAGGTGAGGCGCGTGGGTTTGCCTGAGAAGGCTCTCGGGTACACCATGGAAGTCACGGATCGTTCGCGACCGTGCTAACCCGGTCTGGCTCCTCCCCCCCCGAGTCGGACCGTGGGGACGACCCCCGCTCTCCCCCCCGGCGGGGGTCGTCGCATGTCCGGATGGGTTTTCCGGGCCTCTTTCGACCCTCAACTGATCGCCTGACACCGCCTGACGGCCGTTCTGGGCGATCTTTCGCCTGCCCAAGATCCGTCACGGTGTGTAGTTGTCGGGCTGCTCTGTGGAAACCTTCGAGATGTCACCGGTATGGGTGAAGGGGATATTCACAGCCCTCGCCTTGTCCACAGTTATTGACCAAGATCCACACGTTATCCAGGACCGCTGCACGCTGATTCCGCCGCTTCTGCACGCGAAGTTCATGGCCGGATTGCTTTGGCCGACTCATCGCTGATGTGGAACGCGGCATTCAACGGGCTTGCAGTGAGAGGGGGCTGGAGATCGTGGCCGGAGTGATGACACGTGACGGGTCGCCGTCCGACGGACGGCAGGGCGGACCGCTGATCGTCACGGAAGACGTGGACCTGCTGGACGACCTGCTGCGGCTGTGCGCCGCGGCCGGGGCGCGGCCCGAGGTGCGGCACGGCGTGCCGGAGCGCAGAGGCGGCTGGGACGCGGCGCCGCTCATCCTCGTCGGGGACGACGCGGTGGACCGGGTGCGGGGCGCCGTGCGCAGGCGCGGGGTGGTGCTGGTCGGCCGGGACCAGGACGACTCCGGGGTCTGGCAGCGCGCGGTGGAGATCGGTGCCGACCATGTGCTGGTCCTGCCCGACGGCGAGCGCTGGCTGGTGGACCGCATCGCCGATGTCGCCGAGGGAGTGGGGCGGCCCGCGCTCACGGTGGGCGTGATCGGCGGGAGCGGCGGCGCCGGAGCCTCGACGCTGGCGTGCGCCCTCGCCGTCACGGCGGCCCGCGCGGGGCGGCGCACGATGCTCGTGGACGCCGACCCGCTCGGCGGCGGACTCGACGTACTGCTGGGCGGCGAGACCGCCGACGGACTCCGCTGGCCCGCCTTCGCGCAGTCCAGGGGCCGGGTCGGCGGGGGCGCGCTCGAGGAGTCGTTGCCCGAGCTGCACTCCCTGCGGGTCCTGAGCTGGGATCGGGGTGACGCGGTGGTCATCGCGCCCGAAGCCATGCGGGCGGTGGTCGCCGCGGCCCGCAGGCGGGGCGGGGTGGTGGTCGTGGACCTGCCGCGCCGCGTGGACGAAGGGGTGGCCGAGGCGCTGGCCCAGGTGGATCTGGGGCTCCTGGTGGTGCCCGCGGAACTGCGCGCGGTCGCGGGCGCCAGGCGGGTCGCCTCCGCGGTGGGCATGGTGCTCCAGGACCTGCGGGTGGTGGTCGGCAGGGGCGGCGCCGGTCGCGGATTCGGTGCGCAGGACGGCCCCGGGGAATTCGACGCGGAAGAGGTCGCGCGGCTGCTCGGACTGCCGCTCGTCGGCGAGGTACCGAGGGAAGCGGACCTGCTGGCCGCGCAGGCCGGGGGCATGCCGCCCGGAGGCGTCGCGCGAGGCCCGCTGGCCCGGTTCTGCACCGCCTTCTGGGACCGGGTCCCGGTGGACGCCACCGGGAGCGGCTCATGAGCGCCGTCGTCGGGGCCCGGATGCTGGACGGAGTGCGCCAGTGGCTCGCGGAGAACGGCACGGAGCCGACCCCGGCCCGCGTCGCCGAGGCGCTGCGGGCCCAGGGACGGGTGCTCGGCGACGCGGAAATCCTCGGGACGGCCGAGCGGCTTCGATCCGAGCTGGTGGGCGCAGGGCCGCTGGAGGCACTGATCGCGGACGACTCGGTGACCGATGTGCTGGTGTCCGCGCCCGACCGGGTGTGGGTGGACCGCGGCGGCGGACTGGAACTGACCGGGGTGTCCTTCCAGGACGCGGCGGCCGTGCGGCGGCTCGCACAGCGGCTCGCCGCCGTGGCGGGGCGACGCCTCGACGACGCCAGGCCCTGGGTGGACGCACGGCTCCCCGACGGCACCCGCCTCCACGCGGTGCTGCCCCCGGTCGCCGTGGGTTCGACGTGCCTCTCCTTGCGTGTCGTACGCCCCCGGGCCTTCACCCTCGCGGAACTGACCGCGGCGGGGACGGTGCCGCCGGGCGGGGACCGGGTACTACGAGCTCTGATCGACGCCCGGCTCTCGTACGTGATCAGCGGCGGGACGGGGTCGGGCAAGACGACGCTCCTGAGCGCCCTTCTCGGTCTCGTCGGGCCGGGCGAGCGGATCGTGCTCGCCGAGGATTCGGCGGAGCTGCGCCCCGATCACCCGCACGTCGTGCGCCTGGAATCCAGGCCCGCGAACCAGGAGGGGGCCGGTCAGGTGGGCCTCGACGACCTGGTGCGGCAGGCGCTGCGGATGCGCCCCGACCGGCTCGTCGTGGGCGAGGTGCGGGGCGCGGAGGTGGTCCATCTGCTGGCCGCCCTGAACACCGGACATGAGGGCGGCAGCGGCACGGTCCACGCCAATGCCGCCGGGGACGTGCCCGCCCGGCTGGAGGCACTGGGCACGGCGGCGGGGCTCGACCGGGCGGCGCTGCACAGCCAGTTGGCGGCCGCGCTCTCCGTGGTCCTCCATCTCGTACGGGACCGGGCAGGCCGCCGGCGGATCGCCGAGGTGCATGTCCTGGAACGAGATCCCTCCGGCCTCGTGGTGACGGTGCCGGCGCTGCGGTGGGGCGAGAAGGAGTTCGTCCGGGAGCGGGGCTGGGAGCGACTGAAGTCGCTGCTGGTGAGCGGTGATCGGAGTGAGGCGCCATGAGCGCGATGGGCTTGGCGGCGGTCGTGTGCGCGGGAGGCTCGGCCTGGCTGTGGATCGGACGGGACCGCGAGTGGCGGCGTACGCGGGCGGTGCTCGGGGGTGAGGTCTCGGCGGGGCCTTCGGCATGGCGGCGGGCCATGGCCCGCGTCGGCGGCCGGGTGGGACACGAATGGTGGGTGCTGGTGGGCGGGGCCGTGGTCGCGCTCCTCGGGGAGTCCGTGCTTCCGCTGGCCCTAGGGGCGGCCGGAGTGCCGCTGGTACGGCGCGTACGGCGTGGCGGGGACGCACGGCTCGACGAGGAGCGCCGGGCCACTGAAGTGATCGCGCTGTGCGGGTCGCTCGCGGGCGAGGTGCGGGCCGGGCGGCAGCCGGGGGAGGCATTGCGGACCGTGGCGGCCCAGGCCGGCGCCGGGCTCGGTGAGGCGCGGGCCGGGGTCCTTGCGGCGGCGCGGTTCGGCGGTGACGTGCCGGCAGCGCTGGAGGATGCGGCGCGGGAGCCAGGGGCGCGGGGGCTTGTGGGGCTCGCGGCGTGCTGGCGGGTGGCCGTGGACCGTGGCGCCGGGCTGGCGGCGGGGCTCGAGCGGTTGGAGGGAGCGCTCCGGGTGGAGCGGGACCAACGCGCGGACCTTCGGGCTCAGTTGGCAGGGGCTCGGTCGACCGCGGTGATGCTCGCGGGGCTGCCGGTCCTCGGGCTGCTGATGGGGAGCGCGTTGGGCGCGGAGCCTCTGCGGGTGCTGCTGCACACCGGGGCGGGGGTCGGGTGCCTGGCGGTGGGCGGGGCGTTGGAAGGGGCCGGCGTGTGGTGGGCGCTGCGGATCGTACGAGGGGCGGAGGAGCGATGAGCCTTGCTGGTGTCCACGGGCTCGGGGTGGGTCTGTGGAGTGTGGCGGCGGTGCTGTGGCTGATGTCGGCTGCGCTGGCCGCGCGGCGAGAGCGGGAGGTTCGGGCGCGTACGGGAGTCGTGCTCGGCGTGGTGGAGCGGCTGCCGGGGGCTCGGGATCGGGATCGGCGGAGGCATTGGTTCCGGTGGCGGGGCGCGGTGCGGGGGTGGCTGGCGGTGGCCGGGGCGGTGAGTGCCGGGTGGGTGCTGGTGGGCGGTGTCGTAAGGCTTCTGGTGGGGGCGGGTGCCGGGTATGGGGTGTGGCGCTGGTGGCGGGGGCGAGGGGCGCGCGTCGCCGAACTCGATGCGGCGGAGGCCGCTCGTCACCTGCCGCTTGCCGCGGACCTGTTGGCGGCCTGCGTCGCCGCCGGGGCGGGGCCTGTCGTGGCCGCTCAGGCTGTGGGTGACGCGCTGAAGGGGCCGGTCGGTGAACGGCTGGCGCAGGGCGCGGCGGAGGTACGGCTCGGTGGTGAACCCGCCGATTCCTGGCGGGAGTTGGCCGCGATACCGGGCACGGCGGCGCTGGCCCGCCTGCTGGAGCGGGCGGGGGACTCCGGGGCTCCGGCGGCCGAGCGGGTGGCGCGTCTCGCCGCGGACTGCAGGGCGGATCGGAGCCGTGCGGCGACGGCGGCTGCGCGCAGGGCCGGCGTGCTGATGACGGCGCCGGTGGGGCTGTGCTTCCTGCCCGCGTTCATCGCGGTGGGGGTGCTGCCGGTGCTGATCGGCCTGGCGGGTGGGTTGTTGAGCGGCGTCTGAGCGGCTCGACCGATCGAAGTCGCGATGACAGAACGCGATGACGGAACGCGATGACAGAACGTACGGAAATTACACGGGGGTTGTGATGTGGGGACAGCTGTGTGCGCGGG
Source organism: Streptomyces sp. NPDC055099 (assembly GCF_053607685.1). Taxonomy (NCBI): domain Bacteria; kingdom Bacillati; phylum Actinomycetota; class Actinomycetes; order Kitasatosporales; family Streptomycetaceae; genus Streptomyces; species Streptomyces sp. NPDC055099. The sequence goes on along the minus strand of NZ_JBSGUA010000012.1, from coordinate 135,759 downwards.
CGACGAAGGTCCGGTCGCGCGGGGTGCGAGGGGACGCGGGGATGGTCACCTCGGAGTACGCGATGGGGCTCATCGCGGCGGTGGGGTTCGCCGGACTGCTCTACAAGGTGGTGACGAGCGGGCAGGTCAGGGCGGCGTTGCAGGCGGTCGTGGAGAAGGCGCTCGATGTCCAGTTCTGAACGGGCGCAGGGCCGGCGGGGCCGCGGCGGTGACCAGGGCTTCGTGACGGCCGAGGCGGCCGTGGTACTGCCCACGCTCGTGCTGTTCACGATGGCGCTGGTCTGGGCGTTGCTGACCGCGTCCGCGCAGATCCAGTGCGTGGACGCGGCGCGGGCAGGGGCGCGGGTGATGGCTCGGCAGGACCCCGAGAGCGCGGCCGTGGCCGCGGCCCGGCAGACGGCGCCGCGGGGCGCGGCGGTGGCCGTGCGGCGTGACGGCGACCTGGTGCGGGTGGAGGTCGTGGCGGACTCGCCGGGGCCCGGGGTGCTGGGACTCGGGCTGCGCCTGCGGTCGGAGGCGGTGGCGTTGGCGGAGGAGACGGTGGGGGTGGGCGCGTGAGAGGGCGGGCCGGGTGGCGGGCTGCCGGGAAGGCCTCGGACCGGGGGGCCGCCACCGTGTGGGTCGTCGTCGTGATGGCCGTGCTGTGCGTGATCTGTGGCGCGGTCCTCGCGATGGGGCAGGTGATCGTGGCCCGCCATCGAGCGGGCGGCGCGGCCGACTTGGCGGCACTGGCGGCCGCCGACCACTGGATGGAGGGGCGTACGGGGGCGTGTGCCACCGCCGGTCGGGTGGCCGAGGCCCAGGGGGCGAGCCTCGTGCGGTGCGCGGTGCACGGCGAGATCTCGGATGTCACGGCCGCAGCGGGCTTCGGCCCGTTCGTGACGGAGGTCAGATCCCGGGCGGGCCCGGCGGGACCGGTCACTCCGGAGCCGGAGGCAGAGCCAAGGCCGGTAGCAGGGGCTGTGGCGCCCACCGGGTGGCGGCCGGAGGTGCGGGCGTCACGCGGCGCCGGAGGGCGGCCAGACGCCCTTGTGGGGCTTGCTGGGCGGAAGCCTGAGGCGAGGGCGGGACCCACACCTCGACGCGTAGGCCAGGAGCGAGACCCGAGGCGGACGGCTCGCGCCCTCTCACCCTTCGGGCGAGGGCGCGTCCTTGAGGAGGGTGGTGAGGAGACGGATCGCGCCACGCTTGTGCAGGGGGTCGTTGCCGTTGCCGCACTTCGGGGACTGGATGCAGGAGGGGCAGCCGGCCTCGCACTCGCAGGAGGCGATGGCCTGACGGGTGGCCGTCAGCCATTCCCGGGCCGTGTGGAAGGCCCGCTCGGCGAAGCCCGCGCCGCCGGGGTGGCCGTCGTACACGAAGACGGTCGGCAGGAGCGTGTCCGGATGGAGCGGCACGGAGACGCCGCCGATGTCCCACCGGTCACAGGTCGCGAAGAGCGGCAGCATGCCGATGGAGGCGTGCTCGGCGGCGTGCAGGGCGCCGCCGAGGATCTCCGGATTGACCCGGGCGGCGTCCAGCTGGTCCTCGGTGACCGTCCACCAGACCGCCCGGGTGCGCAGCGTGCGGGGCGGCAGGTCCAGCTTGGTCTCACCGAGGACCTCGCCGGTGATCAGCTTGCGGCGCAGGAAGGAGACGACCTGGTTGGTTACTTCCACGGAGCCGTAGCAGAGGCGGCCCGGACCCCAGGGGATCTCGGTGTCCGTCTCCAGGATGGAGATGGCCGTGGTGTCGCGGGCGGTCGTGGAGTACGGCGGACCGGCCTCCTCGACCAAGGCGACCGAGTCCTCCAGGTCCAGACGGCGCACGAGATACGTACGGCCCTGATGAAGGTGGACCGCGCCCTCGTGGACGGCGGTGTGCGCGGCGGACGCGTCGACGGTGCCGAGGAGCCGGCCCGTGCCCTCCTCGACGATCTGGACGGGCCTCCCGCCCTCGCCGCGGATGTCGGTGAGGTCGGCGGCCCGCTCCCTGCGGGTCCAGTGCCAGGCCTTCGTACGGCGGCGCAGCAGCTTCGCGGCCTCGAGCTGCGGGAGCAGGTCCTCGGTGGCCGGGCCGAAGAGGGCCAGGTCGTCGTCCGTGAGCGGAAGCTCCGCTGCGGCGGCGCAGAGGTGGGGCGCGAGGACGTACGGGTTGTCGGGGTCGAGGACGGTCGACTCCACCGGCTGCTGGAAGAGCGCCTCGGGATGGTGGACGAGATACGTGTCCAGCGGGTCGTCGCGGGCGACGAGGACGGCCAGCGCGCCCTGCCCGGAGCGTCCGGCACGGCCCGCCTGCTGCCAGAGCGAGGCGCGGGTGCCCGGATAGCCGGAGATGATCACGGCGTCGAGACCGGAGACGTCCACGCCGAGTTCGAGGGCGGTGGTGGCCGCGAGGCCGAGAAGTTCCCCGGAGTGCAGGGCTCGCTCCAGGGCGCGGCGTTCCTCGGGGAGATATCCGCCCCGGTAGGCGGCCACGCGGCGGGCCAGGGAGCGGTCGACCTCGGAGAGGCGTTCCTGGGCGATCACCGAGATCAGCTCGGCGCCGCGCCGGGAGCGTACGAAGGCGACCGAGCGGACGCCCTGGACGGTCAGATCGGTCAGCAGGTCCGCCGTCTCGGCGGTGGCGGTGCGGCGGACCGGCGCGCCCTTCTCGCCGGGCAGTTCGGTGAGCGGCGGTTCCCAGAGGGCGAAGACGAGGTCGCCGCGGGGCGAGGCGTCGTCGGCGACCTCCTTCACGGGAAGTCCGGTGAGGCGTTCCGCGGCGATGGCCGGCTCGGCGGAGGTGGCGGAGGCGAGGAGGAAGACGGGGTCGGAGCCGTAGCGGGCGCAGAGGCGGCGCAGGCGGCGCAGGACCTGGGCGACGTGGGAGCCGAAGACGCCGCGGTAGGTGTGGCACTCGTCGATGACGACATAGCGCAGGGCGCGCAGGAAGGAGGACCAGCGGGGGTGGGACGGGAGTATCCCGCGGTGCAGCATGTCGGGGTTGGTCAGGACGTAGTTGGCGTACTGACGTACCCATTCGCGTTCTTCGACGGGGGTGTCGCCGTCGTACACGGCGGGGCGGATCGCGTTGCCGAGGGGTTCCGCGAGCGCGCGTACGGCGCGGCGCTGGTCGGCGGCCAGGGCCTTCGTGGGGGCCAGGTACAGCGCGGTCGCGCCACGCCCGTTGGGGGCCTCGGAGCCGTCCAGGAGCGCCGAGAGCACGGGAGTGAGATACGCCAGCGACTTGCCCGAGGCGGTTCCGGTGGCGACGACGACCGACTCGCCGTCCAGGGCGTGCTCGGCGGCGAGTGCCTGGTGGGCCCAGGGGTGCTCGATCCCGGCAGACTGCACCGCGGCGACGACCTCGGAGCGAATGCGATCAGGCCAGACTGCATACCGGGCCTCGCGCGGGGGCAAGTGCTCCGTATGAGTGACGCGCGAAGCACGGCTCGGCCCCGCGGTGAGCCGGTCCAGGACCGTCCGTGGAGACGTGCGTACCGGGGCGCCCGTGGCGGGTCCTCCGGGCGGAGAAAAGTTGGCCATCGGCACCGAGTGTGTCACTGGCGGGATGGACAATGGTCCCAAGGCGTCGTGCACGCCTGCCTGTAAGTGATTGAATGCCATCGCGGCTGGCGATCCGTCCTGGGGGCTCTGCCGAGGTGTCCCGAGGGATGACCGCTCGATAGCAAGGTGCTGGAGGATCCGTGGACCTGTCCCTGTCGACCCGTACCGTCGGCGATCGTACGGTCGTCGAGGTCGGTGGCGAAATCGATGTTTATACCGCGCCCAAGTTGCGCGAACAGTTGGTCGAGTTGGTGAACGACGGCAGTTTCCACCTGGTCGTCGACATGGAGGGCGTGGACTTCCTCGACTCCACCGGACTCGGCGTACTGGTCGGCGGCCTGAAGCGGGTGCGTGCCCATGAGGGCTCGCTGCGCCTGGTCTGCAACCAGGAACGCATTTTGAAGATCTTCCGCATCACCGGCCTGACCAAGGTGTTCCCCATTCACACCTCGGTCGAGGAAGCGGTCGCGGCCACCGACTGAGAGCCGGATGTCCCGGGTCGCCTGCTTGCGCGGCCCGGGGGTGGCAGTACAGCAGGGGACCGGGCCCTCGGCCCGGCCCCCTGACAGCACGCGCGTATGTCCGAGGGGGAATGCATGGCCACCGTTGAACTCCGCTTCAGCGCGCTGCCCGAGCACGTCAGAACCGCTCGGCTCGTGGCGGCGGCGGTCGCGCGCAGGGCCGGAGTGGACGAGGCCGTCCTCGACGAGGTCAGGCTCGCTGTCGGTGAGGCCTGCACGCGCGCCGTCGGGCTGCACCAGAGCAGCGGCGTCTCGGCGCCGGTGCGGGTGGCCCTGATCGAGGACGAGAAGCAGTTCTCCATCGAGGTCGGCGACGAGGCCCCCCACGCGACTCCCGGCGACGGGACATCCGGCTCGGGGTCCGGTGCGGCCGACGATCCGGAGGCCGAGGGTGAGGACGAGATGGGTCTCGCCGTCATCAGCGGGCTCGTGGACGACGTGGAGGTCACCGCCGGCGAGGGCGGCGGCCTCATCCGGATGACGTGGCCGACGGCCCCGGTGCCGCTCGTCTGAGCCAATCCTGAGCCGTCCACGCGCCGGTTCCTGAGCCGGGCCCCGGTCCGGCGGCTTTCGGCTCCACCTCGCCACATCAAGGTCTTGCTCCCCGTTCGGGAGCAGGGCCTTTTTCTTTTTGGATCATTGCCCCGGTCAATTGCCTCGGGACTGGCGGTCGCCGTCAACGCTTTTGGGGCATTACCGCTTTCGGGGCCAATCTGTGGTCGCGATCATTTGCTGGGAAGCAATCTCGCGCCAATTCCGTTTGCGGCGCTCTGTTTTGATCAGGTTCAGCTCCCTACAATCCGTCCACATCTTGAGCTCAGCCCAAGCGTCAAGGAGGACGAATGGCGGGGCTTTCTACCCCTCATCAGTTTGACCATCCCTCAACCTTCGCAGCCGCAGTACTGACCGACGACAACCGCCTCATCGTGATGGTCATCGCGGCCGTCGCGGTGGCGGCTCTCGTGGTCGCCTGGGTGCTCGTACGCCAGGTACTCGCGGCCGACGAGGGCACCGACAGCATGAAGAAGATCGCGAAGGCGATCCAGGAGGGCGCCAATGCCTACCTAGGCAGGCAGTTGCGCACTCTCGGTGTTTTCGCCGTCGTGGTGTTCTTCCTGCTCATGCTGCTGCCCGCAGACGACTGGAATCAGCGTGCCGGCCGATCGATCTTCTTCTTGATCGGTGCGGCGTTCTCGGCGACCACCGGCTATATCGGCATGTGGCTCGCCGTACGCAGCAATGTTCGTGTGGCGGCAGCCGCCCGAGAGGCCACTCCGGCGGAAGGAGAACCCGAAAAGGATCTCACCGCCGTTTCACACAAGGCCATGAAGATCGCTTTCCGCACGGGCGGCGTTGTCGGCATGTTCACGGTGGGGCTCGGTCTTCTGGGCGCCTCCTGTGTGGTGCTCGTCTACGCGGCCGACGCGCCGAAGGTCCTGGAAGGCTTCGGCCTCGGGGCGGCGCTGATCGCGATGTTCATGCGTGTCGGCGGCGGCATCTTCACCAAGGCCGCCGACGTCGGCGCCGACCTGGTCGGCAAGGTCGAGCAGGGCATTCCGGAGGACGACCCGAGGAACGCCGCGACCATCGCCGACAACGTGGGCGACAACGTCGGCGACTGCGCGGGCATGGCCGCCGACCTCTTCGAGTCGTACGCCGTGACCCTGGTCGCCGCGCTGATCCTCGGCAAGGTCGCCTTCGGCGACTCCGGACTCGCCTTCCCGCTGATCGTTCCGGCGATCGGCGTCGTGACGGCGATGATCGGGATCTTCGCGGTGGCGCCCAGGCGCTCCGACCGCAGCGGCATGACCGCCATCAACCGCGGGTTCTTCATCTCCGCGTTCATCTCGCTGGCGCTCGTGGCCGCGGCGGTCTACGTCTACCTGCCGGGCTCGTACTCCGACCTGAACGGTGTCACGGACACGGCGATCGCCGGTCACGACGGCGATCCGCGGGTCCTCGCGGTCGTCGCCGTCGCGATCGGCATCGTCATGGCCGCGCTGATCCAGCAGCTCACCGGCTACTTCACGGAGACCAGCAGGCGTCCGGTGAAGGACATCGGCAAGACGTCCCTCACCGGACCGGCCACCGTCGTCCTGGCCGGTATCTCGATCGGGCTCGAATCGGCCGTCTACACCGCGCTCCTGATCGGGCTCGGCGTCTACGGGGCGTTCCTGCTCGGCGGCACGTCGATCATGCTCGCCCTGTTCGCGGTGGCGCTCGCCGGAACCGGCCTGCTCACCACGGTCGGCGTGATCGTCGCCATGGACACCTTCGGTCCGGTCTCCGACAACGCGCAGGGCATCGCCGAGATGTCCGGTGACGTCGAAGGCGCCGGCGCGCAGGTCCTCACCGACCTGGACGCCGTCGGCAACACCACCAAGGCCATCACCAAGGGCATCGCCATCGCCACGGCCGTCCTCGCGGCCGCGGCGCTCTTCGGCTCGTATCGCGACGCCATCGCGAGCGCGGCCAAGGACGTCGGCGAGAAAATGGGCGACGGCGCCCCGATGAACCTGGTCATGGACATCTCGCAGCCCAACAATCTGGTCGGCCTGATCCTGGGCGCCGCGGTCGTCTTCCTCTTCTCGGGGCTCGCGATCAACGCGGTGTCGAGGTCGGCCGGAGCGGTGGTCTACGAGGTGCGGCGGCAGTTCCGCGAGCGCCCCGGGATCATGGACTACTCCGAGGAACCGGAGTACGGGCGCGTCGTCGACATCTGCACCAAGGACGCGCTGCGCGAGCTGGCCACGCCAGGTCTGCTCGCCGTGCTCACGCCGATCGCGGTCGGCTTCTCGCTCGGCGTCGGCGCGCTCGGCTCGTTCCTGGCGGGCGCGATCGGCACCGGCACGCTGATGGCGGTCTTCCTCGCCAACTCCGGTGGTGCCTGGGACAACGCGAAGAAGCTCGTCGAGGACGGCCACCACGGCGGCAAGGGCAGTGAGGCCCATGCCGCGGTGGTGATCGGTGACACCGTCGGTGACCCGTTCAAGGACACCGCGGGGCCCGCGATCAACCCGCTCCTGAAGGTGATGAACCTGGTGGCGCTGCTCATCGCGCCCGCGGTCGTCCAGTTCAGCTACGGGGACGACGCGAGCGCGGGGATGCGGGCACTGATCGCGGTGCTCTCGATCCTCGTCATCATCGGCGCGGTGTACGTCTCCAAGAGGCGGGGCATCGCCGTGGGCGACGAGGAGGAGGGTGGTGCGGAGCCGGTAAAAAGCTCGCCTGATCCGGCCGTGGTCTCGTAACGCCGGGTCAGACTCTGCCCAACACAGGGGCGGGCGGCGCGTCTTGACGCGGCGTCCGCCTTTCGTGTGTGCCGTGCGCTGCCTGGTGAGCCTTCTCATGCGCTCTCCCCTTGGTGCAAATGGCTTCAATAGGGGTGGTACCGGACCCCCGGCATGCGGTTGTAACCCGGTTGGCGTGTAAGTTCCGGGGCCGAGAGCCATGGAAGGGACCAATCCGGTGAACAAGAAGCTTGCAGCCGCACTGTCCGGCGGTGCGGTACTGGTACTGGCGCTGTCGGGCTGCAGCGACGACGGCAACGAGAAGCTGGACTCCTGGGCCAAGGACGTCTGTGACTCGGTTCAGCCGCAGTCGAAGAAGATCGCCGCCGCCAACGCCGCGATCCAGAAGGAGACCTCGGACAACAGCTCGCCGGAGGACGTCCAGAAGACCGACTCCAAGGCGTTCCAGGACATGTCCGACGCCTACAAGGCGATGGGCGCCGCGGTGAAGGACGCGGGCGCCCCGCCGGTCGACGGCGGCCAGAAGAAGACCGACGACGCGGTCAAGGAACTGAACGCCATCTCCAAGTCGTACGGCGACCTGAAGAAGAAGGTCGACGGCCTGGACACCAAGAACCAGGCGGACTTCGCGGACGGACTCAAGAGCGTCGCGGGCGAGCTGGACAAGCTGAGCAAGAGCGGCAACGAGGCGCTGGAGAAGTTGCAGGAGGGCGAGGTGGGCAAGGCGATGAGCAAGCAGGAGAGCTGCAAGTCGGCCAGCGCCACGCCTTCGGCGGCCTAAGGGTTGCCCCCCTTCTTGCCTGCTGCCCCGGAGCCTTGGGAAAGATCCCCCGGCGCCGGGGCAGCGTCTCGTTGCCCGTGCCCCGGCAGCTTCGGGCTGTGCCCACCCGTTCCGCCCTGCGGAACGATTGCCCACAGCGGTAAATACAAGCGAATGCGGGTCACAATGAGGGGGTGAGTATCGCTAGCGCCCCCCTGCCCTCGTCCGATCGTGCCGACGTCTCCGCCCAGTTGCGGGAAGCCCTGCTGGAGGCCGACTTCACCGCTGACGGGCTGCTGGAGCTGCTCGGGGCGCCCGCCTACACGGCGCTCGCCCGCAGCGAGACCGTGCCCGCACTGCGGGCCACCCGCGGCGAAGGCCCGCTGGAGACGCTCGTACGGCTCTTCCTGCTGCAGCGTTCGGTGCCGCACGCGCGCGTGGCGGCCGTTTTGCCGGTCGGCCCTCTACAGGAGAGCGGTTGGCTGTCGGCGGCGGACGGTGAGGGCGCGCTGAAGGCGACGGTGGACGTACGGCCCTACGGCGGGCCGGGCGGCGAGGACTGGTTCATCGTCTCGGACCTGGGGTGCGCGGTCGGCGGCGCCGGTGGCATCGGCAGCCATGACGAAGGCGTCGTCCTGGGAGTCGGCGGGGCGTCGACGACGCTCGCCGGACTCACCGTGCGTACGCCTGTGGCCAGCGCTCTTGACCTCGGCACCGGCTCCGGCATCCAGGCGTTGCACGCCGCGCAACACGCGACGCGGGTGACGGCGACCGACCTCAACCCCCGTGCGCTGCACATCACGCGGCTCACGCTGGCGCTGTCCGGCGCTCCTGAGGCGGACCTGCGCGAAGGCTCCCTCTTCGAACCCGTGGGCGAGGAGACGTACGACCTGATCGTGTCCAATCCGCCGTTCGTGATCTCGCCCGGAGCGCGGCTCACCTACCGCGACGGCGGGATGGGCGGGGACGATCTGTGCCGGTCGCTCGTTCAGCAGGCAGGGGAGCGGTTGAACGAAGGGGGGTATGCGCACTTCCTCGCCAACTGGCAGCACGTGGAAGGCGAGGAGTGGACCGAGCGGCTCCGGTCATGGGTGCCGCGCGGATGCGACGCGTGGATCGTGCAGCGTGAGGTGCAGGACGTCACGCAGTACGCCGAGCTGTGGCTGCGCGACGCCGGGGACCATCGCACGGACCCCGAGGAGTACGCGGCGCGATACGACGCGTGGCTCGACGAGTTCGACGCCCGCAAGACACGCGCGGTCGGGTTCGGGTGGATCACGCTGCGCAAGTCCGCGGCAGGGGCCGGGCCCGCCGAGCCGTCCGTGACCGTCGAGGAGTGGCCGCACCCCGTCGAGCAGCCGCTGGGCGAGACGGTGCGGGAGCACTTCGCGCGGCAGGACTTCCTGCGGACGCACGACGACGCCGCGCTGCTCGCTGGGCACTTCAAGCTCGCGGACGAGGTCGTGCAGGAGCAGGTCGGGCTGCCCGGCGCCGAGGACCCCGAGCACGTCGTGCTGCGCCAGCACCGCGGGATGCGGCGGGCCACCAAGGTGGACACGGTGGGCGCGGGCTTCGCCGGCGTGTGCGACGGCACGCTGAGCGCCGGGCGGATTCTCGACGCCATCGCGCAACTGGTGGGCGAGGACCCCGTGTTGCTGCGGGACCGCACGCCCGCGCAGATCCGGCTCCTCGTCGAGCAGGGCTTCCTGGAGCCGGTCGACCTGTAGGCGGCCTGTCGTCCCCTGCCGCCGACGCGCGGGACCGCCGGGCCGTTGGCGGTACGCGTACGGCGTGTCTCGTACGTTTCGCGGAGATGGATCCCGCGTTGTGGGTGGGATGGATGGACGTCGGCGACCGCCCGGCGTACATCGAGAAGGTGGACTGCACGAACCAGCCCCGCGGCGATCGGTTCCGGTCGAGTCGGGCCGGGCGGCGGCCGGTGTTTCTGGCCGGGCGCCCTCCGTTCACCCGAGGTTCGCGCCCCGGATTCCCGGGCGTGTCAGTTTGCCGATCCGGGAACTCGGTACGGGGAGGCAATGACATGGAGAGTGGACCAGCGATCTTCGCGGGCACGGTGTTCGCGCTGTTCGGAGCGGGACTGCTGCTGTGGACCGGGGCACGCGTGGCACACCGCGCGCCGGTCGCCGACGGTGTGAACCCTGTCGCATCGGCGACACTCGCCGCGCTCGCCGGCTCGGGCGCACTGGTGCTCGGACTGTGGTGTTTCACTCGCCTCTGACCGGAAGCGGCCGGTGGCCGCGGGACGCGTACGGGCCGTAGGCCCGGCGCCGGTGCCGACCCGGTGGTGAAGCCGGTGGTCAAAGGGCAGGTCGCCACTCCGGGCGGCAGGAATGGCGGTAGTCGGGTTACCGTTCGAGTGGCCGTTGCGGGCTTTTCCCGTTTGACACGGGGGCGGGATGTACCGTCACACTCCGCAGCGTCAGCGCAACTCAAGCGCACCGAGCGAGGCCACGCAGCATGGCCCCGAAGCCACGCAGCACGGCCCCGAGTACCGACCGGAGAGAAGAGCGAAGTTGTCCCCGACCAGCGAGACCGCAAAGGGCGGCCGCCGACTCGTCATCGTCGAGTCGCCTGCCAAGGCGAAGACGATCAAGGGTTACCTCGGCCCCGGCTACGTAGTCGAGGCGAGCGTCGGGCACATCCGCGACCTCCCCAACGGCGCCGCGGAGGTACCCGACAAGTACACCGGCGAGGTGCGCCGCCTCGGCGTGGACGTCGAGAACGACTTCGAGCCCATCTATGTCGTCAACGCCGACAAGAAGGCGCAGGTCAAGAAGCTCAAGGACCTGCTGAAGGACTCCGACGAACTCTTCCTCGCCACCGATGAGGACCGCGAGGGCGAAGCCATCGCGTGGCACCTCCTCGAGGTCCTGAAGCCCAAGGTCCCGGTCAAGCGGATGGTCTTCCACGAGATCACCAAGGCCGCGATCCAGGGCGCCGTCGCCAACCCGCGCGAGCTCAACAAGCGCATGGTCGACGCCCAGGAGACCCGCCGCATCCTCGACCGTCTCTACGGCTACGAGGTCTCGCCGGTCCTGTGGAAGAAGGTCATGCCGCGCCTGTCGGCCGGCCGCGTCCAGTCCGTGGCGACCCGCCTCGTCGTCGAGCGTGAGCGCGAGCGCATCGCCTTCCGCTCCGCCGAGTACTGGGACCTGACGGGCACCTTCGGCACCGGCCGCACCGGTGACGCCTCCGACCCCTCGCAGCTCGTCGCGCGCCTCACCACGGTCGACGGCAAGCGCATCGCCCAGGGCCGCGACTTCAACTCGGTCGGACAGCTCAAGTCCGACACCCTGCACCTGGACGAGACCAACGCCCGCGCGCTGGCCACGGCCCTGGAGAACACCAGGTTCGCGGTCCGCTCCGTCGAGTCCAAGCCCTACCGCCGCTCTCCGTACGCGCCGTTCCGTACGACGACGATGCAGCAGGAGGCCAGCCGCAAGCTCGGCTTCGGCGCGAAGGCCACGATGCAGGTGGCCCAGAAGCTGTACGAGAACGGCTTCATCACCTACATGCGTACGGACTCCACGACGCTGTCCGACACGGCGATCACCGCCGCTCGCGCGCAGGTCACGCAGCTGTACGGCAGCGACTACCTGCCGGACAAGCCCCGTACGTACGCCGGGAAGGTCAAGAACGCGCAGGAGGCGCACGAGGCGATCCGCCCCTCGGGTGATCGTTTCCGCACGCCCGCCGAGACCGGTCTGACCGGCGACCAGTTCCGGCTCTACGAACTGATCTGGAAGCGGACCGTCGCCTCCCAGATGAAGGACGCGACCGGAAACTCCGTCACGGTGAAGATCGGTGGCACGGCCGCCGACGGCCGCGACGCCGAGTTCAGCGCGTCCGGCAAGACCATCACCTTCCACGGCTTCATGAAGGCCTACGTAGAGGGCGCGGACGACCCGAACGCCGAGCTCGACGACCGTGAGCGCAGGCTCCCGCAGGTCAACGAGGGCGACGCGCTGACCGCCGACGAGATCACCGTCGACGGCCACGCGACGAAGCCGCCGGCCCGCTACACCGAGGCCTCGCTGGTCAAGGAGCTCGAAGAGCGCGAGATCGGCCGCCCGTCGACGTACGCGTCGATCCTCGGCACGATCCTCGACCGCGGTTACGTCTTCAAGAAGGGCACGGCCCTCGTGCCGTCCTTCTTGTCCTTCGCCGTGGTCAACCTCCTGGAGAAGCACTTCGGGCGGCTCGTCGACTACGACTTCACCGCACGCATGGAGGACGACCTCGACCGCATCGCGCGGGGCGAGGCGCAGGCCGTGCCGTGGCTGAAGCGGTTCTACTTCGGCGAGGGCGACGACTCCGGTGTCGCCTCCAGCGCGGGCAACGGCGACGGCGACCACCTCGGCGGGCTCAAGGAACTGGTGACCGACCTGGGCGCGATCGACGCCCGGGAGATCTCCTCCTTCCCCGTCGGCGACGGCATCCTGCTGCGCGTCGGCCGCTACGGCCCGTACATCGAGCGCGGCGAGAAGGACTCCGAGGGCCACCAGCGCGCCGACGTGCCCGACGACCTGCCGCCGGACGAGCTGACCGTCGCGTACGCCGAGGAGCTGCTCGCCAAGCCGAGCGGTGACTTCGCGCTCGGCACCGACCCCACGTCGGGCCACGAGATCATCGCCAAGGACGGTCGCTACGGCCCGTACGTCACCGAGGTGCTCCCCGAGGGCACTCCGAAGACGGGCAAGAACGCGGTCAAGCCGCGGACGGCCTCGCTCTTCAAGTCCATGTCGCTCGACACGGTGACGCTCGAGGACGCCCTGAAGCTGATGTCCCTGCCGCGTGTGGTCGGGGTGGACGCCGAAGGCGTGGAGATCACCGCGCAGAACGGCCGCTACGGCCCGTATCTGAAGAAGGGCACGGACTCGCGGTCCATCGAGACCGAGGAGCAGCTCTTCAGCATCACGCTGGAAGAGGCCCTCGCGATCTACGCCCAGCCCAAGCAGCGCGGGCGGGCCGCCGCCAAGCCGCCGCTCAAGGAGCTCGGCGAGGACCCGGTCAGCGGGAAGCCCGTCGTCGTCAAGGACGGCCGCTTCGGGGCGTACGTCACGGACGGCGAGACCAACGCGACCCTGCGGGCCGCCGACAGCGTCGAGGACATCACCGCCGAGCGGGGCTACGAACTGCTCGCCGAGAAGCGGGCGAAGGGTCCGGCCAAGAAGACCGCCAAGAAGGCGGCGAAGAAGGCCCCGGCCAAGAAGACCGCCGCCAAGAAGACGGCAGCTTCGGCTGCGAAGAAAACGGCCGCCAAGAAGACGACGGCCGCGAAGAAGACCACTACGAAGACGGCGGCCGCCAAGAAGACCGCTGCTTCGGCCGCGAAGGCGTCCGACGCCGAGTAGGCAGCCGCGTACGTCACCTGGTGACGGCGATGTGAATGTGTGAACCGAAGGGGCGCCTGTTTGTTCGGGCGCCCCTTCGGAGTGTCACACCGTCCGGATAGGCTGGACGGATGACGCGTGCCGAGCAGCCAACGGTCGGAAACCCGGCCCCCGACGACGCCCTGGTCGCAGATTCCCGAGAGCGTGCTGTCCGCGCCTTGCTGCGCGTGCCGCAACTGAAGCGGCTCTGGAGCGCCCAGCTCGTCGGCGGTGTCGGCGATGCCCTCGCCCTCCTTGTCCTGGTGGTGCTCGCTCTGCAAGCGGCCATCGCCGAAGGGGCGTTCGGGGGCGGGTATCGCGGGGTCGCCTTCGCGGTCACCGCCGTCTTCGGGGCCCGCATTCTCGCGACGCTGCTCTTCGGGGCGGTTCTGCTGGGACCGCTGAGCTCGCTCACGTCACCGGACGGGCCGCTCGACCGGCGCTGGACGATGGTCGCCTCGGACGGCCTGCGGGCCGCGCTGCTGATCGTCGCGCCGCTGTGGATCGACTGGACCCCGGACAACGCGCTCGCGATGCTGCTCGTGACCGCCTTCGTGATCGGCGTCGCCGAACGCTTCTGGACGGTCTGCCGGGAGAGCGCGGCGCCCGCGCTGCTGCCCGCGCCGCCCCTGGAGGGCGCCACGGTGCGGCCGCTGCCGGACCACATGGACGCACTGCGGCGCCTGTCGCTGCGTACGGGCTTCGTGGCGCTGCCCATCGCGGCCGCCGCGCTCGTCGCCGTCACGCTGATCGGGAACCTCCTCGGCGCCGGGCTCGACTGGTTCGAGGCGCACCAGGCGGGGCTCGCCTCGTTCGTCGCCGCCGGGCTCTTCGCGGCCTCGCTGTCGATCGTCGTCGTCCTCGAACTTCCCGCCACGCAGACGCCACGCGCGCGTAGCCCGCTCGAAGGGCTGCGCAGGCCGCGCACCGGCAGCGGCACCGACCGGGGCCGCACCGGCGCGATCCCGCTGCTCGTCGCCGCCTGCGCCGCGATCGCCGGGGCCGTCGCGGCCTCCGTCGCGGTCGCCGTGCTGCACGCCAAGGACCTGGACGGCGGGCCCGTCACGTACGGCCTGGTCGTCCTCGCGCTGACCGGCGGCACCGTCGTCGGCATCCGTACGGCACCCTCGCTGCTGCCCTCGCTCTCGCGCCGCAGGCTGCTCGCGCTCGCGATCGCCCTCACCGGCGTCGCGCTGCTCGCCGCGGGCCTCGTGCCCGACGTGACGACCGTGCTGCTGCTCCTCGCGCTCGCCGGAGTGGCCGCGGGCGTCGCCGCGCACACCGGGCACGCGCTCCTCGACCAGGAGGTCGAGGACTACCGCAGGGCGCGCACGACGGAGCATCTCCAGGCGGTCGTACGCCTCTTCGTCGCGCTCGGCGCGCTCATCGCCCCCGTGGTCGCCGCGGCGATCGGGCCGCACCGCTTCGTCAACGGAAAGTTCGTGTTCGACCACGGAGGCGCCGCCTTCACGCTGATGCTGGTGGGCGCGCTGCTCCTGCCGGTGGCCGCGCTGGTCCTCGCCAAGATCGACGACCGGCAGGGCGTGCCGCTGCGTCACGACCTGCGGGACGCGCTGCGCGGGGGCGACGACCCCGTGCAGGGGATCGCCCCCACGGGCTTCTTCATCGCCCTGGAGGGCGGTGACGGCGCGGGCAAGTCCACGCAGGCCGAGGCGCTCGCCGAGTGGATCCGGGCCAAGGGCCATGAGGTCGTCGTGACGCGCGAGCCGGGTGCCACGCCGGTCGGCAAGCGGCTGCGGTCGATCCTGCTCGACGTGTCGTCGGCCGGTCTCTCGCACCGCGCCGAGGCGCTCCTGTACGCCGCCGACCGCGCCGAGCACGTCGACACGGTCGTACGTCCCGCCCTTGAGCGGGGCGCGGTGGTCATCTCCGACCGCTACATCGACTCGTCCGTGGCCTATCAGGGCGCGGGCCGTGATCTGTCCCCGACCGAGATCGCCCGCATCTCGCGGTGGGCGACGGCCGGCCTCGTGCCGCATCTGACGGTGCTGCTCGACGTGGCGCCGGAAGCCGCCCGCGAGCGGTTCACGGAGGCCCCCGACCGACTTGAGTCGGAGCCCGCCGAGTTCCACGCGCGCGTGCGGTCCGGTTTCCTGACGCTCGCCGCCGCCGACCCGGGGCGCTATCTGGTGATCGACGCCGCCCAGGAGCCGGAGGCGGTCACCACCGTCGCCCGGCACCGGCTCGACCTGATGCTGCCGCTCTCCGAGGCCGAGGTGAAGGCACAGGAAGAGGCCCGCAAGGCAGCCGAGGAAGAGGCGCGCCGCAAGGCCGAGGAAGAAGCCGCGCGCAAGGCCGAGGAGGAGCGGATCGAGCGCGAGCGCCAGGAGCAGCTCGCCAAGCTCCGCGCCGAGGAGGAGGAGCGCAAGCGCCGCGAGCTGGAGGAGGCGCAGCGCCGCGAGGCCGAGCGCCAGGCCGAGGAGGCCAGGCAGCGCGCCGAGGAGGCCAAGCGCAAGGCCGAGGAGGAGCAGGCCCGCCTGCTCGCCGAGGAGAAGGTGCGGGCGGCGGAGGAGGCGCGACGCCGCCGCGAGGCGGAGGAAGAGGCGCGGCTCCGGGCCGAGGCCGAGGCGCGCCGCGTGGAGAAGCAGCGCAAGGCGGAAGAGGCACTGCTGCGGGCCGAGGAGGCGCGACGCCTCGCGGCGGCTTCGGCGGCGGCTGCTGCCGCGGCTGCGGCTAGCGCGGCGGCTCCGGCGCCCAAGGCGGCTCCGGCTCCGAAGCCGGCTTCTGCTCCGGCTCCGAAGCCGGCTTCTGCTCCGGCTCCCAAGGCGGGTCCCGTTTCGAAGGCGGCTCCCGCTGCGTCCGAGGCCGCGGCCCCTTCGGATGCCGTGCGGGATGCCGTGCCGGACAACGAGACGACGATCCCCACGCCCGTCGTGAAGCCCGGTGCGTCCGCGCCGTCCGCGTCCGCGCCGGGTGCCGCCGACGAGACCGCGGTGCTTCCGCAGGTGCAGGACACCCGCGGCTCGGAGGAGACCGAGGTCCTGCCGCAGCCGCCCGTGCCGGGTGCCGCCGACGAGACGGCCGTGCTGCCTTCCGTACGGGAGGACAAGGTGCCACCGGGGTACTTCCGCGACGAGCGGCCCGAGGGCGGCAACGACCGCACCCGTGAGCTGCCCCAGGTCGACGAGCACGGGGAGCCCGTCCAGCGGCCTCGTTCGGACTGGGCGGAGGAGACTCCGCTGGACGATCTGCCGACCCTGGCGGACGAGTTGCTGGGGGACCGGGACGAGGACGAGGACGGCCGGGGCGGTGGCCGCGGTGGTGGTCGCGGCGGCCGGGGGCGGAACAAGCGCTGAGCCTCGCCGGGCGGGCGAGCGGACCGCGTGGTCGCGGCGCTGTCACCGTGTTGTCAGTGCCGCGACCCGCGTTGTCAGTGGCGTGCTCCACAATGAATTCGACAGCGCGACGTGACGTGCGGGGCGCGACGCAGGGTGTGCAGGGCGGAGGCGGTGACCGATGACCGTATGGGACGACCTGGTGGGCCAGGAGCGGGTGAGCGAGCAGCTCGGCGCCGCCGCCCGTGACGCCGACACACTGGTCACCGCCGTGGCCTCGGGCTCCCCGCGGCCCGAGGCGTCGAAGATGACGCACGCCTGGCTCTTCACCGGACCGCCCGGCTCCGGGCGGTCCACCGCCGCCCGCGCCTTCGCGGCCGCGCTCCAGTGCACGAGCCCGGACCGCGCGCTCGGCGGCGCCCCCGGCTGCGGCTTCTGCGACGGATGCCACACGAGTCTGGTCGGCACGCACGCCGACGTCGAGGTGGTGCGTACGGACCTGCTGTCCATCGGCGTCAAGGAGACCCGCGACCTGGTCAGGCGGGCCCAGCTCTCGCCCGCCAGCGGTCGCTGGCAGGTCATCGTCCTGGAGGACGCCGACCGCCTCACCGAGGGCGCGGGCAACGTCCTGCTGAAGGCCGTGGAAGAGCCCGCCCCCCGCACCGTATGGCTGCTCTGCGCGCCCTCGCTGGAGGACGTGCTGCCCACCATCCGCTCCCGCTGCCGCCACCTGACGCTGCGTACGCCTCCGGTGGACGCCGTCGCCGACGTACTCGTCCGGCGTGACGGCATCGAGCCGGACGTCGCCTCCGCCGCCGCGCGCGCCACCCAGGGGCACATCGGCCGCGCCCGCCGCCTCGCGACCGACCCGCGGGCCCGCGAGCGCCGTGCCGCCGTGCTCAAGTTGCCCATGCGGGTGCAGGACATCGGCGGCTGTCTCAAGGCCGCCCAGGAGCTGATCGACACGGCGGGCGACGACGCGAAGCAGGTCGCCGAGGAAGTCGACGTCAAGGAGACCGACGACCTGAAGGCGGCGCTCGGGGCGGAGAAGGGCGGCCGGATGCCGCGCGGCACGGCGGGCGTCATGAAGGAACTCGAGGACCGCCAGAAGCGCCGCAGGACCCGCACCCAGCGGGACAGCCTCGACCTCGCGCTCATCGAACTGACCGGTGTCTACCGCGACGTGCTCACCCTGCAGCTCGGCTCGCGCGTGGCCCTGGCCAACACGGAGGTGCTCGACATGCTGGAGCGCCTGGCGCGCGGCACGTCACCCGAGTCCACCCTGCGCCGCATCGAGGCGATCAGCGCCTGCCGCACCGCACTGGACCGCAATGTGGCACCGCTGCTGGCGGTGGAGGCGATGACGGTGGCGCTGCGGGCGGGGTAGAACGAGGGGCTGCCCCTCGTTCTACCCCGGTCGGCGCAGTCACCCGTACGAGCACATTGCGTAACGCGGTCAACGCATAGCGTTAGGCTCACGTGATGCGCATCAGAGGACTCCGCACCCCCGCGACCGTGTTCCTGGCCGCCGGACTGCTCATTTCCGGCTGTTCGGCCGGGAGCTCGACGGCGGACGCGTCCATGGCCGCGCTGCCCCGTGCCACCCCGCAGGAGCTGGCTCCGTACTACGACCAGAAGCTGAGCTGGCGCGAATGCGGCGCCCCCGGCTTCGAGTGCTCCACGATGCGGGCGCCGCTGGACTACGCGAAGCCGGACGGCCCGCAGATCAAGCTCGCCGTCTCCCGCAAGAAGGCCACGGGCCCCGGCAAGCGCCTGGGCTCGCTGCTGGTCAACCCGGGCGGCCCCGGCGGCTCGGCGATCGGCTACCTCCAGTCGTACGCGGCCCTCGGCTACCCCGAGGAGGTCCGCGCGCGGTACGACATGGCCGCCGTCGACCCGCGCGGTGTGGCCCGCAGCGAGCCCGTCACCTGCCTCGACGGCAAGCAGATGGACGCGTACACGCAGACCGACGTCACCCCCGACGACGAGCGCGAAACCGCCGAACTGTCGGACTCCTTCAAGAAGTTCGCGGCCGGCTGCGAGAAGAACTCCGGCGAGGTGCTGCCGCATGTCTCCACGGTCGAGGCGGCCCGCGACATGGACATCCTGCGAGGGGTCCTCGGCGACGAGAAGCTGAGTTACGTGGGCGCCTCGTACGGCACGTTCCTGGGAGCGACGTACGCCGGGCTCTACCCCGACCGGGTCGGCCGCCTCGTCCTGGACGGCGCGATGGACCCGTCCCTGCCGGCGCGCCGCATGAACCGCGACCAGACGGCGGGCTTCGAGACGGCGTTCACGTCGTTCGCGAAGGAGTGCGTGCGCCGGTCGGACTGCCCCCTGGGCACGGAGGACGCGACGGACGCGGGCAAGCGCCTCAAGTCGTTCTTCGACGAACTGGACCGCGCGCCGCTCCCCGCGGGCGACTCCGACGGCCGCAAACTCGGCGAGGCGCTCGCCACGACCGGCGTGATCGCGGCGATGTACGACGAGGGCGCCTGGCCGCAACTGCGCACGGCGCTGTCCGCCGCGATGAAGGAAAAGGACGGCGCGCCGCTTCTCTCGCTCTCCGACAGCTACTACGAGCGCGACGCCGACGGAACGTACGCGAACCTCATGTTCGCCAACGCCGCCGTGAACTGCCTGGACCTGCCCCCGGCCTTCAAGACGCCCGCCGACGTGAAGAAGTCGCTCCCGGACTTCGAGAAGGCGTCCCCGGTCTTCGGCGAGGGCCTGGCCTGGGCCTCGCTGAACTGCTCGTACTGGCCGGTGAAGGCGACGGGCGAGCCGCACCGCATCAAGGCGGAAGGCGCGGCTCCGATCGTCGTGGTCGGCACCACGCGCGACCCGGCGACCCCCTACCGCTGGGCCGAGGCCCTGGCCGACCAGCTCTCCTCCGGCAAGCTGCTCACCTACGAGGGCGACGGCCACACGGCGTACGGCCGGGGCAGCAAGTGCGTGGACTCGGCGATCAACGCCTACTTGCTGGACGGCAAGGCCCCGGACGACGGAAAGCGCTGCTCACAGGGTTGACGCGGGCCCAGGAGGTCCGCCCGCCGGGGGTGTGCGGAGCACCCCCGGAAACTGTGTAGACTTGGCGTCGCTGCTGATCGCACCATAGGTGCGGGACGCGTGCGCCGCCTTAGCTCAGATGGCCAGAGCAACGCACTCGTAATGCGTAGGTCTCGGGTTCGAATCCCGAAGGCGGCTCCGCTGAAGCCCCAGGACTCACTCGCCGTGACCTGGGGCTTTTGCTTTGCCGTTTTGCGGGTGGGGCGTCGTGGATTCCGGGCGGGGCGGCCTCAGCGGGCGTAGGTGCCCAGGCCTATCAAGCAGTAGACGTACTCGTTGATCGTCGAGCCGTTGAGGGTGTAGCGGTACGAGAAGGCGTACTGCGTTCTGGGGTTTTCGTTGCAGCGGCTCATCTCCGATGTCATGGGGATCGTCTGGATCACCTCGTAGTGGGCGTCGGACGCCGAGCATGACACCTCTTCCACGTCGTTGACCTCCTGTGCCGTCGTGGAGTCCGGCAGCGTGCCGTTGAGGCAGGTGCCCGATCTGAAGGGGGTGGGGGCCTGGCTCGTGGGGGCGGCCGTGGCGGGGGAGGTGGGGGCGCTTGTGTACGAGGGCGTGCTTGTGCTGGTGGGTGGGGTGTAGGGAGTTCCGCTTGTCGAGGGGGTGGGGGCTGCGTTGTCGGTGGTGGTGCCGGTGTTGTCGTCCTGCCCCTGGGTCAGCAGCAGGATGAGAACGACCACGGCGCCGACGGCGCCCAGTGCTGTCAGGCAGCCGCGGGCCGTGGAGCCGGGGCCGGAGTTGCGCGGGCGGGGGGCTGGTCGTGGTGCTGGCGTCGTGGGTTCGGGCACCGGGTCAGTATGGGGCCCGTGGACTGCGTTGGTGGAGTGTTTTTCTAGAAAAGTGCTCTAGAAGTGGCTTGGCTGGGCCTAGGGGGTGGGTGCTCTAGGCTTGGGCCACCATGAGCCCCAAGCAACAACGTGGCGAAGAGACCGCCGACCGACTCCTGGATGCCGCGCTCCGGGTGTTTGCCGACTCCGGCGAGCAAGGCGTGACCGTCGGTGCGCTCACCAAGGCCAGTGGTGTCAGTCTCGGGAGTCTCTACCACCACTTCGGCAGCGTCGACGGGCTCATGAGCGCCCTGTTGCAGCGCTGGCTCGGGCGGCTGCTCGTCGAGATGGCTGCTTCCGTGGAGCGGTCCCGTACGGCCAGGACCGGTATCCGCGCCCTCGTGCGGGCCTACATGAAGTTCATCCAGGAGAACCCTGAGGCCGCCCGTCTCCTGCACTCCTCGTACGCCGACCGGCTCGGGATGGCTCAGGCCCGGCAGATCCGTGACGCCCAGGAGGCCAGGCTGTCGCCGCTGACCGCCTGGATGCAGCAGCACGTCGACTCGGGTGAGGTCGCCCCGATCCCCATGGCTCTGCTCGAGGGGCTGGTCCTGGGGCCCGTCGTTGCCACCGCCCGTCGTTGGCTCGCCGGTTTCGACGACGTGGATCTTGACCAGGCCGCGCGGGTCCTGCCGGAGAGGATCTGGCGCTCGATCGTTCCTTGAGTCAGTGGCGTAGTGCTCTGCTGATTTCCGCCTTGGGGGTGCCTGAGAGGGAGCGGTTGCTGCGGGCCGTGCCTGACTTCGACTTGCCGGGCTCTACGTCGGTGATGTTGAGGACGGCCGTGTCGAGGAGATTGCCGTCGTTGTCGCGGAAGTTGACGGAGATCGTGTAGTCCGCCTTCTTGTCCTTGGGGTTGGTGGCCGTGACCTCGGCTGTTGTTCTGTCTCCCTCTGACTTGGTGGGGCCCTCGACCTTTACGTCGCCCTTCGAGTCCACCCCGTCCTTCACCTCGGCCATCTTGGAGGCGGCGGCTTCCGTCGCTGACGAGACGGCTTCGCCCGCCTTGGCCGTGGCGGAGGCGGCCCTGTCCTTGGCCTTGTCCACGTCGCTCTCCGAGCAGGCGGTGGTGGAGAGGGCGAGGAGGGTGAGGAGGGCTGTGGTGGTTGCGGTGGTTGCGATGCGGGTGGCTTGGGCGCGGGCGGGCTTGGTGCGGGCGGTCTTGGTGCGGTTCATGCGGACCACCTTCGGGGTGGTGGGGGGTGGGCGCGAGGTGGAGCGGGCCGTATGGGTGCGCCTGCGGCGTCGCCGGCTCGGTGACCTCGGTGTGGGGTGTCGGGTGCGTCGCGCGCCCACCCGCCGAAAAATCCCACCCCAACCGGCCAATCCTGCGTCTGCGTGGGAAATATCTGTCCGGTTGAGATGGCGGCGGAGCGGTTGCACGGTGGCGGGTCGGTGGGAGGGGGAAATCGTGCTTGCGTCCGCGTCGCGGAGTGCGAGGATGCCGCGATGATTGATGACGTCGAGTCCTACGTTCGGTTTCAGTCGCCCGCGCGCCATCAGCGGGGCCATTTCACCGGGGTGTTCGGGCTGGTCAACAACCTCGCCAAAGCGGGGAAGTTGACTGCCGAGCAAGAGCTGTTTCGGCGTACCAACAACGATTGGTACGACAGCGCCTATCCGGACCCCTCGACCGTCGACCCCACCGTCTACGACCCCGAAGTGAACCCCTGCGCCGTCGCCTGGTTCAAGGTCACCGCCACCCATCTCATCGAGCGCGTACCCGGCTACCTGGAGATTCTCGACGCGCACGGCGTCGAGTGTCGGGTGGTGCGGTCCTCGGATCCTGGGCGGGTCGTGTACGAGGATGAGTTTCAGGTCGTGGTCGTGCCTCACGACGGCGAGGACGAGGGCGAGGACGAGCACGTGGCGTAGGCGGCCGGTCCGGAGTTATGTGGATCCTGTCAGGCCGCTGTCCGATTCCGGTTGGGGCCGTGCGGGCCCGCTTATGCTCGACGCCATGTGCGCTTTTGTCCTGGTCGCGGAGGATGACGAGAAACAGGCCGAGCTGGTCCGCCGCTATCTGGAGCGCGAGGGCCACACGGTCGCCGTCGTCCATGACGGACGCGCCGCGATCGACGAGGTGCGGCGCAGGCCGCCGGATCTGCTCGTGCTCGACGTGATGATGCCGCGCGTCGACGGGCTCGGCGTCACCCGCGTCCTGAGGGGTGGGAGCGGGCACGGGAGCGGGGTCGGCCCCGCCCCCGGGATTCCGATTCTGATGCTTACCGCTCGGTCCACCGAGGATGATCTGCTGCTCGGTCTCGATCTCGGTGCCGACGACTATCTGACGAAGCCGTACAGCCCCCGCGAGCTGATGGCCCGCGTCCGTACGCTGCTGCGGCGTTCCCAGGGCACGCACCATCCCGTCGTCGAGGGCGGCGAAGCCGTGCCGCGGGTGCTGCGTGTCGGTGGGCTCACCGTCGATCCGGTGCGGCACGAGGTGACCGTCGACGGGCGACTCGTCGAGTGCACCCCGGGGGAGTTCGAGCTGCTCGCGGCGCTTGCGGCGGAGCCGGAGCGGGTGTTCACGCGGCCCCAGCTGCTCGATCGTATCCATGGATCGTCGGGGTACATATCGGTGCGCACCGTCGACGTACACGTACTGAATCTGCGCAAGAAGATCGAGGTCGATCCGCGTAGGCCGCGCCATCTCGTGACGGTCTTCGGTGTCGGCTACAAGCTCACGGGTGCGGCCTTCGCCGCGGCCCCCGGGGCGCCGCTCGGGGCGGCGGCGCGTCGTGGGGCGTGACATACCGTTCCGCAAGAGCCTGCTGCCTCGGCTGCTCGCGGTTTCCGTCCTCGTCTCGGTCCTGTCGATCGCCGCCACCGCCTGGCTCGCCGCGCAGACCACGTCCGGCGCCATCCGGCAGGAGCAGGGGCAGGTGCTCGCCGACGACGCGCGTGTCTACGACGAGTTGCTCGGCCTCGCGGCGACCGCGCCCGGGTGGCAGGGCGCCGAGAAGACCGTGCGGGAGCTGGCCCGGCAGACCGGGCGGCGTATCACCCTCACCACCCAGGACCGCGTCGTCATCGCCGACTCGCGGAGAGCCGACGGGAGCCGCGTCGGTGTCGAGTTGCCCTCCAAGGCCTCGGCCGTCGTCGATCCGCTCGCCGTCGACGGGGCGTTGACCACAGGCGAGGATGGCGGGGGCGAGGACAGCGCGGGGCTCGACCGCATCGATCCGCGTGCGGTCGGTCCCTTCCGGCTCTCCGGGCGGGAGCGGGACGAGCTGGCGAAGGTGGCCTCCGACGTCGTCGGCTGCATGCACGACTTCGGGGTCGTCGCCCGGTCCGTGCAGGGGCCCGGCGGGCGTCCGCGCATCGAGGCCGCCAACGACCCGAACCGTTTTCTCGACTTCACCTGCAACGACACGCGGCTCGTCGTCCCCACCCGCACGGAGAGCAAGGCCCTCAAGAGGCTCAACGAGCTCACCAACGCGTGTCTGCGGCGCGGGTCGCAGCCGCCCGTCACGGTCGAGCTCGATCTCACCTGGCGGCGGTCGGGCGGAGGGGCGACCCCCGCCCCCGGTGTGGTGGGTCCGCCCGTCGAGTCGGGCATGCGTGGGGAGCCGGGGCTTCGGGTGGAGAGTCGCGCCACCCCCACCCCGGCGGACAGTTACTCGCCCGCCCCCAAGGCCACCCCCACCGAGCCGGAGGGCCCCGCCGCCCCCAAGGCCACCCCCACCGAGCCGGAGGGCCCCGCCGCCCCCAAGGCCACATCCGCAGAGCCGGACGGCCCCGCCGCCCGCAAGGCCACCCCCACCGAGCCGGAGGGCCCCGCCGCCCCCAAGGCCACCCCCACCCAGCCGGGCGGCCCCGCCGCCCGCAGCACCCCCAGCGGACCTGCCGTCCCCGCTGATCCCATGGACGGCACCCGCGTGGCCGACGCCAAAGCCGCCGCCTGCCTGGGCAGCGCCCGCCGCGAGCAGCTCGGACCGTACGTCTCCGCGCCCGCGCTCCTCTTCGTGACCTCCGCCGACGGTTCCCGCAGCGCGGCGGCCCGCGCGGGCGAGACCTCGGGGTTCAGCCTCTCCCGGGCCAACACCACCCGGCTCGCGGGCCTCTCCGCGGGCATCCTCGCCGTGACCGTCGCCGTCACCGCGTTCGCCGCGAGCCGGCTGACCCGCCCGCTGCGGGCGCTGACCACCGCGACGCAGCGGATGAAGACGGGCGAGGCGGCCGAACCTGTCAACGCGCGCTCGGCCGGTTCGGCGGGGGAGATCCGTCAACTCGCCGACGCCTTCAATGACATGGCCGCCCACCGCAAGGCCCTGGAGGACCACCGCAAGGCGCTGGAGGATCAGCGTCAGGCGATGGTGAGCGACGTCGCGCATGAGCTGCGTACGCCGTTGTCCAACATCCGCGGCTGGCTGGAGGCGGCCGAGGACGGCGTCGTCGCCACCGACCCGGAGCTGGTCTCCTCGCTCCTCGAAGAGGCCGTGCTGCTCCAGCACATCGTCAACGACCTGCAGGATCTCGCCGCCGCCGACGCCGGTACCCTCCGGCTGCACCGCGAGCCCGTGCACGCCTCCGACGTCGTCGACCAGGTCGCGGCGGCGCACCAGGCGGGCGCCGAGGCGGCGGGCGTACGGCTGAGCGCGACGACGACCGGCGACCCCTGTTTCACCGCAGATCCGCTCCGGCTCCGGCAGGCCATCGGCAACCTCGTCTCGAACGCGATCCGGCACACCCCGGAGGGCGGCAGCGTCACGATCGACTGCCGCGCCACGCCCGACGCGGTGGTGGTGGAGGTCGCCGACACCGGTACCGGCATCGACCCCGACGACCTCCCGCACGTCTTCGACCGCTTCTGGCGCGCGGACAAGTCGCGCACGCGGTCCACGGGTGGCAGCGGGCTCGGCCTCGCGATCGTCCGGCAGCTGGTGGAGGGGCACGGCGGGACGGTGACGGTGCGGAGCACGCCGGGGGAGGGGGCGGTGTTCACGGTGTGGGTGCCGTCGGAGGCGTCGGAGCCCTCGGAGTCCTCGGATCCCTCGGTGCCGTTGGAATCGGCGGGGTGACGAGTGGTCGTGGGGGTACGCGGAAGGTGCTGCCGATGGCCCCACGTGAGCGAATGGTGGGCGATCCGTGAGCAACTGGTGCCGGTATCCGGCCGCCGGAGCGAGAGGCCGAAGTCTGTGCGTCCGTACGTCCCGCGTGGGGCCGGTGACGCAGGCGCGGCCGCTCTCGTTCCGCGGGCCCCTTAACTCCCCCACCCCGTCAGGAAGTTAAGAGCGCCTCGCAGAACCTGAGCGGGCCCGGCCGCAACGGTGACACTCCCCCGAGTTACGCGTTGCGCGCGAGTACCGGCGGGGCCGGGCCCGATGTTCTGATCCCATCAGGGTCCGCCAACCGATCGCTAACATGTGGCCAACGGTTGGCGGGAGATGGCGTGGACGTACGGTGCGACGGCTTGCGGTTCGGGCTCCTGGGCGCGCCTGCCGTGTACGACGCCAAGGGCGAGCCACAGCCGGTGCAGAGCGCCAAGGGCCGCGCCTTGCTGGCCGCGCTGCTGCTCGAACCGGGCCGCGTGGTGTCCGTCGACGCCCTCAAGGACGCGCTGTGGGGCGGCGCCCCGCCCGCGTCCGCACACGCCTCGCTGCAGAACCACGTGACGCGGCTGCGCCGGCTCCTGGACGACCCGGGCCGGCTGCGGGCGGTGCCCCCGGGGTACCGGCTGCGGGTGGCCGACGGGGAGTTGGACGTACGGGTCTTCGAGCAGCTGGTCGCACGGGCGCGGGCCGCGCACGCGGAACGTGACTGGGACGGCTGCGCGGAGGCCGCGTCCGGTGCGCTCGGGCTGTGGCGCGGTACTCCGCTGGGCGGGGTGCCCGCGGATGCGGCGGGGCACGCGCTCGTACCGCGCCTCGAGGAGGCGCGGCTGCTCGCCCTCGAACTGCGGTACGACGCGGAGCTCGCGTCCGGCGGCGGAGGCGGGGGGCTCGTGCCGGAGCTCGCCGAGCTGGTCGCCGAGCATCCGCTGCGGGAGGCCTTCCACCGGCAGCTGATGCTGGTACTGCACCGTACGGGCCGCCAGGCGGAAGCCCTGGCCGTCCACCGCGAGCTGCGGCGCAGGCTGGTGGAGGAACTGGGCGTGGAGCCCGGCGCCTCGGTACGGGACGCGCACCGTGAGGTGTTGCAGGGGTCTGCGGGTGTCGGTGGTTCCGGCACTAGTGCGGGTGCCGGTGGTGCTGGTGGTGCTGGTGCCGGCACCGTGAGCGAGGTGGGCTCCTCGGGTGCCCCGGCGGTCACGGCGGTCACGGCAGCCTCGGCTGAGGCCGCGCTCGTTTCCTCACCCGCGTCCTCATTCGCGTCCTACGCCAGCCCCGCCGATGCCCTCCACGCCTCCGATGCCGCCTCAGCCGACGCCACCCGCACTCCTGCTCCCACTCCCGCCCCCGTCAACGCCGCCCCCACCTCCACCCCCCGTACCTCCCCTCACACACGTCCCGCGCAACTCCCGCTAGCACCACCGCACTTCACCGGCCGCGAGGACGTCGTACGTGCCTTGGCGCAGCTGCTCGCCGGCCTGAACGACGGCAGCAGCAGCGGCAGCGACAGCAACCACGGCAACTCACCCACCCCCACCACGCTCACACCCACCACTCCCACCCCCACCACTCCGCCCGTAGCCGTCCTCTCCGGCATGGCCGGAGTAGGGAAAAGCGCTCTCGCCCTCCACGTGGCGCACCGGCTGCGGGCGCACTTTCCCGATGGGCAGCTCTACATCAATCTGCGCGGGGCCACTCCCGGCATGACGCCCCTCACGCCGATCCAGGCCCTCGCCGCCCTGCTCCGGGACCTCGGGGTCGACGCGAGTCACAGCCCCGAACACCCGGACGCGGCAGCCGCGTTGCTCCGTTCGCTGCTCGCCCCCACCCGCACCCTGGTGGTCCTCGACGACGCCGCGACCGCCGCGCAGGTGCGGCCGCTGCTGCCCGCGGGACCCGGTTGCGCGGTCATCGTCACCAGCCGTTCGCCGCTCACCGCGCTCGACGGAGCGGGTCGTTTCCCGTTGGACCCGCTCTCCGAGGGGGACAGCGTCGCCCTGCTGCGGGCGGTCTCCGGGCGCGCGGGGCTCGACGAGGGGCACCCCCTGGTCGAACTCGCGGGCCGGCTGCCGCTGGCCCTGCGGATCATCGCGGCCCGGCTCGCCGCCCGCCGCGCGCTCACCCCCGACGCCCTCGCCGAACTCCTCACCGTCAGCGGCGGACGGCTGCACCACCTGGAGCATGACGACCTGAGCGTCCGCCGCTCGCTGGCCGTGGCCCTGGACGCGCTGCGCACGTCGGAGCGCGAGTCCGACCGGGACGCTGCCGCCGCACTCGCCGCGATCGGCGCGCTCGACCTCCCGGCGTACGGAGTCCCGCTCGTGGCACGCCTGTTGGGCGTGGAGGAGTGGCGCGCGGGGGCCGCACTCGACCGGCTCGTCGACGTCGCGCTCCTCGACGAGACGGCCTACGGCCGCTATGCCCCGCACGACCTCGTACGCGATTTCGCGCGGGAAGCGGCCCACCAGGACGAGGCGCGGGCCGCGGACGTCGTGGACATGGCCCTGCGGTGGTACGCGGAGTCGGCGCGGCAGACCCTGCTCGCGATCATGCCGGAGGGGCTCGACCGCGACGACCGGCTCGGGGAGCTGCCCGAACGGCTGCTGCCCCGGCACACCGCTGACGGCCGCCCCGTACCGGCCGTGCCGCCGATGTCCACCGATGACGCCTTCGCCTGGGGCGACACCGAGCTCGCCAACGTCATCGCCCTCGCTGACCGGCACGGCCGCGATTCCTCCCTCCTGCCCGTACTGGTCCGCTGCTTCTTCTCGTACCTCAAGCGCCGTGGCCGTCTCGCCGAGGCCGACCTCCTGAACCGCCTCTCGGTGACCGCGGCCCGCCGCAGGCAGGACACGGCGGCCGAGGCCCAGGCCCTGACCGACCTCGCGGGGCTCAGCTACGTGTCGGGCCGCAGCGGTACGGCGCTCGACCTGATCGACGAGGCCCTCGACCTGTGGCGGTCGCTCGACCGCATGTCGTGCGTCCACCGCGGTGTCATCAACCGCGGGCTCCTCCTCGAAGCGCTCGGCCGCTACGAGGAGTCGGCCGAGGCGCTGCGCCACAGCCTGGAGCTCGCCAAGGCCGTGGACGACCCGCTGAGCGAGGCGTTCGCCCTCAGTACATTGGGCAACGTCTACGAGCACACCGACGCCCGCGCCGCGATCTCCTACTACGAGCGGAGCCTGGCGATCGGCGAGACCCTCGGGCACGTGGGCCTGCGGCAGGAGTTGCACTGCGACATGGGCAAGGCGCACCTCGTCCTCGGTGAACCGGGCGTGGCGCTCGGGCACTTCGAGGAGAGCCTGCGCCTTCACGGCGAGGCCGAGGACTGGCACAACGAGTCCAAGGTGCGCCTTGGTATGGTCCGCGCCCTGCGCGAGATGTCCCGCACGCAGGACGCGGGGCGCGAGTGTGCCGGTCTCCTGGAGCGCGCGGAACAGCGGGCCGACGCCCACATGGCGGGACTCGCCCGCCATCAGTGGGGGCTGCTGCTGTACGCGGAGGGGCGTACGGAAGAGGCGTACGCGCAGTGGAGGTCGGCGCTGGCGGCGCTGCACGGCACGGACAGCAGTGAGGTGGTCGGGGAGCTGAAGAGCTTGCTGGCGGACTCACCGCCGGCCTGAACCCGCCCCGCCAGAACCCGCTTAGCCCTAGGGCTACTTGGCGTCCGCGTAGCACTCCACCACCGCGACCGTGAACGGGAAACGCACCGGTGTCTCGCCGAACGTGATGCGTCCCGCCAGGTCCCCGGCCGCGCGGATCGCCGCCGTGACCGCCTCTGCCTCCTCCTGCGGGCAGTGCACGATGACCTCGTCGTGCTGGAAGAAGACCAGCTCGGCGCGGAGACCGGCCGCGGCGATGGACTGACGCAGCGCGGCCAGCATCAGCAGGGCCCAGTCGGCAGCGCTGCCCTGGACGACGAAGTTACGGGTGAAGCGGCCGCGGGCGCGGGTGTTGCTCGACGCGTACCCCGGGGTGAACTCGCCGTCCTGGGAAGGGGCTTCGGCGGGGGCGTCCTGCGGGATGCCAGCCTCGTCGAAGTCCCCCGCACCGGCCGCGGGCGGGCTCGTGCGGCCCAGCCAGGTCCGTACGAGGCGGCCCTCCTCGCCCGCCTTCGCCGCATCGTCGACGTACGCGACCGCGGCGGGGAATCTGCGGCGCAGGGCCGCCAGATTCTTCAGGCCGTCCCCCGACGTCTGTCCGTACACGGCACCAAGGAGGGCGATCTTGGCGTGGTCACGGTCGCCGGAGAACGCGCGGTCAGACAGCCGTGTGTAGAGGTCCTCGTGGCTTCCGGCCACTTCCATCAGGCCCCGGTCGCGGGAGATCGCGGCGAGGACCCGCGGTTCCATCTGGTCGGCGTCGGCGACGACCAGCCGCCAGCCGGGGTCGGCGACGACCGCACGCCGGATGATCTTCGGGATCTGCAGCGCGCCGCCCCCGTTGGTCGTCCAGCGTCCGCTGACGGTGCCGCCCGGGGTGTACTCGGGCCGGAAGCGGCCGTCGCGCACCCAGTCCTGGAGCCAGCTCCAGCCGTGGGCCGTCCAGATCCGGTACAGCTTCTTGTACTCGACGAGGGGCCGCACCGCCGGGTGGTCGATCTCCTCCAGCTCCCAGCGGCGGGTGGACTTGATCCTGATTCCGGCCTGCGCGAAGGCCTTGATGACGTCGTTCGGCAGGTCGGGGCGTACGCGTCGGCCGAAGGCGGCGGAGATCTCGTCGGCCAGCTCGGCGAGGCGGCGTGGTTCGGCCGCGCCCGCGTTCCTGCCGCCGCCCGCATAGCGCTCGCCGAGGAGTTCGGTGAGGAGGGCGTGGTGGACGTCGGCGCGCCAGGGCAGGCCCGCCACGTTCATCTCGGCGGCCACCAGCAGGCCGGCCGACTCGGCCGCCGTGAGCAGCCGCATCCTGCCGGGGTGCTCGGCGGCCTCGTGTCTTCGCTGCTGCGCGGCATACACCTCCAGGAGGGCGTCGAAGGGGAGCGGGGTGCTGACGGGGGACGGCTCGAAGAGGGAGTCCTGGGCGCCGGGGGAGGCCGCTCTGGGGGGAGGGTCGGCCGGCACGGGGGCGTTGTTCAGCCGGGCCCAGGCAGCAGCGGCCGAGCGGGGCTCGCCGAGGCGGCCCTCGTGGCCGAGGAGGAGGAGTTCGGCGTCCTCGATGTCGTAACACCGGTTCACCCGGACGCCCGCGGCGAGCAGCGCGGGATAGATCTCGGCGGTGGAGCGCCAGACCCAGCGGCTCACGTCGGGCCTGGCGCGGACGGCCGCGACAAGGTCCCGCTCATGCCGCACCGGCCCCGCGGGCAGGCCGTCGTCCCCGAGGGGGGCGAGCGTGGCACCACCGGCCTCGGTGGCGGCGATGGCCCACCTTTCGTTCATACGCCCGAGTCTGTCAGCAGCCACTGACAATGCGGGGGAGGGCGGTGGGGTTGGAGGGCCCTCACCGCTGCCCCCGCACCCCCAGCACCCCCGCCCCCACTCCCACCGCCGCGCAGACCCCCGCCGCCGTCCCCACCATCTCCCACGGCACCGACATCCCCGCCGGTGCCGACAGGCGGGTGAGGCCCGCGTGCAATGTGCCCAGGTTGAGGAGGGTCACCGTCAGGCCCAGGGTCGTGCCCAACGCCACCGCCAGCAGGGACTCGCCGGCGACGACCAGGCGTACCTGGGACCGCGTGGCCCCCGCCATCCGCAGCGAGCGCAGTTCAGGGCCCCGCGCCGAGGTCGCCATCAGCAAAGTTCCCGCCAGGGAGATCGCCGTGTAGACCAACGCGATGCCCAGCAGCATCAGCAGCCCCAGCCGTGTCTGCGGCTTCGTCGCGGGGTGTGTGTCCGTCAGCCATTCCTCCGCCGTGCGGACCCGGAACTCGCCCCCGCCCCGCTCCCGCAGCGCCCCCGCCACCGCAGCCGGGTCCGCCCCGTCCCGTAGCCGCACGTCGACGCGGTCCACCGCCGCGCCGGCTCCCGCGTTCGCGGACGTGACGTACGCACCGTTGTCCCCGGTACCTCGCGCGAGCACCGCGACGATCCGCAGCCGCGCGGGCCTGCCGTCCCCGAGCCAGACGTCGACCCGCTCGCCCACCCGCCGCCGCTCCCACTCCTCGTTGACGACGATCGAGCGGTCGTCGAGGTCGCGTACGTCCCCCGCCACCACCGGAAGCCGCGAGACCGAGGCGAACGCGGCCGGGTCGCTCACGGCCCGCGCCTCCGACCGGATGAGCGCCGTGCCCTCCTCCCGTACGAACACGGCCGTGGAAGCGGACGACGCGGCCACCGCCACCCCTTCGGTCCTCCCCAGCAGCGAATCCGGCTCCCTCAAGTCCTCCCCTGTCAGGACCAGTTCGGCCCCGGTCCGCTCCCGCGCCTCCGCCGCCCTCGCCGCGCCCGCCGTCTCCGCCGAGCCGAGCAGCGAGCCCGCGAGCGCCACCGTCACCAGGACGGGCGCGGCGACGGCCGCGGTGCGGCGCACGGAGGCCGCGGAGTTCTCCCGGACCAGGAGGCCGATCGCGCCGGGGAGGCGGACGGCGCGCAGGACGGGACGTACGAGGAGAGGGGTGAGCGCCGCGAACGCGGTGATCAGGAGCATCGGCTGGGTCGTGTACGTCTTCCGCTTCATCAGCGCGGACGGATCGCTCCACAGCGTCCAGCCCAGCAGCCCGACCCCCGCCACCAGCAGCGCGCCCCCCACGACGCGCCGGCTCCACGGCATGACCCCGGTGTCGACGGACGCGTCCCGCAGCGCCTCCACGGGACCCACGCGCCCCGCACGCCGCGACGCGATCCACGCCCCGGAGACGGCCACCGACACCCCGGCCCAGAAGGCGAGATGGTACGGCCAGACCGCCCCGCCGATCCCGAACCACTCGGGAGCGATCTCCGCGTCCACCAGGGCCTCGGCGAGCACCGGCGCGCCCCACGCTCCCAGCACGCACCCGGTCCCGGAGGCCGCGACCCCCACCGCCAGCGCCTCCGCGAGCACCGTCCTGCGCACCTGTCCCGGTGTCGCTCCGGCCATCCGCAGCAGCCCGAACTCCCGCCGCCGCAGCGCCACGACGAAGGAGAAGGTGGACGCCGTGACGAAAACCGACACGAACGCGGACACCCCGCCCGCCGTCCCGAGGAACGAGTTCACCGCCACCAGTGCCTCCGCGTCCCGCCCCGGCCCCGGATCGGCGAGCCGCCGCTCGCCCCCGGTCAGGACGCGCGCCCGGTCACCGACGACGTCCCGCACCTTCCCTGCCGGGGCATCCACCCCCACCGCGTCCCTTTTCGCCCCGTCCAGACGTACCGGCCCGAGGCGTCGGAGGTCGCGCAGCAGTTCGATATCCACAGGGTGTGGATGAGCGAGCGGCTTCGATACGTGGGTGACGTCCGGGCCGCGTCGCACCGGCACGGTCAGGGTGTTCTGACCCATGACGACCACGGGAGACCCGGCGAAACGCACCGGCTCCCGCTCCGGCGCGCTGAACGTCGAGGCAAGCCCGAGCCCCATCGCGGCGACAAGCGCCACGCCGAGTGCGACGGCGACAAACGCACCCAGAAGGCCGACCCATCGGCTGCGGAGGGAGGCGAAGAACATCACCGACCACCCACGATCGCGGCACCCGCGCGTCCACGGAGGGCCGGCCCGCCGCCCGCACTCGCACCCGCACCCGCACCCGCACCCGCAGTCGCCTCGAGCCCCGCCATCCGCCGGGCGACTTCCCCCGCGTCCGGTGCGAGCGCCTCGTCGGCCACCTGCCCGTCCACCAGGAACACCACCCGGTCCGCGTACGACGCCGCCACGGGGTCGTGCGTCACCATCACGGTCGTCTGGCCTTCCCTGTCCACCAACTCCCGCAGCAGCGCCAGCACTTCACGGCTGGTCTGCGTGTCGAGCGCGCCGGTCGGCTCGTCGCCGAACAGGACGGCGGGGCGGGTGACGAGTGCCCGCGCCAGGGCCACCCGCTGCTGCTGTCCGCCCGAAAGCTCTCCCGGGCGATGCCGGGCGCGGTCGGCGAGGCCCACCCGGCCCAGGGCGTCCCCCACCTCCGTGCGCGAGGGTCTGCGGCCCGCGAGACGCAGCGGCAGGGCGACGTTCTGTGCGGCGGTCAGTGACGGCAGGAGGTTGAAGGACTGGAAGACGAAGCCGATACGGTCCCTGCGCAGCAGGGTCAGCCGCCGTTCGCTCAGCCCCGTCAGCTCCGTGCCGCCCACCTCGACCGTCCCGGACGTCGGCCGGTCAAGACCCGCGGCGCACTGCAGCAGCGTCGACTTGCCGGAGCCGGAAGGGCCCATGATCGCGGTGAAGGTACCGGTACGTATCGCGAGGTCGACGCCGTCGAGGGCGGTCACGTCACGGTAGTGGCGGCGGACGGCGGTGAGCCGTACGGCAGTTGAGGTCATGCCCCAACCCAATCGCCCGCGGCCCCTCCGGGCACGACCACTGGGGGGCGTCCTGGGGGTAGGGCCAGCCATACCCTTGACGTATGGATGATCCGGTGGCCGAGGTGACAGAGGTGATCGACAAGGCGTTCGCGGCGGCGCTGTACGCGGACGTGTACGGGGGCGGCAACGGGGGCGGGGGCGAGGGTCTCGACACCGGTGCGTCCCTTCTGGCGGCCGCCCCTGATGCCGACGCGGAGCTGTGGCGCAGGGGCGAGGAGCTGGTGCGCCGGGCGTGGGAGCGGGGCTGGCAGCCGGCGGACGTCATGCGCATGGTCGGCCGCGCGCAGGATGACGTCGCCCATGGCGTCGACCGCGCGCACCTGACCCGGCTGGCGGCCGAGCTGATCATCACGGAGACCAGGCGGTACGGCGACACGCTTCCGCCCCGCTGGGACGCGCAACTGTCCGAGCTCAGCCTTCAGTACGGGGTCCAGGATCTCCTCCGGCCGGAGGGGGCGTCGGCGGGGGGTGCGAAGCGGGGCGGCTCGTCTTCGGGAGGTTCGTCTTCGGCGGGCTCGTCTTCGGCGGGTTCGTCTTCGGGGGGCTCGTCTTCGGGAGGCTCGAAGTCAGGGCGCTCGTCCCGGTCCGGAGCGAAGTCGGATGGATCGTCTCGGGCCGGCGCGGGTCCGGGCGGCTCGTCCGCGTCCGGTGCGGGGTCCGATCGTTCGTCTTCGGGAGGCTCGAAGTCGGGCCGCTCGCCCCGGACCCCGGCCGCCCCGAAGCTGGATCGCTTTTCGCAGGCCACCGTCGCCCTTGCCCTTTACCGCCTCCTCCTGCGCCTCCCGGCGATCGAGCCCGTCGGTCCGGCTCCCGGTGCCCCGCTCCACGCGCCTCCGCCGCCCGGATACGAGGAGCCCCGCATCCTCACCCGTATCCGCGCCCTGCTCGCCAAGGCCGAGGCCACCGGGTTTCCCGAGGAGGCGGAGGCGCTCACCGCCAAGGCGCAGGAGCTGATGGCCCGGCACACCATCGACGAGGCCCTGCTCGCCTCCCGCACCCACGCCAAGGACACTCCGGGCGCCTGCCGCATCGGCGTGGACGCCCCGTACGAGACGGCGAAGGCGATCCTCCTGGACGCGGTGGCCACGGCGAACCGTTGCCGTGCGGTGTGGAACGAGGCGTACGGCTTCTCGACCGTCGTCGGCTTCGAGTCCGACCTGGAAGTGGTCGAACTCCTCCACACCTCCCTCCTCGTACAGGGGACGGCGGCGATGACGAAGGCGGAGGCGGGGCAGCGGGCGGGCGGCCGGAAGCGTACGAAGACGTTCCGTCAGGCGTTTCTCCTGGCGTACGCGAACCGGATCGGGGCGCGGTTGGCCGCGGCCGCGGAGGACGTGACCGTGGGGGCGCCGGAGGCGGGTGAGCTGCTGCCCGTCCTGGCCGCTCGGGACGTGGCCGTCACTTCGCATGCGGAGCGGATGTTCCCTCGGACCACGTCTACCCGGGTACGGGGTGCCGTGGATCGGGAGGGGTGGGAGCAGGGGGCGGCTGCGGCGGAGGCGGCGGCGGTGGCGGTGGGGTCTGGGCGGGCTCGGCTTCCCTAGGGTGCGGGTTGCCCCCGGCGGTGCCTCCTGGCCGGGCGGGCCTTTCCCGCCCACCCGCCCGTTACCCCGCGGTGCCTCCTGACCGAACGAGCCTCTCCCACCCACCCGCCCGATTGCCCCGCAGCACCACCTGGACGAACAAGCCTTCCCGCCCACCCGCCCGATTGCCCCGCAGCAGTGCCTGAATGAACAGACCCCCGGGGGCGGGCGCGGGTGGGGGGGAGAGGGTGCGGTGCGCATACAGGCGCAGGGTCCGCGTTGCGGGTGGGGGGGCGGGCTTCTGCGCCTGCGCAGCAGAGCCGCGCCGGCCCGCCACAGCAGACCCGCATCGCCCCCCCACACCACCCCAAATCCCCCGTATCATCACAGAGTGACCTGGCTTCGAGCGCTGAAGGAGACCAGCCGCTCGGGGCTGACCGTCGAGCGGAAGCGGCTTGAGCCTCTGATCGCGCTCCGGGGCGCGGCCGGTCTCGCCGTCGTCATCGGTCTGAGCCTCACCCTCTTCGGACCGGCCGTGGCCGCGAGCTCGGCCTTCGGCGCCTTTCAGGCCGCCATCGCCACCTTCCAGCGCAGCTGGCGCCCCCGCCCGGAACTCGCCCTGGCCTCCGGCACGAGCCTCGCCGTATCCACCTTCCTCGGCTACCTCACCGGCTCCCACCTCCTCCTCTTCCTCGCCCTCCTCTCCCTCTGGACCTTCCTCTCCGGCCTGAGCTGGGCCGCGGGCCCGACCATCGGCCTCATCGCCTCGTCCAACGTCGCGATCATGCTGGTCACGGTCACCCTCCCCGGCTCCATCGCCGCCGCGGCCGGCCACGCCGCGATGATGGTGGTGGGCGGCGCGGTACAGGCTGCCCTCGTGGTCCTCTTTCCCGTACGCAGATGGGGTGCCCAACGCGATGCCCTCGCCGACGCCCTCGCCGCCGAGGCCGACTACGCCCGCCGCCTGCGCCACGACCCCCACGCCGACTTCGACCCCGAACCCCTGATGGCGGCCCGCGACGCGGCGACCATCACCCCGCGTCAGGCCCGCACCCGCCCCGCCGAACTCCACGGCGCCCGCGGCGTCGCGGAACGCATCCGCCCGGTGCTCGCCTCGCTGGCCGACCCCGCGGTCGGCGTACCGGAAGAGGGCCCCGAACGCGATCGCGTACGCGAGATCCTGGCCGCGGCGGGCGCGATCCTGGACGCGGCGGCCAGGGCGATCCGGCACGGCGAGCCGGTGAAGATCCCACCCGAGGCCGTGGCCACCCTGCGGACCCCGGACACCGGAGCGATCCTCACGGGCCCGGCACAGCGAGCGGCCAAACGCCTCTCCGCGCTCCTGCGCGACGTGATCGAAACCGCGGGCAGACCCCCGGCCGAGCCCGCGGGCACTCCCTCCGCCGAGGCTGCGGGCAGATCCCCCGCCGATTCCGCGGGCAGACCTCCCGCCGATTCCGCGGGCAGTCCCCCCGCCGACCCCGCGGGCAGACCCCCTGCCGAAACACCATCAGCGACCCCGGCCCCGACTCCGACACCGGCCCCCACCTCAACCCCAACTCCCACCCCAACCCCCACCCCCCTCCTTCGCCCCACCTTCCCCGCCCTCCTCCCCGCCGCCCTCCGCGCCATGAGGACCGAGCTCCGCCGTCGGCATGAATCCCCCGTCACCCGCCACGCGATCCGCGTCACCGCGGTGGCCGCCGCGGGCTATCTCCTCGGGACCTGGCTGCCCCTGGGCCACGGTTACTGGGCCCCCATGGCCTCCGTGATGATCATGCGGCCGGACTTCTCGCAGACGTACTCCCGCGCGGTGGCCCGTTTCGGCGGCACGCTCGTGGGCGTCGCGCTGGCCACGGGCGTGGTGCAGCTGGCGCACCCCGGCACCGGGCTCTCCGCGGCGCTCGCCGTGCTCTGCGCCGGGATGATGTACCTCCTGATGCGCACCGGCCAGGTCGCCGCCCAGGCCTGCGTCGCCGCGTACGTCGTGTTCCTGCTCGGCATGGGCGGCGAGCAGTGGACGCAGACGGTGCCGGAGCGTGTCGTGCTCACGCTCCTCGGCGGCGTCCTCGCGATGATCGCGTACGCCGTGTATCCGGCCTGGGAGACCCCGCGCCTGCGCAACCGCCTCGCCGACTGGCTGATCGCGGACGGTCGGTACGCCGCCGCCGTCGTCAGCCGTTACGCCGACCCCGTCGGCAAGGCCTGCCCCGACGTCCGCGAGGCGCTGCTCGCCGCCCGCGACGCCCGTATCGCCTGGCAGGAAGCGGTCGCCCGCGCCAAGAACGAGCCGGTACGCCACCGCGGCCTCTCCCGCGCCGCGGCCGCCGACGCCGAGGACGCCCTCGCCCAGCTCGGCCGCGTGGCCATGCTGATGGAGGCCCACCTCCCGGACCGCGACGCCACCCCCGTCCCCGCGGCCGAGCGCCTCGCGCAAGCCCTGCGCAAGTCGACCGAGGACGGCGCGAAGGCCGTGCGCGAGCGTCGCGTCCCGAAGTGGGAAGCCGTGCGCGAGGCCCTCGGTGAATGGGACGGCGAGGGCGTTCCCGACCGGGTCGTACGGAGGGGAGCGGGGCTCCTCCTCGCGACCCTCGACGAACTGTCGGACGCCCTGGACACCACACCGCCGCCCATGCTGGTGGACGGCTCGGAAACCACCAAAACGGACAATGGGCCGCAGGACCCCGAACAAGGTCCCACGGCCCGCTGACCGCGTCACATCAAGCAGGGCCTATGACTCGGGCAGCCCCGCCGTAGGCAGCCCCTCCGGCAGCTTTCCGCCCTTGGTCCTGGTGAACTGGTCCTGGCCCGCGCCCTGCCAAGAGACCGTCATCGACGTCTCGTTGACCGACTCGACCGTGCCCTCGGTGCGCTTCGAGTCACCCTTGGCGCACTTCAGCTTGATCGCGTCACCGGCCGCGGTCCCGCTGCACAGGACGTTCTCCCCGAGCAGCGTCGCCTGCTTCCCGGCGATGACCAGCGCCAGCGGGTTCCCGTCGGCGGTGGCGACCCAACTGCCCTCGGAACCACCCTCCTCGGCACCGGAGCCCGCGTCACCCGCACCCGCATCCGTACCCTCGTCCGGCGTCTCGGATCCGTCGGCCCCCGCGGAGGACCCCGCCGAGCCCTTGTCCTTGCCCTCGTCCCCACCGTCGCCGCCGTCACTGCTGCAACCGGTCAGGACAAGGGCGGCGACAAGGCCCGCCGCCGCGGCGCCGATACGTACGTTCCGGACGTGCGTGCGCACTGAGTTCCCCCTACATGACGTACGTGTCGTACGTGACCTACGTGACCTACGTGACCTACGTGACGCTCGAACCAAGCCGATGAACCGCGCGCCAAGCTACCAGGACGACTTGCGCACCCCGGGGAGGAATCCGGCGTGCGCTTGGTCACGCAGCTTCACCCTGGAGAGGCCGAACTTCCCGACGTATCCGCGCGGGCGGCCGTCGACGCTGTCCCTGTTGCGTACGCGCGTCGCACTCGCGTCCCGCGGCTGGCGCGCCAACTCGGCCTGGGCCGAGCGTCGTTCGGCCTCGCCCGTCGTCGGGTTGCGCAGGATCTCCTTGAGCTCGGCCCGGCGCACGGCGTACCGCGCGACGATCTCGCGGCGCTTCTCGTTCTTCGCGATCTTGCTCTTCTTGGCCATCAGACCCTCACCCCACGCGCACGGATCCTGGCGACGGCGGCCTCGATGCCGATGGAGTCGACGGTCTTGATGCCCTTGGCGCTGAGCCGCAGCCGTACGTGGCGGCCCTCGCTCGGCAGCCAGTAGCGCTTGCGCTGGACGTTGACGTCGAAGCGGCGAGACGTGCGCCGGTGCGAATGGGAGATCTGGTTGCCGAAGCCCGGCGTGGCGCCGGTCAGCTGGCAGTGGGCGGACATGGTGACGCACCTCTCGGTCGTGGGGAAGCACTCGGTGATCCCCTGTGGAACCGTTTTGAAAACGGGATTCATTTTCATACACTAGCGCCATGGCTCGCAACGAACTCCGCCCGATCATCAAGCTCCGGTCCACGGCCGGAACCGGCTACACGTACGTGACCCGCAAGAACCGCCGCAACGACCCCGACCGCATGACGCTGCGCAAGTACGACCCCGTCGTCGGGCGCCACGTCGATTTCCGAGAGGAGCGCTGACCGCCATGCGCAAGGACATCCACCCGCCGTACGGTCCCGTCGTCTTCCGCGACAAGTCCGCCGGCTTCGCCTTCCTGACCCGCTCCACCGCGACCAGCGAGAAGACGGTCGAGTGGGAGGACGGGCGCACCTATCCCGTCATCGACGTCGAGGTCTCCTCCGCGAGCCACCCCTTCTACACGGGTACGGCCAAGGTCCTGGACACCGCGGGACGCGTGGAGCGCTTCGAGCGCCGGTTCGGTGCGCGGTGAATCCCGTGGATCCGGTGAACCCCGCCGCCGACCGGACGGCGGCAATGGACGTCGCCATCGTCGGCGGGTTGCACTCCGACGCCCGCAAGGCCGCCGTCCAGCGGCTCCTGGCCACCGTGCCCGGAAGCGTCGCGCTCCACCACGACCTGTCGACGGCCGTGCACGGGACCGTCGTACGCACCGTGCGCGACGTCGGCGGAGTGCTCTCCTCCGGTGAGGCGCCGCTGGTCAACGACTGTGCGTGCTGCGCCCTGCGCGAGGACCTGGTGCCCGAGCTCGAACGGCT
Organism: Streptomyces sp. NPDC055099; assembly: GCF_053607685.1. NCBI lineage: Bacteria > Bacillati > Actinomycetota > Actinomycetes > Kitasatosporales > Streptomycetaceae > Streptomyces > Streptomyces sp. NPDC055099. The sequence goes on along the minus strand of NZ_JBSGUA010000012.1, from coordinate 95,436 downwards.
CGCCGGCTCCGGTCTCACGCGGCTCGCGATCGTCGAGCTGTGGGACTCCGTCGAGCCCAAGGCGATGGCCGAGGTCATCACGTCGCACGGGCACGAGGGGCTGCGGCTGACCGGCGTGATCACGGCCGTCGACCCGGCGCTCGTGCTGCCCTACCTCGGCAACGGCGACGACCTGATGGAGGCCGGGCTCGCCGCGGCCACCACGGATCAGCGCACGGTCGCCGACACCTGGGCCCGCCAGCTGGAGTACGCCCCGGTGCTCGCCCTCGCGGACTCTCCCGAGGCCGACGACGAGGACCGCGCGCTCCTCGGCCAGCTCCACCCGACCGCCCGCCAGGTCCCGATCAGCGGTCATGGGGACCTGGCGGGTGCCGCGCTCGCCGGATTCGACGTCGAGGCGGCGGCCGCGGCGCAGCATCCGTCCTGTGCGCTGCTGCCGACCGACGCCGACGAGGCGGGGGTCGCCACCCTCGTATGGCACCGGGACCGGCCCTTCCATCCGGAGCGGCTCTACCAGGCGCTGGAGGATCTGACCTGCGCGGCGGCCCGCAGCCGCGGGCGGTTCTGGCTCGCCGACCACCCGGACACGCTGCTCGGCTGGGACGCGGCGGGCGGCGCGCTGTGCGTGGAGAGCGCGGGGCCGTGGCTGGCCTCGCTGCCCGACGCCGCGTGGGAGATGGTGCCGCCGGTGCGGCGGGCCGCTGCCGCGCTCGACTGGCATCCCGAGCACGGCGACTGCTGCCAGCACCTGGTCTTCGTGTCGCCCGGCCTGGACCGCGAAGGGCTCGAAGAAGTCCTGGAGTCCTGCCTCCTCACGGACGAGGAGTACGCCGCCGGGCGCGCCGCCTGGAAACACCTGCCCCCCGCTTTCGACACTCTCCTGGAGGTCTGAATGTCCCCGCGCAAGCCGTCCGGACGCGAGCAGAAGCCGCGTCCCAACCCCCTTGACCAGGCGAAGGTCACGTACATCGACTACAAGGACACGGAGTTGCTCCGCAAGTTCATCTCGGACCGGGGGAAGATCCGCTCCCGGCGGGTCACCCGGGTCTCCGCCCAGCAGCAGCGGCTGCTGGCCCGTGCGATCAAGAACGCGCGGGAGATGGCCCTGCTGCCTTACGGCTCGGCCCGCTGAACCGCGCCGCCTTCAGGCTGATGCGTGAACGTTGGAACAGGAAGGGCACTCCGTGCGTCTTTACCTAGAACGGTGTTCGCATGGCCCGGGGGGAGTTGGGCAGATGCCGTCCAGGTGCTGACAGAGCTGTAATCAAGAGAGCACCCCGCGTGCACGTGCATCTGCCCATGCATCAGCATGTGAACACAGCTATGATCCGGGACAGTTGACCACTGCATCTAGAGCGATCTAGAGCCACACCAGGCACTGCACCACCGGGGAGCGACTGTGCATCACGTGTATAACGGCATGGCCGCCACGGAGCTTCATGGGGTGGTCTGGCAGAAGAGCAGGCACAGCAACTCGCAGGGTGCCTGTGTGGAGTTCGCGAAGTTGCCGGGCGGCGATGTCGCCATGCGGAACTCGCGCTTTCCCGAGGGGCCGGCGCTCGTCTACACGCGCGCCGAGATAGAGGCCATGCTGCTCGGGATGAAGGACGGGGAGTTCGACCACCTGATAGGTGGTTAGCCCCGCTCCTGAACGCCGTTCACGCCACTGAACCGTGGCCGGGTCGACGGCAAACCGCTGGTCCGGGTGTCAGGCGAGCTGGAACAGCGCCCACACGACCTTGCCCCGCAGCGCGCCCGCGAGCGGGTGCCAGCCCCAGCTGTCGCTGAACGAGTCCACCAGGAACAGGCCGCGGCCCGACTCGGCCGAGAAGTCGTCGTCGGTCTCGCGCGCGACCGGACTGTCGTCGCTGGGGTCGCGCACCGCGCACACCAGGCGTGAGGTCCAGCGCATCAGGTGCAGCCGCACCGGCGGACCGTGGTCGCGCGGGGTGTCCGAGGGCAGCGCGTGTCTGAGGGCGTTGGTGACGAGTTCGGAGACGACGAGGGCGATGTCGTCGAAGCGCTCTTCCAGTTCCCACTGACACAGCGTCTTGCGGGTGAACTGCCGTGCGCTGCCGACCGCTTCGTAGCGGGCGGGCAGCGAGCAGGACGCGGCGCTGGAGACGGCTGAGGGGTCGAGTGGGGGAAGCCCCTGCCGTAACGGCTCGAGCATGGTCGATCCATTCGTCCCCATGCGAGGCACTCCCCGGTTTCGCGGTACATAGCGATGGAGCGGTGGTGCGGTCGGTACAGCGGCGCCGCGACGCATCGGTACAGCTCGGTGCGACGGTGAACAACTGGTGGCGCGCGGACCATGGTTCCGAATGCGTACAGCAGATGCAAGGGCAGATGCACGTGCACGCGCCGGACTTGGTCGCTCCCGTGCCACTTCTTGCCCATTTCTTCCTACGACTTCTTGTGGAGGACTTCCGAAGGCTTTCCGTTTCTGTAACCGAACGAGTACGGCCTGAAGCGTTTAATGGCAGACTGCTGGCTTCCAAGTGATGGGGAGGATTGAGCGAAGTGACCGCAGGGGAGTCGAGCGGCTCGGTCGTACGGCGCATGCTCCTTGGCTCGCAACTCAGGCGCCTGAGGGAATCGCGCGGCATCACCCGTGAAGCGGCCGGCTACTCGATCCGAGCCTCCGAATCGAAGATCAGCCGCATGGAGTTGGGACGGGTGAGCTTCAAGTCCAGAGACGTCGAGGACCTGTTGACGCTGTACGGCGTCACCGACGAGGCCGAGCGCGTCGCGCTGCTCTCGCTCGCCAAGGAGGCCAACCTCGCGGGCTGGTGGCACAGTTACTCCGACGTCCTGCCGGGCTGGTTCCAGACGTACGTGGGTCTCGAGGGCGCGGCGTCGCTCATCCGCGTCTACGAAGTCCAGTTCGTCAACGGCCTGTTGCAGACCGAGGCGTACGCCCACGCGGTCGTCGCGCGCGGCATGAAGGGCGCGAGCAAGGCCGACATCGAGCGCCGCGTCGCCCTGCGCCTCGAACGCCAGAAGCTCCTCATCTCCGAGCGCGCCCCTCGCTTCCACTGCGTACTCGACGAGGCGGCGCTCCGACGCCCGTACGGCGACCGGGAAGTGATGCGAGGTCAGCTGCAGCACCTGATCGACATCTCCGAACGGCCGAATGTCACTCTCCAGGTCATGCCGTTCAGTTTCGGTGGGCACTCGGGCGAGAGCGGAGCGTTCACCATGCTGCGCTTCCCGGAATCGGACCTCTCGGACGTCGTCTACGTGGAACAGCTGACCGGAGCCCTGTACCTCGACAAGCCCGAGGAAGTCGGCCAGTACGAGCGGGTGGTGGGCGAGCTGCAGAGCGACAGCCCGAATCCGGCCGATAGTCGCGATCTTCTCCGAGGTCTGCTCCAACTGACGTGACCGGTCAGTACGATGACGTGCAATCAGGTGTCTGCGTCGTTTGTCTGCACCGTCTGTCTGCACCGTCTCTGCGGCAAGGGGTCTCATGTCCTTCTTCACTGACCTGGCTCACCAGTACATCGACGGTGAGTGGAAGGCCGGTTCCGGCTCCTGGGACATCATCGACTTCAATCCGTACGACGGGGAGAAGCTGGCGTCGATCACCGTGGCGACGGCCGACGAGGTGGACCAGGCCTACCGGGCGGCCGAGCGCGCGCAGAAGGAGTGGGGCGCGACCAACCCCTACGCCCGGCGCGCGGTCTTCGAGCGTGCCCTGCGCATCATCGAGGACCGTGAGGAAGAGATATCCGAGGCGATAGTCACCGAGCTGGGCGGCACCCGGCTCAAGGCCGCCTTCGAGCTCCACCTCACCAAGGAGTTCCTGCGCGAGGCCGTGAACTTCGCGCTGCTGCCCGAGGGCCGCATCCTGCCGTCGCCCGGCGAGGGCAAGGAGAACCGCCTCTACCGCGAGCCGGTGGGCGTGATCGGAGCCATCAGCCCGTTCAACTTCCCGCTCCTGCTCTCCACCAAGACCGTCGCCCCGGCCCTCGCCCTCGGCAACGCGGTGGTGCTCAAGCCCCACCAGAACGCCCCGGTGACGGGCGGCAGCCTCCTCGCGAAGGTGTTCGAGGACGCGGGTCTGCCGGCCGGTGTGCTGAACGTGGTCATCACCGACATCGCCGAGATCAACGACGCGTTCATCGAGCACCCGGTGCCGAGCGTCATCTCCTTCACCGGCTCGGACCGTGTGGGCCGCCATGTCGCCACGGTCTGCGCCTCGCACTTCAAGCGTTCCATCCTGGAGCTCGGCGGCAACAGCGCGCTGGTCGTCCTGGACGACGCCGACATCGACTACGCCGTCGACGCGGCGGTCTTCAGCCGCTTCGTGCACCAGGGCCAGGTCTGCATGGCCGCCAACCGCATCCTGGTCGACCGGTCGGTTCAGGCGGAGTTCACCGAGAAGTTCGTCGCGAAGGTCGCCTCCCTGAAGGTCGGTGACCCGGCGGACCCGGCGACCCACATCGGCCCGCTGATCAACTCCTCGCAGGCGGAAGCGGTGACGAAGCTCGTCGACCAGACCGTGGCGGCGGGCGCCAAGGCGCTGCTGCACGGCCGCACCGAGGGCAATCTGGTGGCGCCCACCGTCCTGACGGACCTGCCGGCCGACTCTCCCGCCCTGCGGCAGGAGATCTTCGGCCCGGTGGCGCTGCTCGTGCCCTTCGACGGCGAGGAAGAGGCCGTACGCATCGCCAACGACTCCCCGTACGGGCTCAGCGGCGCCGTCCACACCGCCGACGTCGAGCGCGGCGTGCGGTTCGCGCGGCGGGTCAACAGCGGCATGTTCCACGTGAACGACGGCACCGTGCACGACGAGCCGATCGTGCCCTTCGGCGGCGAGAAGGCCTCGGGCGTCGGCCGCCTGAACGGCGACTCGACGGTGGAGGCGTTCACGACGCAGAAGTGGATCTCGGTGCAGCACGGGCGCTCACATTTCCCCTTCTGAGCCGCCCCTGCAGGGCATGAAAACTCTCGGCGTGGCATGAAGACTCGCGGACCCTTGCGGACAGAACCTGACCGCAAGGGTCCGTAACGTTCGTGGTGTCGGGAAAGCCCGGCAGGCCGCTACTGGCTCTCCAAGAGGCTCCAAGAGAGGCGGACCCCATGGTCACCCACGTCAACGCAGAGGCCCCCGGCGACGAGCGCGGCGCGCTGCTCGCTTTCCTCGGCGCAGAGCGCGGCGGCATCCGGCGCGCCCTGATCGGCCTGACCGACGAGCAGGCCGCCACGAAGCCGAGCGCCAGTGAACTCTCGCTCTCCGGGCTGCTCAAGCATGTCGCGGAGGTCGAGGAGAGCTGGATCTCGCGGGCCATGGGGGTCGCCCCCGCCGTCGAGCGCACCGAGGCGAACTGGGACGAGTGCTTCCGCCTGACCGAGGGCGAGACGGTCGAGTCCGCGCTCGCGTACTGGCGCCAAGTCGCCGAGCGGACCGAGGAGTTCATCCGCTCCCGGCCGACGCTCGACGAGACCTTCGCGCTTCCGGACGAGCCGTGGTTCCCGAAGGAGGACGTGTCGATGCGGTGGGTGCTGCTGCGCCTGATCACCGAGATGTCCCGGCACTCGGGCCACGCCGACATCATCCGCGAGACCCTCGACGGCAAGACCGCCTTCGAGCTGGTGGCCCTGGAGCGCGGCGAGAACTGGGGCTAGGGGCTCGGCGGCCAGGGGCTCGGCGGCTGGGAGCCGTCGAGCTGCGCCGCCATCTCCGCCCGCAGGGCGCGCAGCTCCCGCAGCTGGTCGGGGGTGGGGGTGCCGTCGGCGGCGAGGGCGTGATCGATGACGCGGAGGGCGGCCGCGTGGTCCTGCTTGGACTCGCCGAGCAGGATGGCCTGGTGCAGGGCGCGCGCGTACCTCTCCCTCGGGACCGGCGTGTGCTCGAAGGACTCGGCGATGGGCTGCCCGATGCGTACGCAGTTGCCCGCCGGGTCCGACATCAGGAACTGCCGGACGCCGTAGCTCATGTCCCGCACGGTCCCGATCCGCGGGAGGCCGCGGGTCGGTATCCGTCCGAGGGTCTGCTTGAGTCCGGCGCGGAAGGCCTCGTGGAGGGCGTCCACGCGGTCGGTCACGATGTAGCAGGTGCTGTAGGAGGCCTGCGGGTCGTAGCCCTTGAGCCGGAAGAACTGCAGTTCCATGGTGTCGCGCCGCACCACGGCGTACGCATTGGGTGCCTTTTGGTAGAAGGTCACATCGAAGCCGACGGCCTTGTAGAAATCGAGGGTCTCGTCGAGCTCATGGCAGGGGAGCAGAGGGATCATTGTCTCGGCCATGCCGCTACTCTAATCAAAGTTGATTAGAAGGAGGTGGCTTTGATGTCGGCGATCCGGCTTCTTGTCCTCGGCGCCGTCCGTCAGCACGGACGGGCCCACGGCTATCAGGTGCGCAACGACCTGGAGTACTGGGGCGCCCACGAGTGGTCCAACGCCAAACCCGGGTCGATCTATCACGCGCTGAAGCAGATGGCCAAGCAAGGTCTGCTGCTCGCGCACGAGACCGCCCCGTCGACGGCGGGCGGCCCGCCGCGCACGGAGTACGAGATCACCGAGGCGGGCACCGAGGAGTTCCTGAACCTGCTCCGGTCGAACCTCGTCTCGTACGACCAGCGCCCGGACATGCTCTCCGCCGCCCTCGGCTTCATCGTCGACCTGCCCCGCGGCGAGGCGGTCGACCTGCTGAAGCAGCGGGTGGCGGGCATCGAGGAGTGGCGCAGGTCCGTGACCGAGTACTACACGCCCGAGGAGGGTCCGGAGCAGCTCGGGCACATCGGCGAGATCATGAATCTCTGGGTCCACTCGGCCGACGGGGGCATGGAGTGGACGCGCGGGCTGATCGAGCGGATCGAGGGCGGGGCCTACACGTTCGCGGGGGAGGGCGAGCCCTTCGTCGGCGTCCTCGCCGAGGGCGAGGAGAACCCGTTCGGGACCGGGGAGCCGCACGCGGGGGACGATCACTGAGCGACGGGCCGCCCTACCACTGATCAAGTTTGACTAATTCCGGGAACGGGGATACCTTCCCTCGCGTTGGACTCGTAGTCAAGTTTGACTACGAGGCCCCAAGGGCTCGGAGGGAGACGGATGACGGACGCGATCGTCGTCGAGGGCGCACGGAAGCGGTACGGGGAGAAATGGGCGCTCGACGGCCTTGACCTGACGGTCGGGCGCGGCACGGTGCACGGCGTGCTCGGCCCGAACGGCGCCGGCAAGACCACGGCGGTGCGAGTGCTCGCCACGCTGCTGCGGGCGGACGAGGGCCGGGTGGAGGTCGCCGGGTACGACGTGCGGCGCAGTCCGGACGAGGTGCGCAGGCGCATCGGGCTGCTGGGCCAGCATGCCGCCCTGGACGAGGAGTTGAGCGGACGGCAGAACCTGGACATGTTCGGGCGGCTCTACCACCTGGGCGCCCGCCACGCGCGCGTGCGGGCCGACGAGCTCCTGGAGCGCTTCGGGCTCGGGGACACCGGCCGCAAGGCGGTCAAGCAGTACAGCGGCGGCATGCGGCGCCGTCTGGACCTGGCGGCCTCGCTCATCACGGAGCCCGACGTGCTGTTCCTGGACGAGCCGACGACCGGACTCGACCCGCGCGGACGCACGGAGGTCTGGGAGGCGGTGCGCTCGCTGGTCGACGGCGGCACGACGGTGCTGCTCACCACGCAGTACCTCGAAGAGGCCGACCAGCTCGCCCACCGCATCTCGGTGATCGACCGGGGCCGGGTCATCGCGGACGGCACGGCGGACGAGCTCAAGTCGAAGACGGGCGGCGACCGCATCGACGTGGTGGTGCGCGACGCGGCCCAGCTGGAGCTGGCGGCGCGCCTCCTGCCCGGCGACGCCACCGTGGACGCGGACCGCCGCCTCGCCAGCGCCCCGGTGGCCGACCGCATGGAGGCGCTCACCGGCGTCGTACAGGGCCTGCGGGAGGCCGGTGTGGAGGCCGAGGACATCGCGGTGCGCAGGCCGACCCTGGACGAGGCGTTCCTGCGCCTGACGGGCCCGCCGGACGACCGGGAGCACGAGGCGGCGGACGGCCGGGCGCGAACGAAGGAGAGCGTGTGAGCACGACGACGATCAGCCGTACGCCGGTGGCGGGCGGCTCGCCCGTCCGATGGGCCGCGATCGACTCCTGGACCATGACGCGGCGCGAACTCGCGCACTGGGCGCGCCAGCCGGTGCAGGTGCTCGTCGGCCTGGCCTTCCCGGTGATGTTCCTGCTGATGTTCAACTTCCTGATCGGCGGCGGCAAGGGCATCGCGGGCAGCTACGCCGAGTTCCTGGTGCCCGGCATGTTCGCGCTGACCATGACCTTCGGGCTCGACGCGACGATGGTCGCCGTCACACAGGACCTCAACAAGGGCGTGATCGACCGCTTCCGGTCCATGCCGATGACCAACGGGGCCATCCTGGTGGGCCGTTCGGTCGCGGACATGCTGCAGTCGCTCGTCTCGCTGATCGTCATGATCGGTGTGGGCCTCGCGATCGGCTGGCGGTGGCACGGCTCCTTCGGGGCGGCGCTCGGCGCGGTCGGGCTGCTGCTCCTGCTGCGGTTCGCGATGCTGTGGGTCGGCATCCACCTGGCGATGGTGGCGGGCAGGCCGGAGCTGGTGATGGCCGTGCAGATCCTGGTCTGGCCGGTGGGCTTCCTCTCCAACGCCTTCACCGTCCCGCAGAACATGCCGGACTGGCTCGGCGCGGCGGTCGAGTGGAACCCGATGTCGGCGACGGCCACGGCGGTCCGCGACCTGTTCGGCAACGACCCCGGGGTCGTGGGCACTTCATGGGCCGCCGAGCACGCGGGGCTGCTGGCGGTGGTGTGGCCCCTGGTGCTCGTGGGGGTGTTCATGCCGCTCGCGGTGCGCAGGTTCGGGGGCCTCAGCAAGTAGCGTCAGAAGGCCCTAGTGGTGGAAGCCCGTCGCCGCGTCCCTGTCCCGGGTGAAGGGATGCGGCTGGCGCCGCAGTTCGGGCAGCAGGCTGCTCAGATCCTCCAGGAAGAGCTCCGCGAGGTCGGCCGTGAAGCCGTTGCGGCAGACCACGCGCAGGACCGCCAGATCCTCGCGGTGGGCCGGGAAGGTGTACGCGGGGACCAGCCAGCCGCGCTCGCGCAGCCGCCGGGACACGTCGAAGACGTCGTACGCCCGCACGTCGTCCCCCGTCGTGAAGGCGAACACCGGCAGCTGGTCCCCGCGTGTGATCAGCCGGAAGTCGCCGAGCGCCTCGACGCGTTCCGCGAGGCCGCGGGCGACGTCCCTGGCCGCCTGCTGGACGGCCCGGTAGCCCTCGCGGCCCAGGCGCAGGAACGTGTAGTACTGCGCGGCGACCTGCGCGCCCGGCCGGGAGAAGTTCAGCGCGAACGTCGGCATGTCACCGCCGAGGTAGTTCACGCGGAAGACCAGCTCCTCCGGGAGGGCGTCCGCGTCGCGCCACAGCGCCCAGCCGACGCCCGGGTAGACCAGGCCGTACTTGTGGCCCGACGTGTTGATCGAGGCGACCCTCGGCAGCCGGAAGTCCCACTCCAGGTCCTCGTCGAGGAACGGCGCCACCATCGCGCCCGACGCCCCGTCGACGTGCACGGGGATGTCGAGCCCGGTGCGCTCCTGGAGGTCGTCGAGAGCCGCGCAGAGCTCGGCCACCGGCTCGTACGACCCGTCGAAGGTGGAGCCGAGCACGGCCACCACGCCGATCGTGTTCTCGTCGCAGAGCTCGGCGGCGGCCTCCGGGTCGAGGTGGAAGCGGTCGCCCTCCATGGGGACCTGGCGCGCCTCGACCTCCCAGAAGTTGCAGAACTTGTCCCAGCAGACCTGGACGTTGACGCCCATGACCAGGTTCGGGCGCGCGGTGGGGGACGGGTAACGGCCGCTGTTGCGCTTGTCCTTGGCCCAGCGGCGCTTGAGCGCCATCCCGGCCAGCATGCACGCCTCGCTCGACCCGGTCGTCGAGCAGCCGACGGCACCCGCGGGGTCCGGCGCGTTCCACAGATCGGCGAGCATGGCCACGCAGCGCCGCTCCAGCTCGGCGGTGTGCGGGTACTCGTCCTTGTCGACCATGTTCTTGTCCCGGCACTCCGCCATGAGGACGCCGGCCTGCGGCTCCATCCACGTCGTGACGAAGGTCGCGAGGTTGAGCCGTGAGTTGCCGTCCAGCATCAGCTCGTCGTGCACCAGCTGGTACGCCGTCGTGGGAGGCAGCGGCCCGTCGGGGAGGCGGTGCTTGGGCGGGGCCTCGGTCATGCCGCTGACCGGGTTCGCCTCTCCGTAGAAGGGGTTCACCGCGAGGGTGCGCCCCTTGGAGTCGCCGTTCGGGTCCTCGCTGCGGTGGAGCGGCATGGGCGGTCTCCTCGAAGCCATGAGGTTGTCTGGCGTGCCTTTCCTGTCCCCTCTGGCGAGGATATGGGCGGCTGACAAGGTCTGCACTTGCACCTCACGTGACGTGAGGACCCAGGCTGAGGCGCGTACCGAGAGAGAGGCGGAAGCCATGAGCTACTCCGTGGGGCGGGTCGCCGATTTCGCCGGGGTGACGGTGCGCACGCTGCACCACTACGACGAGATCGGCCTGTTCGTGCCCAGCGAGCGCAGCCACTCGGGCCACCGGCGCTACAGCGACGGCGACCTGGACCGGCTGCAGCAGATCCTGTTCTACCGGGAGCTCGGCTTCCCCCTCGACGAGGTGGCGGCCCTCCTGGACGACCCGGAGACGGACCTACGGGTGCACCTGCGCCGTCAGCACGAACTGCTGACCGCAAGGATCACCAGGCTCCAGGAGATGGCCGCCGCCGTCGAGACCGCCATGGAGGCGAAGAAGATGGGCATCAACCTCACGCCCGAGGAGAAGTTCGAGGTCTTCGGGGACGACCCCGACCAGTACGCGGAGGAGGTCGAGCGGCGCTGGGGCCACACCGACGCGTACAAGGAGTCGCAGCGCAAGGCCGCCTCGTACACGAAGGAGGACTGGCAGCGCATCAACGACGCGTTCAACGCGGTGCACGCGCGCATTGCGGACCTGCTCGCCCAGGGCCTGCCCGCGGACTCCGTGGAGGCGATGGACGCGGCGGAGGAGCACCGCCTCTCCATCACGCGCTTCCACTACACCTGCTCGCACGAGCTGCACGGCTGCCTCGGCGAGATGTACGTGGCCGACGAGCGGTTCACGGCCACCTACGAGGCGATCCGGCCCGGACTCGCCGTTTACATGCGGGACGCGATCCTGGCGAACGCGGCACGCAACGGCTGAGCGGGGACGGGTAGGCGGTAGGCGGTAGGCGGTAGGCAAGGAGCTGGTAAGGGGCGCCCACCATGGGTGGGCGCCCCTTACGCGTCGCGCTGTCCCTCTTGTCCGTCAGGTCACGGTTCCTTGGTGATCACGGCTGCCGTTCCGTACGCGCACACCTCGGTGCCCACGTCCGCGGCCTCGGTCACGTCGAAGCGCATCATCAGGACCGCGTTGGCGCCTCGCGCGCGTGCCTGCTCGATGAGGCGCTCCATGGCCTGGTTCCGGGTCTCCACCAGCGTTTTCGTGAGTCCCTTCAGCTCGCCGCCGATCATGGACTTGAGGCCCGCGCCGATCTGGCTGCCCAAGTGGCGGGAGCGGACGGTGAGGCCGAAGACCTCACCGATAACCTGTTGTACGCGGTAGCCCGGTACGTCGTTCGTCGTCACGACCAGTACGTCGGAGAGCGGGTCGGTGCCACCGCCGAAGTCTTCGATACCCATGGCACACAGCTTTGCCCCGGAACACGCACAGTGCACCCTGGAAGAACGCTGGAACCTGGGCACGTCACCTCGCGTTGATAGCTTTGGGCGGCCATCCCCCCGCCGCATCGCCCTCTCACCCACAGGAGCCCCGAACCGTGACGACGCTTGCGCTCGGACCAAGCTGGCTGGATCCGGATTACCTCCTGAACACGTTCGGGGTCTGGGGTCTGCTCGCGATCGTCTTCGCCGAGTCGGGCCTGCTCATCGGCTTCTTCCTGCCGGGTGACTCGCTGCTGTTCACGACGGGTCTGCTGATCACGACGAAGCAGCTCGACTTCCCGCTCTGGCTCTGCATCGTCCTCATCTGCATCGCCGCGATCCTCGGCGACCAGGCGGGCTACCTCTTCGGCAAGAAGGTCGGCCCCGCGCTCTTCAACCGCCCGGACTCCAAGCTGTTCAAGCAGGAGAACGTGGTCAAGGCGCACGAGTTCTTCGAGAAGTACGGCCCGAAGTCGCTGGTCCTCGCCCGCTTCGTGCCCATCGTGCGGACGTTCACGCCGATCATCGCCGGCGTCAGCGGCATGCGGTACCGCTCGTTCATCACGTTCAACATCATCGGCGGCATCCTCTGGGGTGCCGGTGTCACGCTGCTCGGCGCCTGGCTCGGCAAGATCGATTTCGTGCACAAGAACATCGAGGCGATCCTCATCCTGATCGTCCTGATCTCGGTGGTGCCGATCGTGATCGAGTTCCTGCGGGCCCGCGGCAAGTCCAAGAAGGCCGCGGCCGCCGAGGGCGAGGCCCCCGGGGCGGCCCCGGCCGCACGCGGCCGGCACGCGAAGCGATAGGCACCCGCCGGTGGACCCGGGGCTAGAAGCCTCGGGTCCGCTTGGCCGCCCGGCGGTTCGCCGCGGTGGTGGCGCCCGGGATCTTGAGGATCATCCGCGACACCTCGCTGCCCAGGTTCACGCCGATCGCGATGGCCAGTGCCGTCGCCGCCGCCTTGGTGAGCGAGTTGATGCCCGTGTTCATGTCGTTCTGCGCGAGCGCCAGCAGACCGAAGTACGTGGCGCTACCGGGCAGCAGCGGGCCGATGGCCGCGGTGACGTACGGCAGTGAAGAAGCGAAGCGGTAGCGCGAGAAGAGCTGGCCGAACAGGCCCACGAGCCCGGCGGCGACGGCCGTCGCCGCGACCGGCGAGAGCGCGAGCGAGGTCTGCGCGAGCGCCCCGTACATGACCCAGGCGATACCGCCGTTGAGGGTCACCATCAGCACGGTGTGACGTTCCTGCTGGAGCAGTATCGCGAAGGCGAGGCTCAGCGCCATCGACGCCAGGATCTGGATCACCGGGCGCGAGTCGGTCGCCACGAACGCCGTCTCCGGCTGCAGGCTCGTCGCGTCGAGCATCACGCCGAGCGACAGGACGAGCAGGACGCCGCAGACGATGCCCACGACGAGATAGCAGACCTCCAGAAGGCGGGCGGCCGCCGTGATGTAGTAGCCGGTCAGGCCGTCCTGGACGCCCGCGACCAGGGCTCTTCCGGGGATCAGCGCGAAGAGCCCACCGGTGATCACGGCGGAGGCGTTGACCTCCTGGGAGTGCACGAGGCTGAGCGTGACGCCCATCGCCGCGGGCGGCATCGCGGCCCCCACGAACTGGTAGAACTCCGGAAGGCCGCGGCCCGCGCACAGCCAGGCGAGCCGGTCGCCGAGCATCGCGCCGAACGCCGCGACCAGGAAGACAAGGGCGCCACCGCCGACGAGCACGGAGGCCGACCCCGCGAGCAGCCCGCTGGCCGCCGTGAGCGCCCATCCGGGGTACGGGTGACGGTTACGCCGGATCGCCGCCAGACGGCGGTAGGCCTCTTCCAGGGTGATGTCGATGTCCGTGTCGCTGATGTCGTCCACCAGCTGGAAGACGGCCGCGAGACGGGTGTAGTCGGTGCCCCGGCGGCGCACCGTCCTGGAGGCGGTGACCGGGTCCTCCACCAGGGAGGGCTGGTGCGAGATCGACAGCAGGGTGAACGTGACGGTCGGCTCGCAGCGGTCCAGGCCGTAACTGCGGCAGACGGCGAACATCGCCGCTTCCACGTCCTCGGCGCCCTCGCCGCCCGCGAGGAGCAGCTCGCCGATACGCAGGGTCAGGTCGAGCACACGCGGCACCGCGGGCCCGGTCTCGTCCTCGTGCTTCTGCGTGGCCTCCGGAGTGGGCCGTTCGGCGACCGGCATGCGCAGCATCGTGCGCATCTGGTCCTGCCAGGGCGTCTCCTTGGTGAGCTTCACCAGGGGTATGCCGTGCGGGGGCGTGAACGCGGGCGGCGCGTTGCGGGAGCTGTAGGTGTTCGGCGTGGTGAACGCCGACTTCTCCGTCTCCTGCGTGGTCGACGCGGGACTCGCAAGGCCGTTCGGGATCGCGAACTCGGAGGTCGTCTGCGACTCGTCCTCGGGCGGTGGTGGCTGCTGCATCACGCCGGCCGGCTGAGCGAACGCGCTCCGGGCCTCGTCCGACTGTGGCTTGCGGTCTTCGGCCTCCTGGTCAGCCACTTTCACTTGCCTCGCTCCCACATACGTACCTTGTGCACCTCCAGTACGAACAGTATGCGCACAGATACGCGAACGGGCCGCGCGGTCTTCGTGAAGATCGCGCGGCCCGTCAGGGGAGGTGCAGGGGCACTCAGTGACCCTGGGCCTCCGCACGCTTGTACGACTTCTCGATCTCGGCCTCGGCGTCCGCGCGGCCGACCCAGTCGGCGCCCTCGACGGACTTGCCGGGCTCCAGGTCCTTGTAGACCTCGAAGAAGTGCTGGATCTCCAGGCGGTCGAACTCGGAGACGTGGTGGATGTCGCGCAGGTGCTCCACGCGGGGGTCCGACGCCGGGACGCAGAGCAGCTTGTCGTCGCCGCCCGCCTCGTCGGTCATCCGGAACATGCCGATCGCGCGGCACTTGATGAGGCAGCCCGGGAAGGTCGGCTCGTCCAGGATGACGAGGGCGTCCAGCGGGTCACCGTCCTCGCCGAGGGTGTTCTCGACGAAGCCGTAGTCCGCGGGGTAGCTGGTCGACGTGAAGAGGCGACGGTCCAAGCGGATCCGGCCGGTCTCGTGGTCCACCTCGTACTTGTTCCGCGAACCCTTCGGAATCTCGATGGTGACGTCGAACTCCACGGGTGGCTCCTCCATGATCAGCACATACTTCGGGTGGTTAAGTGTCCCTCACGCAGATGTGTGATCGCGAAAGGGGCTGGTCGTCGTGCCCGAGCTCAAGCCTTGGCAGCAGACCCGGCAGCAGGTCGGGAAGCTCCTCGAGCAGCTTCCCAAGCCGTCGGCTCCCAAGATCTCCGCCGCTCTCAAAATTCCTGCGAAGCGCAAGACTTTGCAGCTCACGGCGGGTGCGGCCACCGTCGGACTCGCGATCGCGGCTGGTGCCGTGGCCGCGGCCGGCCCCTGGGACTCCTCCGGTCAGCGTACGGCCGAGCGGGACTGGGCGGCCTCTCAGGAGGCCGGGGGTGGCACAGATCACGGCGGTCGTACGTCCGGACGGGCTCCGGCGGACGCCCCGAGCGCCCCGTCCGTGCTCAAGGGCCTCGGTGTGCCGGCCGGCTCCGCGCACGGCGGCTCCGCGCCCGCACCGGACGGCAAGGCGGTGGCGGGGGTCCTCGATCCGCTCCTGAAGGCCAAGGCGCTGGGCCCCGAGCGCTCGGCGGTCGTGATCGACGCCGGCACCGGGCGGCGGGTCTACGGCAAGGGCGGCGGCGAGGCCCTGACGCCCGCGTCCACCACGAAGATCGCCACGGCGGTCGCGGCACTGACCGCGGCCGGGGCGGACCACCGCATCACCACGAAGACGGTCATCGAACCGGACTCCAAGGAGGTCGTCCTGGTCGGCGGCGGCGACCCCACGCTCACCGCACGCAAGGACGGCCCCTACGCGGGAAGCGCCGCCAGCCTGCGGAAGCTGGCCAAGGACACCGCGCGCGCCCTGAAGGAGCGCGGCACCGAGAAGGTGACCCTGACGTACGACACCTCGCTCTACAGCGGGGAGCAGCAGCACCCCATCGGCCCGAACGAGAACCTCACCCTGGTCAGCGCCCTGATGGCCGACGAGGGCCGCCTCGACGACTCCTCCAGCGGCCCGGCTCCCCGGTCGGGCGACCCGGCGGGCGACGCGGCGAAGAAGTTCGCCGGCCTCCTGGAGAAGGAGGGCATCGAGACCGGCACCGTCGGGAAGGACAAGAAGGACCCCGGCCCGTCCAAGGCGGGCGACCGGGCCGACTCGCTGGCCGAGGTCGAGTCCCCGCCCCTGTCGGCCCTCGTCGAGCGGATGCTGACGCACAGCGACAACGACATCGCCGAGGCGCTGGCCCGCCAGACGGCGCTCGCCTCGAAGGAGCCCGCGAGCTTCGACGGCGCGGGCAGGGCCATCGACGCCCAGCTCAAGAAGGCGCAGCTGCCGCTGAAGGGCACGAAGTTCGCCGACGGCAGCGGCCTGGACCGGGCCGACCGCAGCTCGGCTGAGCTGCTCGCCGCGCTGCTGGCCCGCGCCGCCGACCCCGCCCACCCCGAACTGCGCTCCGTGGTGACGGGCCTGCCGGTGGCGGGCTTCACGGGCACCCTGGTGGACCGCTACCCCAAGGACTCCCCGGGCACCGGCGTCGTCCGTGCCAAGACCGGCACCCTGACGGGCGTGAACACCCTGGCGGGCACGGTCGTCGACGCGGAGGGCCGCCTCCTGGTCTTCGCTTTCATGACCACCGGCACGACGGACCCGAAGGCGGCCCAGGCGGCGCTGGACGAGATGGCGTCAGCGGTGGCGAAGTGCGGTTGCCGGTGACCTTTCGCCGCTGACCTTCGCCCCGCCTCGTTGACCCCTACGGGCGCGGAGTGGGGCAATCTCGGGGTTCAACCCCCTCCGCGGGCGGACACGACCACGTACCGTTGACGCATGACGAGCATCGGTGGTGCGGAGATGGTCGACTGGAATCTCGCGGTGGCGACCGCGACCCGGCTCGTGCGGCCGGGTCCAGAAGTGAGCCGGGACGAGGCACGCGCCATCGTCGCCGAGCTCCGGAAGCATGCGAAGTCCTCGGAGGAGCACGTCCGGGCCTTCACCCGGATGGGCACGGAGGACATCCACGACACCCCGGTGCTCGTCGTCGACCGCGCCGGATGGATCAAGGCGAACGTCGCCGGTTTCCGGGAGATCCTCAAGCCCCTCCTGGACAAGATGCAGGACCGTCGCTCGGGCGGTCCGGGCGCCGTGCTCGGCGCGGTCGGCGGCAAGGTCACCGGCGTGGAGCTGGGCATGCTGCTCTCCTTCCTCGCCTCCCGCGTCCTCGGGCAGTACGAGACCTTCGCCCCGGCCACCCGCGACCTCCCCGCGGGAGAGCACGGCGGCGGCAGGCTCCTCCTCGTGGCGCCGAACATCGTGCACGTCGAGCGCGAACTGGACGTGGACCCCCACGACTTCAGGCTCTGGGTGTGCCTGCACGAGGAGACGCACCGCACGCAGTTCTCGGCCGTGCCCTGGCTGCGTGACCACCTCGAAGGCGAGATCCAGGCGTTCCTCTCGGAGACCGAGGTCGACCCGATGACGGTCCTGGAACGCATCAGGGAAGCGGCGCAGTCCCTCGCGGGCGGCCGCCCCGAGGGCGAGGAGGACGACGGGGGCCGCTCCATCGTGGAGCTCGTCCAGACCCCCGCCCAGCGCGAGATCCTCGCCCGGCTCACGGCGGTCATGTCGCTCCTCGAAGGCCACGCCGACTTCGTGATGGACGGAGTCGGGCCCGACGTGGTGCCGTCCGTCGCCGAGATCCGGGAGAAATTCCAGCAGCGCAGGGCGCGCGGGGCGAGCCGCCTTGACCAAGCCCTGCGCAAGCTGCTCGGCCTTGACGCGAAATTGCGCCAATACCGGGACGGCGAGCGTTTCGTGCGCGCGGTCGTCGGCGAGGTCGGAATGGACGGCTTCAACCGGGTCTGGACTTCGCCGAACACGCTGCCCACCAAGTCGGAGATCGCCAAACCGGCGGACTGGGTCGCGCGGGTGCACCGTAAGGGAGACTGAGGACAGCAGGGGAGCGAGTTGCGGCCGATGGCAGGCGAACGCCCCTGCAATCACCCGTCCGAGGGACCGTGAGCCATGGGTAGGCGTGCAATGCTCGGGGAACGGCTCGGCTCTGTCACCATCGACACACTCTGAGTGACTAACCTCTGGGGATCTGCCTGAGGCCCGATCTCCCGAGTGTGGTCCTGAGGAGTGACAGGTCCGAGGCTCACCCCCGAACTTCATGAAGGGAACCGGACATGGGTCCCCATCCTGCGGTCGCGGCGATACGCCTGGCGGTCCGCCGCGTACTCCACGACGTACTGACCGACGTACAGCGCACCGACGCCCAGCGCGCCGATCTACGGCGGCCCGAAGCACAGCGCGCCCCCGACGCACAGCGCACCCCCGAGCTCGTCCCCCCACGCCCCGCGCACCCCCACCCTCCACGCGAGCGGGCCACGTCGCCACTCGTCCTTGTCGCCTGCTCCGGTGGCGCCGACTCCATGGCGCTCGCCTCCGCCCTCGCCTTCGAGGCCCCCAAACTCGGCATCCGTGCCGGCGGCGTCACCGTCGACCACGGACTGCAGGACGGGTCCGAGCTGCGCGCCGCCGAGGTCGTCTCGCGGCTCACCGCCCTCGGCCTCGACCCCATCGAGTCCGTGGCCGTCGACGTCGGCAGGGACGGCGGCCCCGAGGCCGCGGCCCGCGACGCGAGATACGGCGCGCTCGACGCCGTCGCCGAGCGCCACGGCGCCGCCGCGATCCTGCTCGGCCACACCCGCGACGACCAGGCGGAGACCGTCCTGCTCGGTCTCGCCCGGGGCTCCGGCATCCGCTCCCTGTCCGGGATGGCGGCCGTTTCGGGCGGCCCGGGAGCCGACCGCCGCTACCGCCGCCCCTTCCTGCACATCGACCGGCAGACCGCCCGCAAGGCCTGCATGGTCCAGTCGCTGCCCGTCTGGGACGACCCGCACAACACCGACCCCGCCTACACGCGCTCGCGGCTGCGGCACGAGGGCCTGCCCGCCCTGGAGAAGGCCCTCGGCAAGGGCGTCGTGGAAGCACTCGCCCGTACGGCCCAGTTGTCCCGGGACGACGCCGACGCCCTGGACCACTGGGCCGCACAGGCGGAAGCTTCCGTGCGCGACGCGGCGGGGCTCCTGGAGTGCGCCAAGCTCTACGCCCTGCCGCCCGCCGTCCGCCGCCGCATCGTCCGCCGCGCCGCCATCGAGGCGGGCGCCCCGGCCGGTGCGCTGTTCGCCCGGCACCTCGAAGAGGTCGACCGGCTGATCACGGGCTGGCGCGGCCAGGGAGCCATCAATCTCCCGGGCAAAGTCGTCGCCCAGCGCCAGGGTGGCAGACTGGTGATCCGGCAAGGCTGTTGACCGAGGGGCCCCTGGGCCTCGCACAGCCGGTGTGACGGACGACCGAAAGTGATGCGGGTGGACGCGAAAGACATGGGCACCGACCTTCAGTCGGTGCTCATCACCAAGGAAGAGATCGACGCGAAGCTGGCGGAGCTGGCAGCGAAGATCGACGCGGAGTACGCGGGCAAGGACCTGCTGATCGTCGGTGTGCTCAAGGGCGCGGTGATGGTCATGGCGGACCTGGCGCGTGCGCTGTCCACCCCGCTCACCATGGACTGGATGGCCGTGTCGTCGTACGGCGCGGGCACCCAGTCCTCCGGTGTCGTGCGGATCCTCAAGGACCTGGACACCGACATCAAGGGCAAGCACGTCCTGATCGTCGAGGACATCATCGACTCCGGTCTGACGCTGTCCTGGCTGCTCTCCAACCTCGGCTCGCGCGAGCCCGCGTCGCTGAAGGTGTGCACGCTCCTTCGCAAGCCCGAGGCGGCCAAGGTCGCGATCGACGTGGAGTGGGTCGGCTTCGACATCCCGAACGAGTTCGTCATCGGGTACGGCCTGGACTACGCGGAGAAGTACCGCAATCTGCCGTTCGTCGGCACCCTCGCCCCGCACGTGTACGGCGGCTGATCACCGGGCCTCCCGGCCCTCCCCCGGCCAACTCGTCGGAGGCGGCCGGGAACCCTCACCCGTTTCCCCGCGTTGAAGCATGCGAAGACGGGTTTGTCAGCCGTCCCGTGCGGCTTCGGGTGACAATGCTGGGGTACCGTCCGAAGAACAGTCTTTATCAAACTCACTATGGCAGGAGGGACGGGGCGTCATCGCTCCGTATGGATGGACGTGAAGCGATACTTCCGTGGGCCAGTCATGTGGATCGTGCTGGCCGTCCTTGCCGTGGTCGTGTTGATGCAGGTCGTCGGTTCGTCCGGCGGCTACAAGACGGTGGACACCGGCCAGGTTGTGCAGGCGATCAACGACGACAAGGTCGAATCCGCCAAGCTCACGACCGGTGACGAGCGGACCATCAAGGTCGAGCTCAAGGACGGCCAGAAGGTCAAGGACAGCAGCAAGATCCAGGCGAGCTACATCGGCGACCAGGGTGTCGCCATCGCCAACACCTTGCAGGAGAAGTTCGAGGACAAGAAGATCCCGGACGGTTACACCGTCTCGGAGTCGAAGCAGAACCCGTTCGTCGGCATCCTGCTCTCCCTGCTCCCCTTCGTACTCATCGTCGTCGTCTTCCTGTTCCTGATGAATCAGATGCAGGGCGGCGGCTCCCGGGTCATGCAGTTCGGGAAGTCCAAGGCGAAGCTCATCACCAAGGACACCCCGAAGACGACGTTCTCCGACGTCGCCGGCTCGGACGAGGCCGTCGAGGAACTCCACGAGATCAAGGAATTCCTCCAGGAGCCTGCGAAGTTCCAGGCCGTCGGAGCGAAGATCCCCAAGGGCGTGCTCCTCTACGGGCCGCCCGGTACGGGCAAGACGCTCCTCGCGCGCGCCGTCGCGGGTGAGGCCGGCGTGCCGTTCTACTCGATCTCCGGTTCCGACTTCGTCGAGATGTTCGTCGGTGTCGGTGCGTCGCGTGTACGTGACCTCTTCGAGCAGGCCAAGGCGAACGCCCCGGCGATCGTCTTCGTCGACGAGATCGACGCCGTCGGCCGGCACCGCGGTGCCGGTATGGGCGGCGGTCACGACGAGCGCGAGCAGACGCTGAACCAGCTGCTCGTCGAGATGGACGGCTTCGACGTGAAGGGCGGCGTCATCCTGATCGCCGCCACGAACCGGCCCGACATCCTCGACCCGGCGCTGCTTCGTCCCGGCCGTTTCGACCGTCAGATCGCGGTCGACCGTCCGGACATGCAGGGCCGTCTGGAGATCCTCAAGGTTCACCAGAAGGGCAAGCCGGTCGCCCCGGACGTCGACCTGGGCGCGGTGGCACGGCGTACGCCGGGCTTCACCGGCGCCGACCTGTCGAACGTGCTGAACGAAGCGGCGCTCCTCACGGCGCGCGGCGACAAGAAGCTGATCGACAACCACTCGCTCGACGAGGCGATCGACCGTGTCGTGGCCGGTCCGCAGAAGCGGACGCGGATCATGTCCGACAAGGAGAAGAAGATCACCGCGTACCACGAGGGCGGACACGCCCTGGTCGCGGCGGCGTCTCCGAACTCGGACCCGGTCCACAAGATCACGATCCTGTCGCGCGGCAGAGCCCTCGGTTACACGATGGTCCTGCCGGACGAGGACAAGTACTCGACCACGCGCAACGAAATGCTCGACCAGCTCGCGTACATGCTGGGCGGGCGCGCGGCCGAGGAGCTCGTCTTCCACGACCCGACGACGGGCGCGGCGAACGACATCGAGAAGGCCACCGCGACCGCACGGGCCATGGTCACGCAGTACGGCATGACCGAGCGGCTCGGCGCGATCAAGTTCGGTGGCGACAACACCGAGCCGTTCCTGGGCCGCGAGATGGGTCACCCGCGCGATTACTCGGAAGAGGTCGCGGCGCTGGTCGACGAAGAGGTCAAGAAGCTCATCGAGACCGCGCACAACGAAGCCTGGGAGATCCTCGTCGAGAACCGCGACGTTCTCGACAACCTGGTTCTGCAGCTCCTCGAGAAGGAGACGCTGAACAAGGAGCAGATCGCCGAGGTCTTCGCCGGCATCGTGAAGCGTCCGGCCCGCCCGGCGTGGACCGGTTCCTCGCGGCGCACGCCCTCGACCCGCCCGCCGGTGCTCTCCCCCCGGGAGCTGTCACTGACGAACGGTGCGAACGGCGCCACGCCCGCGGTGACCGCGGGCCCGACTGAGACGCCGATCGACGTGACCAAGGAGGATCGCCCCGAAGGCTGATCCCCCGGTCGCCTCAACAGGCCCGGAATGGAAGCTGCGCCCCCCTGGTTCTAGCCTGGGGGGCGCAGTTTTTTCGTACGCAGTAGCGCTTTCGTACGCAGTGACGCATGAAACGCAAGGAACGAGGCACAGATGACCGACCCCGTGACGCTGGACGGCGAGGGCACGATCGGCGTTTTCGACGAGAAGCGGGCCGAGAACGCCGTGCGTGAGCTGCTGATCGCGGTCGGGGAGGACCCGGACCGCGAGGGCCTGCGGGAGACTCCGGGCCGCGTGGCACGCGCGTACAAGGAGATATTCGGCGGTCTGTGGCTCAAGCCCGAGGACGTCCTGACGACGACGTTCGACCTCGGCCACGACGAGATGGTCCTGGTGAAGGACATCGAGGTGCAGAGCTCCTGTGAGCACCACCTGGTGCCCTTCCACGGTGTCGCGCACGTCGGCTACATCCCGTCCTCCGACGGCAAGATCACCGGCCTTTCGAAGCTCGCCCGCCTCGTGGACGTGTACGCACGCCGTCCGCAGGTCCAGGAGCGGCTGACCACGCAGGTCGCCGACTCGCTGATGGAGATCCTGGAGCCGCGCGGCGTCATCGTGGTCGTCGAGTGCGAGCACATGTGCATGACCATGCGCGGGGTGCGCAAGCCCGGCGCCAAGACGATCACCTCGGCGGTGCGCGGGCAGCTCCGCGACCCCGCGACGCGCAACGAGGCGATGAGCCTGATCATGGCGCGCTAGCGGCGGACGCTCCGGTCCGCGCCCGGCCGCTTCAGGCGGCCGCGGCCGTTCCGCCGGTCTCGTCGTCGTCCTCCGGGAGCCTGCAGACGCGCTCCAGGAAGAAGGCCGCCGCTATGACCGCGATGCCGGCCACCAGGGAGAGACCGGCGTAGATCGCCTGGTCGCGGCGGGTCGGGACGTTCAGGTACTCCAGGAGGAAGGCGCCCGTGCCGCCGTACATCCCGGCGACCAGGGCGGCCACCAGGGCGCTCGCCTGGCCGAAGACGACCGCGCGGGCGGCCATCAGCGGCTCGACGCCCTTGGCCCCGGGACGTCGCTCGCGCTGGGCGCGCAGCCGGGCGCGTAGGGACAGGGCCGTGGCAAGCAGCACGGCCGCGATCACCGCGAGCACGATGGGCGCGGCCAGCGGGACCCGCGGGAGGGTGCCCACGGAGTCCCACAGCCGGGCGCCCGCCCAGGACAGCACGCCGGCCACCAGGAAGAGGCCGATCAGTGTCCTGATGCGCAGCTGCTTCACGGATGACCCTTCATCGTCGTACGGACCGCTTCTTGCCGAGCTTCTCGTCGATCTCGATCGTGCGGGTCCGATAGACCCTAACGATTACTCGGGCAGGCGGAGTTCCAGGTCGACGCGGGGCGTGACGCCCTCGCGGGTGACCTTGGCGAGCAGGTCGGCCACCTCGCCGCGTCCCGCCAGCTGGGCCTCGGGCTCCACGTCGTGCCAGGGGGCCAGGACGAAGGCGCGTTCGTGCGCGCGCGGGTGGGGGAGGGTGAGGTCGGGGTCGTCCGAGACGATGTCCGCGTACGCCACGATGTCGACGTCGATCGTGCGGGCGGCCCAGCGCTCGTCCCGGACGCGGTGGAAGGCCTCCTCGATGGCGTGGGCCCGCTCCAGGAGCGAGGAGGGCGGCAGGGTCGTCTTCACCACGACCACCGCGTTGAAGTACGACGGCTGGGTGCCGGGGTCGACGCCCCAGGGCTCCGTCTCGTACACCGGGGAGACGGCCTTGACGCGCAGGCCGGGGGTGTCCTCCAGGGCGTCGACGGCGCCCTGCAGCGTCTCCAGACGGTTGCCGAGATTGCTGCCGAGGGCGATCACGGCGCGTTTGGGGTTGGAGAGGGTGGTGTCGGCGGCGTCGACCTGCTCCACGACGGCGGTGGGCACCGGCTGGACGGTCGGGTCGCTCTGCCCTTGCGTGGAAAACGCGGTCATACTCGGCTCCGGGTGATGGTGACGGTCACGTCGTCGAAGGGGACGGTGATCGGGGCGTCCGGTTTGTGGACGCACACCTCGACCTCCAGGACTCCTTCGTGCTTCAGACACGTCTGTGCGATGCGCTCGGCGAGGGTCTCGATGAGGTCCACCGGGTCGCCTTCGACGGCGGCCACGACCTCCTCGGCCACGATGCCGTAGTGCACGGTCTTCGCCAGGTCGTCGTCGGCGGCGGCCGCACGGGTGTCCAGGCCAAGCACCAGGTCCACGATGAAGGTCTGGCCCTCTTCGCGTTCCCGCGGAAAGACACCGTGGTGTCCACGGGCCTTGAGGCCGCGCAGCGCGACACGATCCACGCGAATCACTCCTGCAATCGTCGTTATCGGCAGGCCTGCACCGAGTGCGGTCGGCACACCAGCCTCGATCGAATCTACCTGCGCGCACTGACAGCCCTCGTCCGCGGGGGCTCCCGGAATCGCCCCTACCCACTCAAGAGGGTGTGTCCTCGCCCTCTTCGTCGTCGGTTTCGGCGAGTACGGGTGAGGCGTGGTGCGACCAGAGCTTCCATCCGTCGACTGTGTGCCGGAACACATTGGTGGCGACGACGAGCTGGCCGACGAGCGGACCGAGTTCGCCGCCCGCCTCGGGCGGCGGGCCGCCGCTGAGGATGTTCTCCGTGCAGGTCACCAGGGCGGTGTCACCGGCCACGCCGACGTGCACGTCGGTCAGGAAGAACTGGATGTACTCGGTGTTCGCCATGATCAGCGCGTACGACCTGAGGACCTCGCCGCGGCCCGTGAGCACCGGCCAGCCGGGGTGGACGCAGGAGATCGCGGCTTCGGCGCGGTCCTCCGCGATGTCCTCGTCGTCCCGGGCGTCGGGGTCGTGCGCCTCGGGCGCCGCGTCCGCGTCCAGCCAGAGGTCGGAGAGCTCGTCGAAGTCGCCGCGCTCCAGTGCTTCGTAGAAGGCCGTGTTGGCCAGCTCGACCTGTTCGACGTCGGTCCTGGCCCCGGTCACCGAGAACCGCCCGCCGCGCTGGTCACGGCGTGTGCGACACGGACGGCGTCGGCGGTGGCCCGCACCTCGTGCACACGGACCGCCCACGCGCCCTGGTGGGCGGCGATGGCGGAGACCGCGGCGGTGGCCGCGTCGCGCTCGCGGGCGGGCGGCGGAGAGCCCTCGGGACCGGCCAGGACACGGCCGAGGAAGCGCTTGCGCGACGCGGCGACCAGGATCGGGTGGCCGAGCTCGCGCAGCCGGTCGATGCGCGCCAGGAGCGCCAGGTCGTGCTCCGCGTTCTTGGAGAAGCCGAGGCCGGGGTCGACGACGATGCGCTCGGGGGCGATGCCGCCCTCGATGGCGGCCTCCACGCGCGCGTGCAGCTCGTCGACGACTTCGGAGACCACGTCCTCGTACACGGGCGTGGCGTGGATGTCGGCGAGGAAGCCGCGCCAGTGCATCACCACGAAGGGCGCGCCCGCGGCGGCGACCGCGGGGACCATGCGCTCGTCGGCGAGGCCGCCGCTGACGTCGTTGACCAGGACGGCGCCCGCGGCCAGTGCCTGCTCGGCGACGGTGGCGCGCATGGTGTCCACGGAGACCGTCACGCCTTCGGCCGCCAGGCCCCGCACGACGGGGACCACGCGCCGCAGCTCCTCGTCCTCGTCCACGCGCGTGGCGCCGGGGCGGGTGGACTCACCGCCCACGTCGACCAGGTCGGCGCCCTGGGCGACCAGGTCGATGCCGTGCTTGACGGCGGCCGTGGTGTCGAACCAGCGGCCCCCGTCGGAGAAGGAGTCGGGGGTCACGTTCACGACCCCCATGACCGCACAGCGGCCCCAGTGGGGCAGCCCCTCGACCGGTCCCCGCCCGCGCAACGTACTCATGCCTCCAGCCTAGGCCCGAGCGGGCGGGCGCTACGCCGCCCGGACCTCACGCTCTGCGGTCCGGTGCGGGCAGGGGCGGCGCTGTGCGCCCGCCCGGCGCAGGAAGCGGGGCATCGCGAGGGTCACGAAGCCCTCGGCCTGCATGGCCGCGAAGCCGATGCGGGGGAGGTCCTTGGAGGAGCGGTAGACGACGAAGCGGGGCTCCCAGCGGGGGCGGAACTTCGCGTTGAACTTGTAGAGCGACTCGATCTGGAACCAGCGCGAGAGGAAGACGAGCAGGCCCCTCCAGGCGCGCAGGACGGGCCCCGCGCCGATCTTCTCGCCGCGGGCGAGGGCCGCACGGAACATCGCGAAGTTGAGGGACACGCGCGCGATGCCGAGCTTCGGGGCGGCCTGCAGGGCGGCCACGATGAGCAGCTCGTTCATGCCGGGGTCGGCGGCGCGGTCGCGGCGCATGAGGTCCAGGGAGACGCCGTCCTTGCCCCAGGGGACGAAGTGGAGGATCGCCTTGAGGTCTCCGTAGGGGCCCGGTTCGTCGTCCGCCTTGTGGGCGGTGGCGATCAGACAGTCGCCGTCGTCCGGGTCACCGATGCGGCCGAGCGCCATGGAGAAGCCGCGTTCGGTGTCGGTGCCGCGCCAGTCGTCGGCGGCGCGCTGTATCCGCTCCAGTTCGCGCTCCCCGAGGTCACGCACGCGCCGTACGCGCGTCTCGTAGCCATTCCGCTCGATCCGCTTGACCATCTGGCGTACGTTGCGCATCGCACGCCCGGACAGGGAGAAATCCACGACGTCCACCACCGCCTCGTCGCCCAGTTCGAGGGCGTCCAGGCCGGTCTCGCGGGTCCAGACCTCGCCGCCGGTCTCGGAGCAGCCCATCACGGCGGGCGTCCAGGAGTGGGCCTTGGCCTCGTCCATGAAGCGTTCGATGGCGCCGGGCCAGGCCTCCACGTCACCGATGGGGTCGCCGCTCGCGAGCATCACCCCGGAGACGACGCGGTAGGTGACCGCGGCCTTGCCGCTGGGGGAGAAGACGGCGCCCTTGTCGCGGCGGAGCGCGAAGTGGCCGAGGGAGTCGCGGGCGCCGTGCTTGTCGAGCAGGGCGCGCAGCTTGGCCTCGTCGTCCTCGGTGAGGCGCGCGGCGGGGTGTTCGGGGCGGAAGGCCAGGTAGATGGTGGTGAGGGCGGTCAGCATGCCGAGCGCGCCCAGCGAGTAGGCGACGGTCCAGGACGTGGTCCCGTAGTAGTCGACCGGGCCCTCGAAGCCGAACAGGCCGTACAGGACGTGGGTGAGGCGGTCCGTGATGCTCGGGTCGCCGATGACCTTGCCCGGGTGGGCGCTGACGATCACGAGGCCGAGGACGAGGGAACCGGCCCCGAGGAGAACGAAGTTGGCCAACGCGCGCCAGCGGCTGCGCGGGTCGGGCAGCGCGGCGAACTCGCCCCGGTGGCGAAGGAGCAGCGTCAGGAGGGCCCCTGAGATCAGTACGCCGATGACCGAGTGCCGGTAGGCGAACTGCGCGACGGCACCGGCCGGGAGCAGCACCACGGCGGCCCGCCAGGCCCGCCGCTTGTGGCGCCGCAGGCCGTGCGCGAGAAGCAGCAGGAGGACGCCGGAGCTGAGCGCGAGCGCGGCGGCGAAGGGGCCGAGCGCGCCGGGCAGGACCTCGGCGATGGCGTGCATGCGGCTGTGCCGGAAGCGCGGGAAGACGCCGGCCGCTATGTTCAGCAGGCCCACGAGGGTGCAGGCACGGGCGACGAGGGTCGGTACGGACTCGGGGCGTGGGCCTCGGAACAGCCGACCGATTCTGCCGTCACGGAGCCCGCCGGTACGGCGCCGTCCCTCGGGGCGGCTGCCCTCACTGTCCGGAACCCCACCCGACATTTCCGCATCTATCCTGACAGACATCGCATCCCGTGGTTCTGCGAGAGACCTTGATTCCGGCACCAAAACGGCATCCGGCGACATTGCGACCTCTAGGACGGTCCTTCTGGGAGTCGGGTTCACTCCCGACCGGAAAACCGCCGGAAAAGAACTACGGATCAGGCAGAAAGCGCAGGCAGAACGTTCCATGGGTCTGACGAGCAACAAGCTCCTCGTGTTGGCGGTTCTCCTCGCCGTCCTGCTGTTCATCGGCACGGTCTGGTTCTGGCCGCGTCTGGCCCGCCAGTCCTGGCGGGCCGTCACCGGCCGCGTCGGGCTGCTCATCGCCACCCAGTTGGCGATCTTCGCCTCGGTCGGCCTCGCCGCCAACCAGGCGTTCGGCTTCTACGCCACGTGGGCGGACCTCTTCGGCCAGGAGACGAGCCCCGGTGTCGTCGTCGACCACGATCCGGCCAAGGGCGGTTCCCCGGTCGACGTACGCGGCACCCGGCCCGTGAACGTGCCCGGCGGCGGCAGGCCCTCGACCGGCGGCCAGATCCAGAAGGTGGTCGTCAGCGGGAAGGAGGCGGACATAGCCAGCCCCGCGTACGTCTATCTGCCGCCCGAGTACTTCCAGCCGCGGTACAAGAACCGCACGTTCCCGGTGTCCGTCGTGCTGACCGGCTACCCCGGCACCGCCGAGGCGCTGATCAAGGGCCTGCACTACCCGCAGACCGCCCACTCGCTGGTCAGGCGGGACAAGATGGAGCCGATGATCCTCGTCATGATGCGGCCCACCGTGGCGCCGCCGCGCGACACCGAGTGCGTGGACATCCCCGGTGGACCGCAGGCCGAGACGTTCTTCGCCAAGGACCTGCCGGGCGCCATCTCCGAGCACTACAGGGCGGGCCGCACCACGGGGAGCTGGGGCGTCATCGGTGACTCCACGGGCGGCTACTGCGCCTTGAAGCTCGCCATGCACCATCCCGACGTGTACGCCGCCGGGGCGGGCCTCTCCGCGTACTACAAGGCGCCCATCGACGTGACGACCGGCGATCTCTTCCACGGCGACAAGGAGTTGGAGGAGCGGGCCGACCTCATGTGGTACCTCGACCACATGCCGGCGCCCAAGACGTCCCTCCTTGTCACCACCAGCAAACAAGGAGAGGACAACTTCGCGGACACCAAGAAGTTCATCGGCAAGGTGAAGTCGCCCACCAAGGTCTCGTCCATCACGCTGGAGAGCGGCGGGCACAACTTCAACACCTGGCGCAGGGAGATCCCCGCGACCCTGGAGTGGATCAGCGGGCGACTGAACGGCAAGTAGCGGCTCAGCGGGACAAGGAGCGCCTCAGCGAGGCAAGTGGCGCCTCAGCAGGGCAAGTGGCGCCTCAGGGCTTGCTGATGGCCGTGATCGTCTCCAACTCGACCTCCCCGCGCGCGATGTCGCGCGCGTCGGCCGCCGTCGACCTGCGCAGCGCCTCGTGCAGCCGCGCCGGGGTGAGGACGCCCAGGAAGCGGCCCTCGCTGTCCTTGTCGATGACCGCGATCCAGCCCGCGTCGTGCTGGAGCATCGTGGCGAACGCCTGCTTCAGGGTGGCGCCCACCGGGAGCCATGCCTCCATGCGGCGGGCGTGATCCCTGACGGTCCCCCCGGCGCCGTGCGCGTCCTCGGCGGAGATCCAGCCGTGCAGGTTGTTCTCGCCGTCCAGGACGACCGCCCACTGGGCGTCGAGCCGCGCGGGCAGCGGGTCGTCCAGGTGCACGACGGGGGGCTGCTCCAGGTCGCCCTCCTCGATGGGCGTCACGGAGAGGCGCTTGAGGCCGCGGTCCGCGCCGACGAAGTCCGCCACGTACGCGTTGGCCGGGGCGCCCAGGATCGTCGAGGGGGTGTCGAACTGCTCGATGCGCCCGTCTCCGTAGACCGCCATGCGGTCGCCCAGGCGGACGGCCTCCTCGATGTCGTGCGTGACGAAGAGGACGGTCTTGCGGACGGCCTGCTGGAGGCGGAGGAACTCGTTCTGCAGGTGCTCGCGCACCACGGGGTCGACCGCGCCGAACGGCTCGTCCATCAGGAGCACGGGCGGGTCGGCCGCCAGCGCGCGGGCCACACCGACCCGCTGGCGCTGCCCTCCGGAGAGCTGCTCGGGGTAGCGGTCGCCGAAGGTGGCGGGGTCGAGGCCGACCAGGTCGAGGAGTTCGGCGGCACGCTCGCGGGCCTTGCCGCGCTTCACGCCGAGCAGGTGCGGGACGGTCGCCGTGTTCTCCAGGACCGTCTTGTGCGGGAAGAGGCCCACCTGCTGGATGACATAGCCGATACGGCGCCGGAGTTGCACCGGATCGGTGGTCGATATGTCTTCGCCCGCGACGAGTATCCGGCCCTCGGACGGCTCGATGAGGCGGTTCACCATCTTCATCGTCGTCGTCTTGCCGCAGCCCGACGGGCCGACGAGCGTGACCAGTTCACCCTCGGCGACCTCGAAGGACAGGTCGTCGACGGCCGTGGTGCCGTCCTCGTACCGCTTGGTGACGTGCTCGAACCGGATCATGATTCCCCATTGTTGCGGGCGTTGTGTAAAGCCCATGTTGCGCCAGCACGACGAGTCTCGGCGATTGTCGGTGCTGCGCGTTAGGGTCGCCAGACGGCCTCAGGAAACGGGACTGCGGGGGGAGTGGGGCGGGATGAGCGAAGAGAACTGTCTGGTGACGAACGACTGGATCTGCGGGGAGTACGTCCGCTCCCGCAGCCAGGAGCTGATCGACGCCACCGTGCAGCACGTGGGCATCACCGCCGCCTCGGTCGCCATCGGTGTCGCCGTCTCGCTGCCGCTCGCGCTGCTCGCCCGGCGCTGGCGCTTCCTGGCGGGACCGATCCTCGGCGTGACGACCGTGCTCTACACCGTTCCCTCGCTCGCGATGTTCTCGCTCCTTCTGCCGTTCTTCGGCCTCTCGGCGTCGCTGGTCGTCACGGGCCTCGTGCTGTACTCCCTGACGATCCTGGTGCGGAACATCCTGGCGGGGCTCCAGGCCGTGCCGGACGAGGCCAGGGACGCGGCCAAGGGGATGGGGTACGGCCCGCTGAGGCTGCTGTGGGAGGTGGAACTGCCGCTCGCGCTGCCCGCCCTGCTGGCCGGAGTCCGCATCACCACGGTGTCGACGGTGGCGCTGACGACAGTGGGAGCGATCGTCGACTACGGAGGCCTCGGATCGCTGATCCTCGACGGCCTCGACACGACCTTCAAGGCACAGGTGCTGACCGCGTCCGCGCTCTGCGTGGTCCTCGCGGTCGTCGCCGACCTGCTCCTCCTCGCGCTACAGCGGTGGCTGACTCCTTGGACCCGCGTCCACCGCATACGTACGAAGCGTCCCGCCCCGGCGGAGCGCACGGCCAAGGTGGCTGAACCCGCATGAACGCGATAACCGGCGCGTACGACTGGCTGACCACGAGTGCCAACTGGCAGGGCGAGAAGGGGGTGTGGCACCGCCTCGCCGAGCACCTCTACTTCAGCGGGGTCTGCCTCGCCGTCGCGTGCCTGATCGCGCTGCCGATCGCTCTCTACCTCGGTCACATCGGCAAGGGCGGCGCCCTCGCGGTGAACATCTCGAACATCGGCCGCGCGGTGCCGACGCTCGCCGTGCTCGTGCTGCTCACGCTCACCCCGCTCGGCGAGCACGGGGACGTGCCGACGCTGATCGCGCTCGTCCTGTTCGCGGTGCCGCCGCTGCTGACCAACGCGTACATCGGGATGCGTGAGGTCGACCGGGCGGTGGTGGAGGCGGCCCGGGGGATGGGCATGAGCGGCCGCCAGTTGTTCGCGCGGGTCGAACTGCCCCTCGCGTATCCGCTGATCATGACCGGCGTGCGGTCCGCGGGCGTGCAGGTCGTCGCCACGGCGACGCTGGCCGCGATGGCGGGCGAGGGGGGCCTCGGCCGGATCATCACCGCCGGGTTCAACCTGCAGAACACGCCCCAGGTGGTGGCGGGCGCGCTTCTTGTGGCGCTTCTCGCGCTCTTCGTGGAGGTGGTGCTCGTCGTGGTGGGGAAGGTGTTCAGTCCCATACGAGGGCGCTCGGGGGTCGCGCGGTGATTCCCGAGATCCTCAAGGTTTCCAGTTTTCCCGGGTCTTTCGAAATGGTGGTTCACCCATGAACAGCACAACGCGTCGCGCACGACGGATGGCAGGGGCGGCCGTGGCCGTCGTGGCGCTGACCGCGGGGCTCACCGCGTGCGGCGGGGACAGCCTGGAGAAGGACGGCAAGGGCGAAGGGGACAAGGCGGGCGGCAAGGGCAAGATAGTGGTCGGGTCGGCCCGTTTCACCGAGCAGAAGGTGCTCGCCGAGCTCTATGTGGGCGTGCTCGAGGACGCCGGATACGACGCCGAGGTCAAGACCGTCCAGAACCGCGAGGTGTACGAACCCGAGCTCAAGAAGGGCTCCATCGATGTCGCCCCCGAATACGCGGCGACCCTCGCGGAGTTCCTCAACCTCGGCAAGAACGGCCCGAAGGCGAAGCCGGTCGCCTCGAATGACGTGGACGACACGGTGGCCGCGCTGAAGAAGCTCGCGGAACCGCAGGGACTGAAGGTGCTTCCCGTCGGCGGGGCGGTCGACCAGAACGCGTTCGCGGTGAGCAAGGAATACGCGAAGGAGCACAAGCTCAAGACGCTTTCGGATCTCGGTAAGTCCGGCGAGAAGGTCAAGATCGCCGCGAGTGACGAATGCGAGTCGCGCCCGTTCTGCGCCCCGGGACTCAAGAAGACGTACGGCATCGATGTCGCGGGAATCGACCCCAAGGGCGTCGGCACCACGCAGTCCAAGCAGGCCGTGAAGAATGGCACGGACCAGGTGGTGCTGACCACGACCACCGACGCGACGCTCGACAGCTTCGGTCTGGTGGCCCTTGAGGACGACAAGAAGCTGCAGAACGCGGACAACATCCTTCCGGTTGTGAACGCGAAGGAAGCGGGCGACAAGGAGATAGCCGACGCGCTCGGGAAGCTGACCAAGACCCTGACGACGGAAGATCTCGCGGAACTCGACCGGAAGGTCGATGTGGAGCGGCAGAAGGAAGCCGATGTCGCCAAGGAGTATCTGGAGTCGAAGGGATTGATCAAGAAGTAGTGCGGGAAGGAGGAGCATCCTCGAAGTGGCACGGCCGAAAGTGGAGTTGAGTGGCCGAAGAGGATCGTGAAGGGTGGGGAGTTAGCGCTGTGACGCTCTCATTTTGGCGGGCGGGGCACCATAGTTCGCCTACGCGCGGTAAGTTTCTGGCCATGCCACGTGGACGTCACCGCCATTCCCCACCCCTGCACAGGCTGCTTCCTCCCTCGACGGTCGCAGGCCTCTCCGTTGTCTGCGCCGGTGGCGCCTGGCTGTTCGCGGAACCCGTCGTGCTCCGCGGCCTGGTCGCCGCCGCGGCGGCGGCTGCCGTCGTGGGCTCGGTCGTCATGCGCCGCTGGGACCTGGCGGCCGGCAAGCAGGTCGCCGAGCTGGGCCGGGCCCGCAAGAGCGACGAGTGGCGCTACGAGGAACGCATAGCCGAGTGCGAGTCCGATCTCGACGAGTCCCGCGAGATCCGGGGCCGTCTGGAGAAGAAGCTCCGCTCCAAGCGGGCCGAGCTGGCCGCCCTGCGCAACGAACACGCGGCGCTCCTGCGGCGGTACGCGACAGCGGAGACCGAGCGCGCCAGCGCCCTCGAGGGGCGGCGGCTGCTCGCCATCGAGGCGTCCACCCCCGCGCGGGCGTTGCCCCCGGCCCCCACGCCCGCGGAGCCCGCGGCCCGCGTCGAGGCGCCGGCTCCCGTCGTGCGCCCGGGGTCGATCGCGCCCCCGTCGCTGTACGCCAGGGCGAACATGGCGCTTGACCGGCTGACTCCGAAGCCGTCCCCCGAGGGTGATGCCTCCCGGCAGCGCGCGGACGGGGACGAAGCGCGGGGGAAGTCCGGGGCGGCCGAGGGATACGGCGGGCATGAGCGCGCGGTCGCCGTCGCGCCGCCCGCGCAGAGGCGACGCCAGAGCGTCCAGGGCGGCTTCGACTTCTTCGGCACGAAGAGCGAGGCGACGGCCGGTGCGCTGGAGTCCGTGCAGAACGAGGACCTCGCGGACGTCGTGGGCGAGGAGGCACTCGCCGTGCACAAGGCGGAGTCCGAGGCGGAGTTCAAGGCCCCCGCGGAGGGCTCGGACCGCGCCGTGGGCCAGGTCATCGACCTGACGGAGCATGACGAGACCGAGCAGATCGACGTGGCGGAGCTGCGGACGGCGTTGCGGGCGTAGGCGGGCCCCTGGGCCTTGGCCGCCGTCATCACCGGCTCCGCCGGGTTCGTCCTCAAACGCCGGACGGGCTGAATTCCAGCCCGTCACGTCATCACCGGTCCGACCGCGCCCTCTTGCGTCCCGTGCGGGAGCGCTGGGTTTTCAGCCTGTCAGGCCATCCACCGGTCCGGCCGCGCGGTCCTCCGTCCCGTACGGGACCTCTCCGCCTGTGCGGACAGCAGCGCGGCCGCCTCCTGTGTTGGCCGCAACCGTGCCGTCACCGTCTTGCCTGCGCCCGTGTCGACGTGCACGTCCGCCACTTCCTTGAAGCGCTCCCAGGGCCCCTGCGTGAGCCGCACGCTCTGCACCTTCGCGTGCGGGACCAGGGACAGGCGGCGGCGCAGAAGGCCGTGCCGCGCCGCGAACACCGTGTCCGTCACCGTCAGGCCGTACCCCTTCCACCACACCGGAAGGCACCACGCGGCCCGCGCGGGAGGCCGCACGAGCTCGGCGGCGTCCGGCACCCGCACCCCCGGCAGGATGCGCGCGATCACGGCCTCCGCGACCTCCCGCGGCGCGACCGGGACCAGGACGCCGTTGGAGGAGCCCGCGACATCCAGCTCCACCCGCACCCAGCCGCGCCGCCGCCACAGCCAGGGCTCCACGACGCGCACCGTCTGCACGCGCCCCGGGGGCACCGTCTCGTGCGCCTTGTCGAGCAGCCCGTGGTCGATGCGCAGGCCGTCGGGGGACTCGCCCACCTTCCAGTCGTACTCCCCGATGTACCGCCCCACGCTCCCGGCGAACGCGCCGCCCAGCATGGGAAGTCCCGTCGCGAGCACCGTCCACAGGTTGTGGGTGACGAACCACAGGAAGGGCGGCACGATGAGCGTGGCGACGAGCATCGTCCACGTCGTGCCGGTCAGCAGCAGGGCGATGGCGAGCATGCGCGGCTGTACGTGCACCAGGTTGTTGACCGGCGCCTCACCGACCTCGTGCGCCGTCTCGGGCGCGAAACCGGCCGCACGCGCGAGGAGTTCGGCCCGCAGGAAAGAGGCCTCCTCCTGCCCCAGAAAGGCCAGTTCGTCCTTCTTCTCCGTGCCGACGACGTCCAGCTTGAGCTTGGCGACGCCCGCGATACGGGCCGCGAGCGGCTGCGTCACGTCCACCGCCTGGAGCCGGTCGAGCCGGATGTGCGCCGTACGCCGGAAGATCAGGCCCGTGCGGATGCGCAGTTCGGTGTCGGTGACGGCGAAGTGGGTGAACCACCAGCTCATGAAGCCGTAGAGGGCGCCGCCCAGGAGGGTGGCGGCGACGCCCGCGAGCAGCCCCGTCACGGGGAGTTCGGAGACCCGCCGCTGCGTGCCGCCCGGGTCGTGCACCGCGAAGCCCACGAGGACCGCGACCGGGGCCCAGGCCCTGCGCAGGGGCGTGACGGGGTGCAGACGCCTCTCTCGCACGACCTCGACGCCGGGGACGTGTTCTTCCCCGGCCACTTCCCGTACGCCGTTCACAGCCCCGCCGAGCGGGCCTCGCCCAGTTCGGTGAGCCGGTCGCGCAGCCGCTCCGCCTCCTCGGGCACGAGGCCGGGGATGCGGGCGTCGGTGGCGGCGGCCGCCGTGTGCAGCTGCACCCCGGCCAGGCCGAAGTAGCGCTCCACGGGTCCCGATGTCACCTCGACGAGCTGCATCCGGCCGTACGGGACGACGGTCTCCTCGCGCCAGAGCACGCCCCGGCTGATCAGGAGGTCGTCCACCCGCTCCGCGTACCGCCACGAGCGCCAGTTGCGCCCCAGCATCGGCCAGCCCCACGCGACGAACGCCAGCGGGACGGCCGCGAACGCCGCCCACGAGGGCCCGGCGAAGATCCACAGGAGCACCCCGACGGCAGCCGCGAGCGGCACGAGCCACACCACGAGGAGCAGTCGCCGCATCCGCAGCACCCCCCGCGGCAGCCCGGTCCACACCGGCTCCGCGTCCGACTCTCCCGGCCGCGTGGGCCGTGCAGGTCCCGCCGTCCCCGTTTCCATGCCTCAAGCGTACGTAGCCGATGTGACAGTCGCGTAGGAGCGCGCGTACGAGAGAATGCGCGCATGAGCCCCACGACGGAGACCACGCTCGGCATCGGCGGCGCCGCGGAGAGCACCGACATGGTGCTCAACATCGGCCCGCAGCACCCGTCCACGCACGGCGTGCTGCGGCTGCGCCTCGTCCTCGACGGCGAGCGGATCCAGCAGGCGGAACCGGTCATCGGCTACATGCACCGCGGGGCGGAGAAGCTCTTCGAGGCGCGCGACTACCGGCAGATCGTGGTCCTTGCCAACCGACACGACTGGCTCTCCGCGTTCTCGAACGAGCTCGGGGTCGTCCTCGCCGTGGAGCGGATGCTCGGCATGGAGGTGCCCGAGCGCGCCGTCTGGATGCGCACCCTGCTCGCCGAGCTGAACCGCGTCCTCAACCACCTGATGTTCCTCGGCTCCTATCCCCTCGAACTGGGCGGAATCACCCCGGTGTTCCACGCTTTCCGGGAGCGCGAGGAGCTCCAGAACGTGATGGAGGAGATCTCCGGCGGCCGCATGCACTACATGTTCAACCGCGTGGGCGGCCTCAAGGAGGACCTGCCCGCCGGATGGGCCACGCGCGCGCGTGCGGCCGTCGCATCGGTCCGCTCCCGCATGGACGTGTACGACAAGCTGGTGCTCGGCAACGAGATCTTCCGGGGCCGTACGCGCGGCGTCGGAGTGCTGTCCCCGGAGGCGGTGCACGCCTA
This sequence comes from Streptomyces sp. NPDC055099, assembly GCF_053607685.1. Classification (NCBI taxonomy): domain Bacteria; kingdom Bacillati; phylum Actinomycetota; class Actinomycetes; order Kitasatosporales; family Streptomycetaceae; genus Streptomyces; species Streptomyces sp. NPDC055099. The sequence goes on along the minus strand of NZ_JBSGUA010000012.1, from coordinate 58,787 downwards.
CGGAGTGAGCGGTCCCATCGCCCGCGCCTCCGGAGTCGACTTCGACCTGCGCCGCGACGAGCCGTACCTCGCGTACGGGGAGCTCCAGGACACCCTGAAGGTCGTCACGCGTCAGGAGGGCGACTGCCTGGCCCGCTTCGAGTGCCTCCTCGAGCAGACCCACAACGCCCTCGACCTCGCCGACGCCTGCCTGGAGCGGCTCGCCGAGCTGCCGCCGGGGCCGGTCAACCAGCGCCTCCCGAAGGTGCTCAAGGCTCCCGAGGGCCACACGTACGCGTGGACCGAGAACCCTCTGGGCATCAACGGCTACTACCTGGTTTCCAAGGGCGAGAAGACCCCGTACCGCCTGAAGCTCCGCTCGGCGTCGTACAACAACATCCAGGCCCTCGCCGAACTGCTGCCGGGGCAGTTGGTCGCCGACATGGTGGCGATCCTGGGGTCACTGTTCTTCGTGGTCGGCGACATCGACAAGTAGCGGCCTGCCGGGCGCGTCATCGATTCCCACGGGCTGGATCAGCCACCCGAAGTCGCCGAGCCCGCCCTCGGCGGTCAGCTCGGCGGCCTCTCCCGCGCGCGTGAGGGCACGCACGTACGCCGCCGGATCACTGGAGGCCAGGGAGAGCGGCGGGCGGCCACCGTGCACGCCGAGCGCCCGCAGGGCCGCCCGCTGGGTGAGCAGACGGGCTCCGGGCAGCGCGCACGCGTCCAGGGCCACATGGGCGGTGATGTCGCACGTGCCGTCGGGCACCGGCGCCACCTCGCGGCCCCCTCGGAAGCCGGTCAGCGTCCCGAAGGGCGGCCGTGCGGCGCGGTCGTGCGCGTAGTCCACGGCGACCGCCAGGCCGCGCGTCAGCGTCGCCACGGCCGCCGCCCACGCCTCGTCCCGGGGACGGCCGATCTCGGCGCGCAGGCCGGGCTCCGGGGCGAGCGGCCACCAGCGCGCGAGCCAGGAGGCGTCCGCGCCCCGCACCGGGTCGCCGAGGGACTCGCTGCTGTAGTCGCCGACGAGCACCTGCCGGACCAGGCCTTCGGAGTCCACCTCGACGACGTCCAGGGGGACGTTGTCGAGCCACTCGTTGGCGAAGAGCAGGCCGGTGACCCCGGTGGGCGGCAGGTCGTGCCACTCGACGCGCGGATCGAGTCCCGCCGGGCGGGCGGCCCGCTCGACCGCGCAGGCACGCACGCGTGGCGCCACGTCGGCGGGCAGCGCGTGAAGGACGCCCGCGGTCAACTCGCCGCGTCCCGCGCCAAGATCGACGAAGGCCAACTCGTCCGGGTGGTGGAGCGCCTCGTCCACCCGGCACAGCAGCCGGGCCACCGCGCCCGCGAAATGGGCCGAGGCGTGCACCGACGTCCGGAAGTGTCCCGCGGGCCCCTCGGGGCGCAGATAGAAGCCGCCGGGGCCGTACAGAGCGGCCTGCATGGCCTCCCGCCAGCCACGCCGCGCGTCTTTCCGCTCACCTGGGACCTCGTTCGTCACGCGAGAAGGCTAAGCGGGCCTCCACCTTGGGGAGTACACGCGAGCGGTACGGATCGGACCTCCGGTTGACCCCGCAGGGCCGTCGCGCTGCCTACGCTGGGTTACGTGCAGCGCGTCTATGACTTCCTCCGCAGACACCCGACCGGGGTCGATGGCTTCTGGGCCCTCGTCCTGCTCGGCGTGTCCGGCATCGGTCTGGTCTCCATGGCCGAGGGGGAAGGCCGTGACCCGAAGGTCGCGGCCGCCGTCATCGTCCTCGGCATGTCCGTCGTGGTGGCGCTGCGCCGCAAGTACGTCGAGAAGATGCTCATCCTCGCCGTGGTGCTCGGCGTCGCCCAGTTGATCTTCGACGTGAAGACGATGCCGGCCGACTTCGCGATGCTGGTGATCATCTACACCGCGTCGGCCGACGGCGCGAAGTGGGCTTCGCGGTTCGCCCTCATCGGTGGTCTGTGCGCGGCTCCGCTGTCGTCGCTGCGCTGGCCGGAGGAGAGCATAAGCACCTTCGGCAGCATCTTCTTCACGATCTTCCAGATGGTGCCGTTCGCCCTGGCCTGGGTGCTCGGCGACTCCATCCGCACCCGCCGCGCCTACTTCGCGCAGCTGGAGGAGCGCGCCGACCGCCTGGAGAAGGAGCGGGCGGCGCAGTCCAAGGTCGCGGTGGCCGCCGAGCGGGCCCGGATCGCGCGCGAGCTGCACGACGTCGTCGCGCACAACGTCTCGGTGATGGTCGTCCAGGCCGACGGCGCGGCGTACGTCCTGGACGCGGCCCCCGAGCAGGCCAAGCAGGCCCTGGAAACCATCTCCGGCACCGGACGGCAGGCACTCGCCGAGATGCGCAGGCTGCTGGGCGTGCTGCGCACCGGCGAGCACCAGGAGAGCGGGGAGTACGTCCCGCAGCCCGACGTCGAGCAGCTCGACGAGCTCATCGAGCAGGTGCGCACGGCAGGCCTCCCGGTCGACTTCAAGGTCGAGGGAACCCCGCGTCCGCTGCCCAGCGGCGTCGAGCTCACGGCGTACCGCATCGTGCAGGAGGCGCTCACCAACACCCGCAAGCACGGCGGCGAGAACACCGGCGCGAGCGTGCGCCTCGTCTACTTCGACGACGGCCTGGGGCTGCTCGTGGAGGATGACGGCAAGGGCGCGCCCCACGAGCTGTACGAGGACGGCGGCGCGGACGGCAGCGGGCACGGCCTGATCGGCATGCGGGAGCGCGTCGGCATGGTCGGCGGCACGCTGGACGCGGGGCCGCGGCCGGGCGGCGGCTTCCGCATCAGTGCGCTCCTCCCGCTCAAGCCCGCAAATTGACACCTGTCACCGAAATGAAAGGGCCTTTGATGCCGATCCGCGTCATGCTCGTCGACGACCAGGCGCTGCTGCGCACGGGGTTCCGGATGGTGCTCGCCGCACAGCCGGACATGGAGGTCGTCGCGGAGGCGGGCGACGGGGTCGAGGCGCTCCAGGCGCTGCGGACGACCGAGGTCGACGTGGTGCTCATGGACGTACGCATGCCGAAACTGGACGGCGTGGAGACGACCCGGCGCATCTGCCAGGACGCGAATCCGCCGAAGGTCCTGATCCTGACGACCTTCGACCTCGACGAGTACGCCTTCTCGGGGCTGAAGGCGGGCGCCTCCGGCTTCATGCTGAAGGACGTGCCCCCGGGGGAGCTGCTCGCCGCGATCCGCTCCGTGCACAGCGGTGACGCGGTGGTCGCGCCGTCGACGACACGGCGCCTTCTGGACCGCTTCGCGCCGATGCTGCCGAACGCGGGCGGGCAGCCCCAGCACAAGGAGCTGGAGCGGCTCACCGACCGTGAGCGCGAGGTCATGATCCTGGTCGCCCAGGGGCTCTCGAACGGGGAGATCGCGGCGCGCCTTGTCCTGTCGGAAGCCACGGTGAAGACCCATGTGGGCCGCATCCTGACGAAGCTCGGCCTGCGGGACCGGGTGCAGGTCGTCGTCCTTGCGTACGAGACGGGCCTGGTGCGGGCGGGCGGCGGCGGGGCCTGAGGGCGGGGCGGCCCGAGGGCCGACCGATCCGCGGGGTCAGCGCAGGATGCCCTCCAGGAAGTCGCTGCCCAGGCGGGCCACCACGGAGACGTCCAGTTGGTGCATCACGTACCGCCCGCGCCGTGCCGTGGTGACCAGGCTCGCCTTCTTGAGGAGGGTGAGGTGCCGGGAGACCTCGGGGGCCGTCAGGCCGACCGCGTGGGCCAGCTCTCCGGTGGTGAAGGGCGCGCGGGCCATGTCGCGGCACAACCGCAGGCGTACGGGGTGCGCGAGGGCCGTGAGCCGCTTCTCCAGGGTCTCCACCGAGGTGGGCCTTGCCAGGTCCGGCGCGGACACGGGGTAGTGGATCACCGGGCGCCAGCCGGGCGCGTGCAGGACCATCAGGTGCGGCCAGGCGAAGTGCGACGGCACGAACGTGAGCCCCGCGCCCAGGGAGTGGTCCAGGGCGGTCGTCTGCCCCGGCACGAGCTTGTCCGCGGTGATGCGACGGCTGTCCGCGTCCACGGAGAGGGCCGCCGAGACTGACGTCAGTACTTCGGCGAGTCCCTTGTGGCGCAGTATCTCGGTCTTGTGCCGTGCGTCGGCGGCCAGTTGGACGCGCACCCGCCGCCAGGTGTCCGCGAAGAAGGCCTCGTCACAGTCCTCCAGGAGGCGGCGCAGCCAGGCCCGCACGGTGTGCGGGTCGCTCAGCAGGCGCCGCGCGAAGTCCAGTTGGCGCGTGCCGCGGGTGGCGGCGAGCTCCAGGGCGCGCGCACCGCGGACCGGGTCGGTGAGCGGCGAGGGCCCGCCTTCGTTGTAGGACGTGCCGCAGGTGAACTCCAGGGCCGCCATGACGAATCGCTCGTCGTCCAGGCGGTCGAGAAGGTCCAGTTCGTCGGTGAGCGTGGCGCCCGGCCTGCCGTCGCCGTCGACGAGCCCGGCGAACGGCATGAAGACGTCCGAGAACGTGTTCCGCCACAGGAAGTCGGCCTCGCACAGCCGGTCGGCGAGGTCCGGCTTGAGGCAGGCGGTGGTCGCCGTGGCCCAGCCGTGCAGCCCCGGATGATGGCCGGGCTCGGACAGCGCGTGCAGGGCGACGCCCAGCTCCGCCAGGGGCGAAGGGTCGAAGAAGATCCGCTCCGGCGGCAGGCCCGCGATCTCGATGTGCACGCTCATGGACCCATCGTGCACCGCGCCACCGACATCCCGGCCGCCGATTGACGCCCGGTGTCAATCGGCGCGACGACGGGGTGCCGGTGGGAGCAGTCTGTGGTGACAGGGCCGGACGACGACACCACCGGACCCGGTCTCCACCCCCTTCTCCACCCCCTCCTCCACTCCCTTCGTGTCGACTCAGCTTCCTTGTGCCGACTCTGCTTCCCGTCGACCCAAGGACGCCCGATAAGTAACATTTGTTCTGAGAGGCGAACCCACCATGAGCATCACCCAGCAGTACCTGCTCGACAGCTACCGCGCCGCCCAGCACGACGAGCGCACCCCGCCCGCCCCCGGCCGCCTCGACTGGCAGGTCATCCGCGAGGTACGCGACTACGGCCGCTTCCGTGCCGTCGTCGAGGAACGCCCCGCCCACGGAAGGGTCCGGGCAGCCGTGGCCCGGCTCATCCGGGGATCCGTCGCACGAACTCCGCGACCGCATCATTGACGTCGGCCGACGTCCACTCCAGGCCCGCCTCGGTCACGGTGACCTCCGTGACCGAGAGGCCGGGCGGCCCGTCCGGGAACCAGCGGCCGAACAACTGGGTCTTGGTCTCCTCGGCCTGCGAGAGCGCCGCCTCGGTGAGGACCTCGGCGTCGTACGGCAGCCACACCTGGAACTGGTGGGTGTGCGGCCGCTCGGGGTGCACGCGCGACCAGGGCACCCCGGCGGCCGCGAAGCCTTCCCGCAGCGCGTCGGCGACCACGCGCGCGTGGGCCACGTATTCCGGCAGCCGCGGGAGGGTGTTCTTCAGGCCGAGCAGGGCGGCGACGGCGGCCGGGAACTGCTGGAAGACCTGGCCGCCGTAGCGGTGGCGCCAGGTCCGCGCCTCGTCGACCAGGGTGCGCGGGCCCGCGAGAACCGCGCCGCTCAGGCCGTCAAGGGACTTGTAGAACGACACGTACACGGTGTCCGCGAGAGCGGCGATCTCCGCCAGGGAGCGCCCGAAGTGCGGTGTGCACTCCCATAGGCGCGCACCGTCGAAGTGCACGACGGCGTCACGTTCCCTGGCCGCCTCCACGACCTCTTCGAGCTCCTCCCAGGACGGCAGCACGAAACCGGCGTCCCGGAGCGGCAGTTCGAGCATCAGCGTCCCGAAGGGCTCCTCGAAGTCCCGCACCTCATCGGCCGTGGGCAGCCGCGGCTCCCTCGTCGGATGCACCGTGCGCAGCCCGCTCACCGCGGAGAGGGCGCCCCCTTCGTGGACCTCGGGGTGCGCCTTCGGGTGCAGGGCGACCGTCGCGTTGCCCGTGCGGCCCGCCCAGCAGCGCAGGGCGACCTGCTGGGCCATCGTGCCGGTCGGGAAGAAGGCGGCCGACTCCTTGCCGAGCAGCCGCGCGACCTCGTCCTCCAGGCGCGCGACGACCGCGTTGCCGTAGATGTCGATGGGCTCGTCCGGGCCCACGACCTCCGAGGCCGCGTCCGCGAGCGCGGATAGCCGCGCCGCGAGCGGGAGGTGCGCGGACCAGCGGTGCAGGGTGCGGGTGGCGCCGAGGGCGGCGGACCGGCGGCGGGCGGCGAGCAGGTCCTGCTCGCTCACCTCGGAATCTCCGTCGTGTGAAGTCATCCCCCGAGCATGGCGTGCGGCCGGCCACCGGTCATACCAATACCCACAGCCTGTGGACAGCCGAGGACGCGGCACCGGCCAATCGCGTTAGCATGACGAGAAATCGTCCGGTACCCCGAGCGGACTGGAACGGGAAGGCGTCATCGCGTGAACGCACCTCATCAGCCAGACCCGCGGGACCGCCCCGCGAGGCTCACGGTAGGTGTCGTGGGAGCGGGCCGGGTCGGCCCCGCGCTCGCCGCGGCACTCCAGCTCGCCGGGCACCGCCCGGTCGCCGCGTCCGGAGTCTCCGACGCGTCCGTACGCCGCGCGGCGGCCCTGCTGCCCGACGTCCCCCTCGTCCCGCCCGCCCAGGTCCTGGAGCGCGCCGACCTGGTCCTCCTGACCGTTCCGGACGACGCCTTGGTGGGCCTCGTCGAGGGCCTCGCCGAGACCGGCGCCATCCGCCCCGGCCAGCTCCTGGTGCACACCTCGGGGCGGTACGGCACGCAGGTGCTCGAACCCGCGCTGCGTGCCGGCGCCCTGCCGCTCGCCCTGCACCCCGCCATGACGTTCACCGGCACCCCCGTCGACGTGCAGCGCCTGGCGGGCTGCTCCTTCGGCGTGACCGCCCCCGAGGAGCTGCGCCTCGCCGCCGAGGCCCTGGTCATCGAGATGGGCGGCGAGCCCGAGTGGATCGCCGAGGAGGCCAGGCCGCTGTACCACGCGGCGCTCGCGCTCGGCGCGAACCACCTGGTCACGCTGGTCGCCGAGTCCATGGACCTGCTCAAGGAAGCGGGCGTTTCCGCCCCCGACCGGATGCTCGGCCCGCTGCTCGGCGCCGCCCTGGACAACGCCCTGCGGTCCGGTGACGCCGCCCTCACCGGGCCCGTCGCGCGCGGGGACGCGGGCACCGTCGCCGCGCACGTCGCCGAGCTGCGCAAGCACGCCCCGCAGACCGTCGCCGGCTATCTGGCGATGGCCCGCGCGACCGCCGACCGCGCCCTCGCCCACGGGCTGCTCAAGCCCGAGCTCGCCGAGGACCTCCTGGGGGTCCTGGCCAACGGCGGGGCCGGAACCGGGACCGGCGACGCGGAGGGAGGCGCCCGATGACCCGCCTGGTGCACACCGCAGAGCCGCTGCGCACGCGTGCGCGCGTCGGCCGCCGCGTCGTCGTCATGACCATGGGCGCCCTGCACGAGGGTCACGCCACCCTGATCCGCACCGCGCGCCGTATCGCGGGCGACGAGGGCGAAGTCGTCGTCACGGTCTTCGTGAACCCTCTCCAGTTCGGGGCGAACGAGGACCTCGACCGCTACCCCCGCACCCTGGACGCCGACGTCAAGATCGCCGAACAGGAAGGCGCGGACTTCGTGTTCGCCCCCTCCGTGGACGAGGTCTACCCCGGCGGCGAACCGCAGGTCCGGATCAGCGCCGGACCCATGGGCACCCTCCTCGAAGGGGCCACCCGCCCCGGCCACTTCGACGGCATGCTCACGGTCGTCGCCAAGCTGCTGCACCTCACCCGGCCCGACGTCGCGCTGTACGGCCAGAAGGACGCCCAGCAGCTCGCCCTCATCCGCCGCATGGTGCGGGACCTGAACTTCGGCGTCGAGATCGTCGGCGTACCCACCGTGCGCGAGGACGACGGCCTGGCACTGTCCAGCCGCAACCGCTACCTCTCCGCGGCCGAGCGGCGCACCGCGCTCGCGCTCTCCCAGGCCCTCTTCGCGGGCCGCGACCGGCACGCCGCGCAGGAGGCCCTCCACGCGCGGGCGGCGCTCGCCCCCGTCACGCACGCGCGCGCCGACGCCCTGAACGCCCTGGGGGAGTCCCGCGCCGCGGCCGACACCCACGCGCTCGCCCAGTCCGTCACGCCGTCCGTGCCCGGCGGCCCCGCGGCCGTCCGCGCCGCCGCCCGCCACGTCCTCGACCAGGCGGCCCGCAGCAGGCCCCCGCTCGAACTGGACTACCTGGCACTGGTCGACCCCGCCGACTTCACGGACGTACAACCGGGCCACACCGGTGAGGCGATCCTCGCCGTCGCGGCCAAGGTCGGCGCGACCCGGCTGATCGACAACATCCCGCTCACGTTCGGAGCCACCCCATGAGCGCCACCGGAATACGGCTGCACGCCCCCGCGCCCGGCTGGTCCCTGGAGGCCGACATCGTCGTCGTCGGCTCCGGAGTGGCCGGACTGACCACGGCCCTGCGCTGCTCGGCGGCCGGCCTGAGGACCGTCGTGGTCACCAAGGCACGCCTGGACGACGGCTCCACGCGCTGGGCCCAGGGCGGCATCGCCGCGGCGCTCGGCGAGGGCGACACCCCCGAGCAGCATCTGGACGACACCCTCGTGGCGGGCGCGGGCCTGTGCGACGAGGAAGCCGTGCGCACGCTGGTCACCGAGGGCCCCGACGCGGTGCGCCGGCTCATCGAGACCGGCGCCCACTTCGACACCGGCCCCGAAGGCGCCATCGAGCTGACCCGCGAGGGTGGCCACCACCGCCGCCGCATCGCCCACGCGGGCGGTGACGCGACCGGCGCGGAGATCTCCCGCGCCCTGGTCGAGGCGGTGCGCGCGCAGGACATACCGACCGTCGAGAACGCCCTCGTGCTCGACCTGCTCACGGATGCCGACGGCCGCACCGCCGGTGTCTCCCTGCACGTCATGGGAGAGGGCCAGCACGACGGCGTGGGCGCGGTGCACGCCCCCGCGGTCGTCCTCGCCACCGGGGGCATGGGCCAGGTCTTCTCGGCGACCACGAACCCCTCCGTGTCGACGGGCGACGGCGTCGCGCTCGCCCTGCGCGCGGGCGCCGAGGTCAGCGACCTGGAGTTCGTGCAGTTCCACCCCACCGTGCTCTTCCTGGGCGCCGACGCGGAGGGCCAGCAGCCGCTGGTCTCCGAGGCGGTGCGCGGCGAGGGAGCCCACCTCGTGGACGCGGACGGCGTGCGCTTCATGGTCGGCCAGCACGAGCTCGCCGAGCTCGCGCCCCGGGACATCGTCGCCAAGGGCATCACACGGCGCATGCAGGAACTGGGCACCGAGCACATGTACCTGGACGCCCGGCACTTCGGCGCCGAGATGTGGGAGAACCGCTTCCCGACGATCCTCGCCGCCTGCCGCGCCCACGGCATCGACCCGGTGACCGAGCCCATCCCCGTCGCCCCGGCCGCGCACTACGCCTCCGGCGGCGTCCGCACCGACCCGCACGGCCGCACCACGGTCCCGGGTCTGTACGCCTGCGGAGAGGTCGCCTGCACGGGCGTGCACGGAGCGAACCGCCTGGCCTCCAACTCCCTTCTGGAAGGCCTGGTCTACGCCGAGCGCATCGCCGCCGACATCGCGTCGCTGCACGCGGGCAAGACGCTCCACGCGCGCGTGCCCGCACCCGTCTCCCACCCCGACACCCCCGCGCACCCCCTGCTGCCCCCCGAGGCCCGCTTCGCCATCCAGCGCGTGATGACCGAGGGCGCCGGAGTGCTCAGGTCCGCCGACTCCCTCGCCGAGGCCGCGGCCCGGCTCGCCCGCATCCACGCCGAGGCCGCGGGCGCGCTCGCCGAGGACGGCAAGACGGCCGAGCCGGGCGTCGACACCTGGGAGACCACCAACCTCCTGTGCGTCGCCCGCGTCCTGGTGGCCGCCGCGCAGCGCCGTGAGGAGACCCGCGGCTGCCACTGGCGCGAGGACCGCCCCGACCGCGACGACGACGCCTGGCGGCGCCACATCGTCGTACGCCTCAACGCGGACCGGACCCTGGCCCTGCGCACGACCGAGACCGCAGACTTCCCCCCGACGACCAGCCTTCAGGAGAAGTGACCGTGAGCACCCCCGACGACCTCCCTCTCGCCCCCACGGGCGGCGGCTGCGGCGATGCCTGCGGCTGCGGCTCAGACGACGCGTACGACCCCATGGAGTGCGGCCTCGACCCCGCTCTCGCGCAGCTCCTGACCGAGGCGGGGCTCGACCCCGTGCAGGTCGAGGACATCGCGCACATGGCGATCGAGGAGGACCTGGCGGGCGGCGTGGACGTCACCTCGGTCGCCACGATCCCCGAAGAGGCCGTCGCCACCGGCGACTTCACCGCGCGCGAGGCCGGCACCGCGGCGGGCCTGCGCATCGCCGAAGCCGTCATCTCCATCGTCTGCACGGACACCTTCGAGGTGGAGCGGCACGTCGAGGACGGCGACCGGGTGGAGGCGGGCGACAAGCTGCTCAGCGTCACCACCCGCACCCGCGACCTGCTCACCGCCGAGCGCAGCGCGCTCAACCTCCTGTGCCGTCTGTCCGGCGTGGCGACGGCCACGCGCGCGTGGGCCGACGCACTGGACGGCACCAAGGCCAAGGTCCGCGACACCCGCAAGACGACCGCGGGTCTGCGCGCCCTGGAGAAGTACGCGGTGCGCATGGGCGGCGGCGTGAACCACCGCATGTCGCTCTCCGACGCGGCCCTGGTGAAGGACAACCACGTGGTGGCCGCCGGAGGCGTGGAGCAGGCCTTCAAGGCCGTCCGCGAGGCCTTCCCCGACCTGGCGGTCGAGGTCGAGGTCGACACCCTGCACCAGCTTCGCGAGGTCGTGGACGCGGGCGCCGACCTGATCCTCCTGGACAACTTCACGCCGGGCGAGACCGCGGAGGCCGTGGCCATCGTCGACGGCCGCGCGATCCTGGAGTCCTCGGGCCGCCTCACCCTGGAGAACGCCCGGGCGTACGCGGAGACCGGCGTCGACTTCCTCGCGGTGGGCGCCCTCACCCACTCCTCGCCCATCCTGGACATCGGCCTCGACCTGCGCGCGGCGGAGTGACGACGACATGCTGCTGACCATCGACGTCGGAAACACGCACACCGTCCTCGGGCTCTTCGACGGCGAGGAGATCGTCGAGCACTGGCGCATCTCCACCGAGGCCCGCCGCACCGCCGACGAACTCGCCGTCCTGCTCAACGGCCTGATGGGCATGCACCCGCTGCTCGGCGACGAACTGGGCGACGGCATCGACGGCATCGCCATCTGCTCGACCGTGCCCTCCGTCCTGCACGAGCTGCGCGAGGTCACGAGGCGGTACTACGGAGACGTGCCCGCCGTCCTGGTGGAGCCCGGAATCAAGACCGGCGTGCCGATCCTGATGGACAACCCCAAGGAGGTCGGCGCCGACCGCATCATCAACGCGGTCGCGGCGGTCGAGCTCTACGGAGGCCCCGCCATCGTCGTCGACTTCGGTACGGCGACGACGTTCGACGCGGTCTCCGCACGCGGTGAGTACACCGGAGGCGTCATCGCCCCCGGCATCGAGATCTCCGTGGAGGCCCTCGGCGTACGGGGCGCGCAGCTCCGCAAGATCGAGCTGGCCCGGCCGCGCAGCGTCATCGGCAAGAACACCGTGGAGGCCATGCAGTCCGGCATCCTGTACGGCTTCGCGGGCCAGGTCGACGGCGTCGTGCAGCGCATGGCCCGCGAACTGGCGGGCCCGGGCGGCGATCCGGACGACGTGACGGTCATCGCGACCGGCGGCCTTGCGCCCATGGTGCTCGGCGAGGCCACGGTCATCGACGAGCACGAGCCGTGGCTGACCCTCATCGGCCTCCGCCTGGTCTACGAGCGGAACGTGTCCCGGAGTTGAGGCTCCGTCGGGGGCTCCCCGGCGGCCGTCGGCTCATAACCGGCGGCTCATAAGCGGGGCTTGCGCACACAACCCTGCGCCCCATACAAGAGTCTGCGCAGGGACGGGACTTGAGAAGGTTCGAGCGGGCGTGGAGCAAATGGGGCGTAGGGGAAGACTGGCCGCGGCAGTGGCCGCCGGGGTGCTGGCCGGCCTCGCCGGTCCCGCCGCGGCGGCGGACACGGCCACCGGGTTCGACGAGGGGCGTCCCGCGTACGCGGTGAGCGCTCCGGCGGCGTCGGCCTCACCGTCCACGACCTCCAGCACGGCGCCTTCCGGTGTGACCCCCACCTCCACCACGGCACCGGGCTCCGAAGAGAACGGCCCCGACGCCCGCGAAGTCCCTGACGGCAAGATGGCCGACACCGGCGCCACCGTCCTCCCCTGGATAGCCGCCGTCGCGGCAGGCGCCCTCGGAGTCGGCGCCGTCGTCTTCGCGATGATCCGCCGCCGCTCGGAGTAGACACGCGAGCGGAGACAGGTGAGCGGGCGCAGGTGAGTGGACAGAGCCACGCCACATATTGGCGTTAAGCGGATTTTGTCCAGTTTGCACGTATCGTCAGTCCATGCCCACGCCATACGGATCTCGCGGCGGCATGGCCTTCGGTGCGGAGGAACTGCGTGTGCTCCGCCGCGCTCTGGCCCTCGCCCTGCATCCCAGCCCCGTCTCCGACGAGGACGTCCAGGACTGCCTACGCCTAGCCGACGCCGTCGACGAGGCGGTGAGCGAGGGTGCCAGGCTCCGCGCCTTCCTGCTGGCCGACCTCGCCCGCTACCGGGCGGCCCTGCCCGGCACCGCCACCGGCTACCTCGCACTCCTCCAGGACGTCCTCGGCACCGGTTACCAACCCGGCGCCGACGATCTCGCCGCGCTGCGCGCCCTGCGCGGCGACCCGGTGGCCGCCGCCCTCCTCGAGCGCTGCCGGACCGTCGCCGAACAGGCCGTACGCGCCCGTCTCGCGGGCCGGTCCCATGCGGCCGTCCCGGCGCCCCGCCCCCTCGTCCCCGCCTCGCGCACGCGCCTGCTCGCCCTTCCCGGCGGCCGGAGCGAGGCCGGCGACCGGGCGGCGCCCAAGCCCAAGACGCCGAACTCCCCTCCGGCGAAACCGGCCGCCCCGGAGCCGCCGCGCCCCGTGCCGACCCCGGCCGAGGTCTTCCCTCCCAAGCGCCGCCCGACGGACCCGCCGCACCAGCTCGCCGCGGGCTAGCTACTCTGGGGGCATGGAATACGTCTCCGCGCTCCTGCCCCCCGTAGTGATGGCCGTGTTCTTCGGCGGTCTCATCGTGACGATCGTGAAGACCCAGGGCGGCGCCAACAAGGCCAAGGAGGACGCGGCCGTCGACGCCGTGATCTCCAGCGCCGAGGGCGCCCGGCAGACCCCCAAGGCCTGACCGCCTGATCTTCGGTGACATGAGGCCTTCGGTGACCTGAGGTCTCCGGTGACCTGAGGTCACCACCCGCACACTCTTGGCGTACGACTCGCTCACATTCCGAGTCGTACGCCCTTTTTGTTCGGGAAATGGCGCCTCCGCCACGTCCGTCACGTCATTAGTGACATCTCCCACTATTGTTCTCGTGTGCCTCGCCCCTTGGGAGAACTCGAAGACTCAGTCATGACACGGGTGTGGAAGTGGAACCGCCCCGTGACCGTTCGAGAAGTCCTGGAAGACCTTCAGCAGGAACGGTCCATCGCGTACACCACCGTCATGACCGTTTTGGACAATCTTCATCAGAAGGGCTGGGTGCGCCGTGAAGCGGAAGGCCGCGCCTATCGATATGAGGCGGTCTCCACTCGGGCCGCCTACGCCGCCGCACTGATGAACGAAGCTTGGTCGCAGAGCGACAACCCCGCGGCCGCTCTCGTCGCGTTCTTCGGGATGATGTCGGCGGAACAGCGTGAAGCACTCAGTGACGCGATGCGGATCGTGGGCCCGGTCTCTCAGCCCTCGATCTCGGAAGCCCCGATCTCCGAAGCGCCGATCTCGGAAGCCCCGATCTCCGAGGCCCCGATCTCTGAAGGCCCGATCTCTCAAGGCCCCGCCACTCAAGCCCCGCAGAACCCCGGCGAGGCGGAGCCCGAAGCAGAGCGATAGCGTCCGGTCATGCCAGCAGAACCCCCTGAACTCAGCGCTAAAGCAGTCTCCGTACGCCGGGCGCGCACAGCCGATGTGCCGGTCGTACGCAACCTCCTGGACTCCTACGCCCGTCAGGGGATCCTGCTCGACAAAGCGACGGTCGCCCTTTACGAGTCCATCCAGGAGTTCTGGGTTGCGGAACGCGACGACAACGCCGAGGTCGTCGCCTGCGGTGCACTGCACGTGATGTGGGAAGACCTTGCGGAAGTGCGCACTCTCGCCGTGAACCCCGACGTCAAGGGCGTCGGAGTGGGGCATCAGGTGTTGGGGAAGTTGCTGCAGACCGCTCGCTGGCTCGGTGTCCGCAGGGTTTTCTGTCTCACCTTCGAAGTCGACTTCTTCGCGAAGCACGGCTTCGTGGAGATCGGTGAGACACCTGTCGACGGAGATGTCTACAGCGAGCTGCTGCGTTCCAAAGACGAGGGTGTCGCGGAGTTCCTGGGCCTCGAACGAGTGAAACCGAACACCTTGGGCAACAGCCGGATGCTTCTGCATCTGTGATCGTCGCCGGTATTCCGGGCTGCCTGCTGCCCCGGTTCCCTATGTCCGAAACGCGCATGTTTCCTGGGTTCTCGGGGTCCCCGGTCTCTCCCGGGGGTTTGTGTTTTCCCAGCAAAAGCGGTTTGCTTTCCGACGTACTGCAGTACTGCATATAACAGGGGGCGGCGATTCTGCGGCTCGCGCCGTGCGATCCGGCCCTAAGTTATCGATGAAAGGAAATCCGGTGGCACAGAAGGTTCAGGTCCTTCTTGTCGACGACCTCGACGGTGGCGAGGCAGACGAGACCGTGACGTTTGCGCTGGACGGCAAGTCGTACGAGATCGACCTCACCACGTCGAACGCGGACAAGCTCCGCGGTCTTCTTGAGCCTTACCTCAAGGGCGGTCGTCGTACCGGTGGCCGTGGTTCGGCCGGGCGTTCCAAGGCTCGTGCCTCCGCCACGAGCGGCGGTCAGGACACCGCGGCGATCCGTGCCTGGGCCAAGGACAACGGTTTCGAGGTCAATGACCGCGGCCGCGTCCCCGCGTCCATCCGCGAGGCCTACGAGAAGGCCAACGGCTGACGACGGGTCCGTCGCAACCGGACCCGGTGGCACTGCGTTGCCGCCGTGTCCACGAGTCGTACGAGACCGGAGCCCACGGCGGGGTCGCTGTGAGGCGCGGCGCCACCCCCCACGCAGGACAGGGACGGCAATGCCGGCAGCGTCGGCTCCACCTCGCACCCGGGCTCTGGGGGTCGCAGCCACACGGCGGCCCCCTGCGTGCCGGACCACCCCGGAGGCGTGGGCGCGTCGATCCGTCCGCCCGCTCCGACGGCCGTGAGGTCCAGGGGGATGCCGCCCCACTCCAGCCAGTCCAGGAGCCCCGGCAGCTCCTCGGCGCTTCCCGCGGCCACGAAGAGCCGCATCGATTCTCCTCGCAGGGCCACCGGCGCCTTAGGCCCCAGATGCCTCAGCGCGGCGAAGCCGGCCTCGGCGGGCAGCTGCAGTACGTCGAAGCGGAGCCCCGTCAGGAGCTGCACCGGCAGCCCCGGGCGGTGCTCGTCCGTCGCCCAGCCGAGTTCGTTCGCGTACCACTGCCGTACCGGGTCGTTCTGCTCGACCGGTACACGGGGCTGGGGAACGGTGAAGGCCATGCATGGAGCAACCGGCCGGAAGCGCCTCGGGTTACGCAGAGTGTCCTTGTGATTGCTCTCAGTGTCCGGAAAAAGAGCGTACGGGCGTGTTCGGCCGCGCAAGGGTGTTCGCCCGTAGCGGAGGGAACCGGCGCGCGCCGCATGGAGTGTCAGTCCTTACGGGTAAGACATCCCTAGTGGGGAGGGGCGACACACGCGCGAGGCCGTCTCACGTTCGCCATCGGCGTAGTGGTGGTGAGGGTAAGTGCTTGGCCTGCGGGAACATCGTCTCGCACCATCGGGTTGGAGCAGTTGTCGGCGTTCGGGGTCAGGAGGCACCTCTTGTTCTCGGCCGGGTGTCGGCAGTTGGAATGAGCGGTCCCCGCTTGCGGGACTAAGCTGCGGAAGGACAGGGAGGGGACAGCCCCCTTACTGCCTGACCGCTCTGAGGAGCGATTAACGATGTTCGAGAGGTTCACCGACCGCGCGCGGCGGGTTGTCGTCCTGGCTCAGGAAGAAGCCCGGATGCTCAACCACAACTACATCGGCACCGAGCACATCCTCCTGGGCTTGATCCACGAGGGCGAGGGTGTCGCCGCTAAGGCCCTGGAGAGCCTCGGGATTTCGCTCGAGGCGGTCCGCCAGCAGGTGGAGGAGATCATCGGTCAGGGCCAGCAGGCCCCGTCCGGCCACATCCCCTTCACCCCCCGTGCCAAGAAGGTCCTGGAGCTTTCGCTCCGCGAGGCCCTTCAGCTGGGCCACAACTACATCGGCACGGAGCACATCCTGCTCGGCCTGATCCGCGAGGGCGAGGGCGTCGCCGCCCAGGTCCTCGTGAAGCTCGGCGCCGATCTCAACCGGGTGCGGCAGCAGGTCATCCAGCTGCTCTCCGGTTACCAGGGCAAGGAGACCGCCACCGCCGGCGGTCCTGCGGAGGGCACGCCTTCCACGTCCCTGGTGCTCGACCAGTTCGGCCGGAACCTCACCCAGGCCGCTCGTGAGTCCAAGCTCGACCCGGTCATCGGGCGCGAGAAGGAGATCGAGCGGGTCATGCAGGTGCTGTCCCGCCGTACGAAGAACAACCCGGTGCTCATCGGCGAGCCCGGCGTCGGCAAGACCGCCGTCGTCGAGGGCCTCGCGCAGGCCATCGTCAAGGGCGAGGTGCCCGAGACGCTGAAGGACAAGCACCTCTACACGCTTGACCTCGGCGCGCTGGTCGCCGGCTCCCGCTACCGCGGTGACTTCGAGGAGCGCCTGAAGAAGGTCCTCAAGGAGATCCGCACCCGCGGCGACATCATCCTGTTCATCGACGAGCTCCACACCCTGGTGGGTGCCGGCGCCGCCGAGGGCGCGATCGATGCCGCTTCGATCCTGAAGCCGATGCTGGCGCGAGGCGAGCTGCAGACCATCGGTGCCACGACGCTGGACGAGTACCGCAAGCACCTGGAGAAGGACGCGGCCCTCGAGCGCCGCTTCCAGCCCATCCAGGTCGCGGAGCCGTCCCTGCCGCACACCATCGAGATCCTCAAGGGTCTGCGCGACCGTTACGAGGCCCACCACAGGGTCTCCATCACGGACGAGGCGCTGGTCCAGGCCGCCACCCTGGCCGACCGGTACATCTCGGACCGCTTCCTGCCGGACAAGGCGATCGACCTGATCGACGAGGCCGGTTCCCGGATGCGCATCCGCCGGATGACCGCGCCGCCGGACCTCCGCGAGTTCGACGAGAAGATCGCGGGCGTGCGTCGCGACAAGGAGTCGGCCATCGACTCCCAGGACTTCGAGAAGGCGGCCTCTCTCCGCGACAAGGAGAAGCAGCTGCTCGCGGCGAAGGCCAAGCGCGAGAAGGAATGGAAGGCCGGCGACATGGACGTCGTCGCCGAGGTCGACGGCGAGCTCATCGCCGAGGTCCTGGCCACGGCCACCGGCATTCCGGTCTTCAAGCTGACCGAGGAGGAGTCCTCGCGTCTGCTGCGCATGGAGGACGAGCTCCACAAGCGGGTCATCGGCCAGAAGGACGCCATCAAGGCGCTTTCGCAGGCGATTCGCCGTACGCGAGCGGGTCTGAAGGACCCGAAGCGTCCCGGTGGCTCGTTCATCTTCGCCGGCCCGTCCGGTGTCGGTAAGACGGAGCTTTCCAAGACGCTCGCCGAATTCCTCTTCGGTGACGAGGACGCCCTGATCTCCCTCGACATGTCGGAGTTCAGCGAGAAGCACACGGTCTCGCGTCTCTTCGGTTCACCGCCCGGATATGTCGGTTACGAAGAGGGCGGTCAGCTGACGGAGAAGGTCCGTCGCAAGCCGTTCTCGGTCGTGCTCTTCGACGAGGTCGAGAAGGCACACCCGGATATCTTCAACTCGCTGTTGCAGATCCTGGAGGACGGTCGCCTGACCGACTCCCAGGGCCGGGTCGTGGACTTCAAGAACACGGTCATCATCATGACGACCAACCTCGGCACGCGTGACATCTCCAAGGGCTTCAACCTCGGATTCGCCGCGTCGGGTGACGTCAAGACGAACTACGAGCGCATGAAGACCAAGGTCAACGACGAGCTGAAGCAGCACTTCCGCCCGGAGTTCCTGAACCGTGTCGACGACACGGTGGTCTTCCACCAGCTCACCGAGGAAGACATCATCCAGATCGTCGACCTCATGATCGCCAAGGTGGACGAGCGTCTGAAGGACCGCGACATGGGCATCGAGCTCAGCGGTGACGCGAAGAAGCTGCTGGCCAAGAAGGGTTACGACCCGGTCATGGGCGCCCGGCCGCTGCGCCGGACGATCCAGCGCGAGGTCGAGGACATCCTGTCGGAGAAGATCCTCTTCGGCGAGCTCCGCCCCGGCCACATCGTGGTCGTCGGCACGGAGGGTGAGGGCGACGAAGCCAAGTTCACCTTCCGCGGCGAGGAGAAGGCGGCGCTTCCGGATGTGCCGCCGATCGAGCAGGCCGCTGGTGGCGCGGGGCCTAACCTGAGCAAGGAGGCGTAGCCCTCCGGGCTCGCCGTCACACAGGCTCACTGGGGCTGCCCCGGACCGTTTCTACGGTCCGGGGCAGCCCCTTTTGGTTTGACCTTTGGCCGCGGGTGCTTTGTGGCTTGTCGCACAGTTCCCCGCGCCCCTGACGGGGCGCTCCCCGCCCCGCTCTTACGAAGTGATCGTGATTCCCTCCGGGACGTTCCGGACGCGGCGCAGGCGTGGGTTCACCCGTAGCACGCTCAGGTTCGGGAAGCGGGAGAGCCAGGACATGTCCGTGTCGGCGAGTTCGGCCGTGATCCACAGGTGGGTGAGCTGGTCGTGCTCCAGGCCGTCGAGGAGTTCCTCGGTGCGCATGACGCCGACCACCTGGATCCACGGCCGGCCGCCCAGCTCCCGTAGCGCCGCGAGTTCGGCCGTGTCGGAGACCGGGAAGTACAGGCCGAGCGGGTCGAGGTGGGCGATGATCTCGCGTGCGTACCGCTCCGTGTCGAAGTGCCGCCACGGGCGGACCAGCTCGGCCCGGATGGACAGGGCCGAGCGGTGGCGCATGCGGGCGAGGTAGTCGATGGCGGCGTCGTCCTGGACGCGGGTGGCCGTGATCGCCAGGAGGAGCGCCTGCTGGTCGCTCGGCACCTGCTCGGGGTCCGGCAGCTGCTCCAGGACGATGGGGCCGACCCAGCCGAGGCTGCGGGCGGCCAGTTCCGTGGTGGGGCGCACCAGGTTCTTCGTGCGCTCGTGGACGAGCTGCTGCACCGCCGGATCGAGTTCGGTGACGTGTTCCAGGCAGGCCGCGGCCATCAGGCGCCGGTGGTTCACGTGCGGGCGGCGCAGGTTCGGGGCGGCGGCGAGGAGCCGTTCGAGGAAGTCGGCGCACTCCTCGGGGCGTGCGTGGGCGGCGGCCATGCGGATGACCTCCTCCCACTCGGCGCGGTGCGCGTGCTCGACGAGGGTGCGGAACTGGCCGCGGGCCACTATCTCCTTGGCGGCGAGATAGTCCTGGAAGGTGCGGTGGATGAAGTCGACCGACAGGCCCGCCTGCTCGCGGAGCAGCCCCGTGCGGTGCAGCAGATGACGGAAGATCTTCTCGCCGTCGCCCTCGGCGCGCGCGGAGGGGATGGCGGGCAGCGCGCCGTCCAGGATCGCGACCACGCGCTCGCGCGGCAGCTCCGAGACGCCCTCCTCCACCATCGCGTGGGCCAGCTTGCGCAGGAGCAGCTCGCGGGGCCCCTGCTGCAGCCGCACGTCATCCGCGTACAGCACGTCGCGCTCGGGGTCGCGGCGCTGGAGGAGCATCTCCAGGGCCGCGTCGTACAGCTCCTTGCGCCCCTTGGGGAGCGAGCCTGAGCGGTCGCGGTTCAGGGCGCAGATCAGGCCGCACATCAGCGGGTTCGTGGCGAGCTGGCGCAGCTCGCGGTAGATGCGGACGGAGTGCAGGAGCCGCTGCTCGTACTCCCTGAGCTTGTCGCGTTCCGACTGCTCCTTGCACTGGTCGTCGCTCATCGCGGCGGCGTGCCAGTCATGGATGAAGTGGGTGACCTGGTCGCGTGACATCGGCGCGAGGGACAGCTCCTTGAAGCCCTCTTCGGCGAGGCGCTCCTGGGCGAGCCAGCCGTCCTCCACGGCGGAGGGCCGGGACGTCACCAGGCAGCCGTTGCCGGAGAAGATGCGAAGGAGGCGGCGCAGTTGGTTGCGCAGCTCGCCGCGGGTCGCCTCCGGGGCCTCGTCGATCCCGTCGACCAGGAGCATGGCGCGGCCCGCGAGCAGGGTGCGTACGACCCAGCCCTCCGGTGCCTGGTCGGCCAGCGGGTGGCTGATGGCGTGCAGGAGGTCGTCCGGGGCGGGGAAGCCCTCGCGGGCGAAGCGGCGTACGGGCAGGACGAAGGGCACGCGGGTGCCCTCGCGCGCCGCGGCCACGGCGAGCCACTGGACGAGGGTCGTCTTGCCGGAGCCCGCGACACCGCGCAGCAGCACCCGCTCGTGCCCCTCCAGGGCCCGGTCGGCGAGCAGCACGGTGCGCGGCTCGCCCGGTACGCCGCTGCCGCTGCTCTCCTCGGCCTCCAGGCTGAGGTAGGTGTCCTCCAGGGGCCAGCGGTCCGGCGCGTTGGCGAGGTCGACGCCGACGATGGTGAGCCAGCCGTGCTGGCGTACGACCTCTTCGGCGTACGCGGCCTCGAAGTCCCTGTCCTCCTGCGAGCGTTCGGGCTGGCGGGCGGCGGCCTCCGCGTCGTTCAGGTCGATGAGCTGGCGGATGCGGCTGGCGCGCTCGGCCATGTCCCGCTGGATGTGCGGGGAGCGGCGGACGAAGTGGTACAGGAGGTGCAGGCACACGGCCACGAGCAGCTCGTCGTGGAACGACGCGGCGCCCGGGGACAGCGCGCGGTCCGCGCCCTGCACGGCGCCCCTCAAGCGGCGCGCGTAGTCCTGCGGGCCGAGGCGCACGGCGTCCACGTCCGTGAGGTCGAGCTCGCCGACCGCGAGGAGGGTCCGCGTCAACACGTCGATGACGGCTCCGAGTTCGGCCGTCGGGGCGGAGTGCGCCTCGGCGGCGAGGTGGACGAAGTCCGCGGCGGTGCGGTGTACGTCGTCCGGGGTCGCGGGGGTGTCGGCGCCGCGCCAGGTGGTGAGGGCGGCGATCAGGTCGGGCGCTGCGGGCGGCTGCGGCGGGGGCGTGCGGATGAGCCGTTGTACGAGGGGTGCTGCGAGCGGCGAGGGGATACGGACAACGGGCTCCATGGACATAGGGGGTCCCTGCGGGTGGGATTTCGTGTGTCGTGGAGGGTCAAGGGTAGGTCAACTGGGGGGTGGGGGAAGGGGCTTGGGGGCGTTCGAGGGGGCGGCGTGCAAGAAAATCCCACCGAGCGCGGCCCGGAGCCGCGTTCGGTGGGATCTTTCTGCAAGCCGTACGCCGACGGGGCGTGCGGCGGGCGATCGGCGGGGGCGGCGGCGTGCGCCGGGGGCTCAGGCCAGCTCCGTGCCGTACACCTTCTCGACCGCCAGCGTGATCAGCACCCGGCGGTCGGCGACCATGACCCGGCGGTACTCGTCCCAGTCCGGGTGCTCACCGGCGGCGGCCCGGTAGTAGTCGACGAGGGCCTGCACCTCAGGGCCCTGGGGGTCGGTCCCGGGCCCCACGAGGGTGGCGTCGCCCTCGGCCGTGGCCCAGGCGCGGCCGTCGGGGCTGGTCACCTCAAGGGCGGCGCGGGGGTCGCGGCGCAGGTTCGCGAACTTCGCCGTCCTCGCGGTCGTCGAGATGCGGATGACGCCCGCGGAGTGGTCGTACGACGGCATCACGGGCGAGAGCTGGGGCCGCCCGTCGGCCTTGATGGTCGCCAGCACGCCGAGGCTGCCGGCGGCGAGCAGGGCGTGGGGATCGAAGGGTGCGTCAGTTGTCATGTGGGGCCAACCCGGGGGCGCGTGTGGGGTATTCCGGTGCGGCGGGCGAATGGGTGGTCCGGCGGCTTTCCGGGGACTTTTCGCTGCTCAGCGGGGTTCGTTAGGCGGATGTTAGTCGGGTGGGAGTTCGGCATTAGTGGGCTCGACCAGAGTCGGTCTTGTTCCCGAGGAGGGGACGACACGGACTACCCACGGAGGATCCCGCCATGCGTTCCAACACCACCACCACCGCCCGTCGCCGCACGCTCCGTATGGCCGCCGCGGCCCTGACCGTCGCCGCGGGCCTCTCGCTCACGGCCTGCAACGGTGACGACGTGACGGGGCAGGGTGACCCGTCGGCCGCCTCCAGCTCGTCCTCCACGGGCGGCTCGGGCTCGGGTGGTGGCTCCGGTTCGGGCGGCGGCTCGGAGCAGGGCGGCGGGAAGGACTCGGCCGGCAAGGAGTCCGGCGGGCAGGGCACCGCGGCCGGGAGCGACGCGGGGAACGTCGAGCGGGCCGAGAAGTGCCGTACGGATGACCTCGACGTCTCGGCGTCGGACAGCACCATCGACGGTGACGACAAGGGTTCGGTCGCGGTGACCTTCAAGAACCCCGGCGACCGGGGGTGCCTGCTCTCCGGGTTCGCGGGCGTCGACCTGAAGACCAACGCGGGGGATCTGTCCGCCACGCGCGAGGGGAAGCCCGCCGAGCAGATGGTCCTCACGGGCGGCGAGTCGGTGTCCTTCTACGTCAGCTACCCGATGAACGACACGGGCGGCTCCGGTGTCCGCGTCACGGGCCTCGTGGTGACCCCGCCCGGAGAGACGAAGTCGGTCACCCTGGACTGGCCGGGCGCCGCGACGCTGCCCGTCAGCGATGGCTCGGGCCCCTCGGTCAACGTCGGCCCGATCGGCAGCGCGGGTCAGGGCGGCGAGTCGTAAGCCGCCTGGCTTTGAGCGGTACCAACATCACGCCGGGCCCCGACAGCTCCTGAGAGTACGTATCAGAGCTGCGAGGGCCTCGGGTGTTGTGGTGAGGATGACCTCCGGGGTGTCGCTCTCTCGGAGGTGGATGGTGGCGGTCGGTTTGTGAGTGGCGGCCACGTAGATGCAGTTGGCCTGGTCGCCGCTGATGGTGGACTTCTGCCACTGAGGGTGGATCACTGGCGTTCCGTGAGGGTTCGGATCAGGGCGGCGAAGGCCTCGGGCGAGGCGCTGAGGCTCGTGTCGGGAGCGTCGCTCTCGCGGAGACGGATGGCGCCGTCCGGACTGGCGGCGATGTAGACGCAGTTGGTTCCCCCGGCTTCGCTGAACGTGGACTTCTGCCAGTTGAGGTCAGTCATGGCTGCTTCCTTGGTACGTGTAGAGAAGGTGCTGGAGCAGGACGCAGGAGTCACGGCCGGTGTGCGCATCCGGCGGATGATCTGTGACGACCGGGGGCAGCGAGTTCTTGCTCAACTCGGCGAAGGTGCTGCTGTACTGGTCGAGCGAGGCCTGGTCGCTGAGTTTGAGCTGCGCAGACGGGTGCTCGACCGCCACGGTTTCCAGGCCGGGGACCCCAGGGCTCAGGATGGAGAACGACGCTCCGATCCACAGGGCGGAACCGGCATCGAATGGGCGTACTTGGATCGTCAGGTTCGGCATCCGGGCCGCAGTCAGCAGATGCGTCAGCTGTCCCCGCATGATGTGCGAGCTGCCCACCACCAGCCGGAGGGCGGCTTCGTGGATGACCACGTGCAGATTGGCGCGCTGGGGATCGGCCAGGGCGCTCTGTCGCTGCAGGCGGAACTGCACCAGGGCGTCGACCTCATCTGCCGTGGCGGCAGAGAGTGAATCCCGGAAGAGCGCGCGCATGTACGCCTCTGTCTGAAGCAGCCCGGGAATGACGAGCGTCTCGTACCCCTGGATCCTGGTGGCGCGACCTTCCAGTTCGGCAAGGTCGAGGGATCGCTGCGGCAAAACTTTGCGGAAACCGGTCCACCACCCTTTGCCATTGCTCTCCGACATGCGGACCAGCTCGTCGATGTACGGGCCACTTGTGCACCCGTACTTGCCGACGAGGGTGCGGAGCCGTTCCGTGGAGATGCCGGTTCTGGCCGCCTCGATGTGGGTGAGGTGCGGTCGCCCCATGTCGATCAGCGCAGCCGCCTCGATGAGATTGAGCCCCGCGCTCTCACGCAGCTTCCGTAGCTCGATGCCGAGCCTTCGCTGGCGCTCGGTGATGTGCAGCCGCAGTGCCAAGGTTGGACCTCCTGAGGGTTCGCGCTCAGTCTGCCGGGTTGGTGGCGAGGGATCCACCGATTGAGGCAACTAGGTTGCACTAGTGGGCCGTTGGTGCCTACGGTGAGTATGGCGACGCTCACACGCTGATGGTGGAAGCCTCGCTGTCGACGCAGTAACCCCTGCTCAGCCGCAGAAGCGCACTGTCCGATCCAAGTCCCCGTGCCGGGCGGCGACTTGTTCGCGAAGGGCAGTAGGCCACTGCGGCCGGGCCACCCCCCACTCATCACCGTCACAGCGAACGAACCCCTACGCGCGCCTTGGAGGCGTCTCATGGGCGTTACCGTGCATGACTTCGTACACGAGGCCGAGCGGCCCGAACCCCCGCTCGCCTACACCCTGTTCGCCCCCGCCGACTCCAGCTCACCCAAGATCTGCCGTGACTTCGTACGCGGCGCGCTGCTCACGCTGGGGCTCGGGCACCTCGCCGAGGCCGCCGCGCTCTGTACGTCGGAGCTGGTGACCAACGTCCATCAGCACACGAAGGGTGACGTGCACCTGAGAGCGGCCATCGCGGCCACGCACGTACGGGTCGCCGTGTACGACGGGAGCGATCAACTGCCGTCCCCTCGCAGGGCCCCCGCCGAGGACGAAGGCGGGCGGGGGCTTTTCCTCGTGACCGCGCTGTCGGACGTGTGCGGGGTGACGCCCACCGGGAGTGGGAAGGGGGTGTGGTTCCAGCTCATTCGGTGAAGAGGGGGCGGGGCTCTCGTATCTCGACGTGCGGGGGAAGGGCGTCGATGTCGGTCACGTGGTGCGTGGAGATCGTCAGATGCCGCAGGGCGGTGAGCGACGCCAAGGGGGCGACGCTGATTCGCTCCCGGCCGCTGAACCCGTACACGGACAGGTGTGTGAGGTCAGGGAAGAGCCGCGTGACGTGCGGTGCCGTCGAAGCCCAGTCGACGGTTTCGTGCAGTCCCTCGTGCAGCAGGGACAGCTCCGTCACACCGGACAACGTCAGCCCCTCCGGCGCGTGAGGCAGTGCGCCGGATGACAGGTCCAGCCGGATGAGGTGGGGGAGGCGTGTGAGAGCTTCCCAGACGGCGGGCGACCTGGGACCGTCCGTTTCGCCGAAGAGGACCCACTCCAGTTCCTGCCACTTGTCCAGGCCGTGGACATCGTCCGCAGCTTCCGTGCTTTCGAACATTCCCAGCGTGCGCAGCGGAGCGCCAGTGGGGAAAAGGTCGAGGCTCCAGCGCTCGGTGATGCCGGCGAGGCGGAGCTGATTCAGGTCGCGCAGCCCATGGAGCCCGGCCGGGGTGAGCCGACCGGGCGGCACCTTCATGGCGAGGAACGAGGGGGTGCACGCCGCGATCAGTCGCGAGGCGGCTGCGGGGGACACGCCCTCGCGGATGTCCAGCAGCTTCGGGCGGATCTGGAGCCGTTCCAGCTCCTTGACCTGATCGTCGTTCCGGAGCGTGAAGTGGGTCTCGCCGTCGTTCAGTTGCGCGACCACAGCTTCTGCGTACCTACGGCAGTCGTAGCGACTCCACCCCCAGATGAGCTGGCTGCGTACTCCGAGTGCGGGATGGCGGGCGAACCGCGCGAGGAAGGGAATCGCCGCGTCCGACGGGATGGTCGTCGCGGTGATCGCGACGTTCCTCGCCTCCTGCTCGTCCAGCCCGTCCGGGCCCGGCAGCAGGTCCAGGACCATGGGTCCGACCATCGCCAGCTCGCGGGCATCCTCCGGGGTGCGGGGCGGAATCACCTCCGCGACCCGTAGCTCCACCTGCTCACGTACCTCTGGTGCGAGTTCCGCCGCGTGCTCCAGGCAGGCTGCCGCCAGCAGATGGACTCGCACTCGCGCCCGCTCCTGGGCGTGACCATCGCCGAACGCAAGCAACTCCCGGAAGAGTTCGACCCGTTCGCGAGGGCGTGCGTGCGCCACAGCCATGCGGATGACGTCCTCCCACTGGTCGTCCGCCGCGTGACGCGCCAGCACGCCGAAGTCGCCTTCGTCGACCGCCGCCCGCGCGCCCAGGAAGTCCTGGAACGTGCGGTGGATGAAATCGACTGTGCCTGGCCCCGGTTCGCGGAGAAGTCCGCTTCGGTGGAGGAAGTGCTCGAAGACTGCCTTGGCGTCTCCGAGTGCTGCCACCTCCGGGACCGCGGGGAGCAGGTCCGCGATGATCGCTTCCGCCCGTTGACGGTCCATGGTCGTACGGCCGTTGCGGATCAGCCAGTAGGCGAGGCGCTGGAGGAGCTGGAGCTGTGGTTCTTCCCGCAGGTCGGGCACGTCCATGTGCCGCTCGCGGTCCCGGCGGATCAGGAGCATGGAGAGGGCCGCCGTGTAGAGATCCTTGCGGCCGAGGGGGAGGAAGCCCCTGCGGTCGCGGTGCAGTGCACAGATCAGGCCGCACATGAGGGGGTTGGTCGCCAACAGGCCCAGGTCGGGCTTCGTGTGGACCGCGTCGAGGAGCTGACTCTCGTACGAGGCGAGCGTGGCGTCCTCGTCCGCCGCACCCGTGCGGGCGGCCACGTGCCACCGCTTGATGAACGCCGCGGCGTCCGCCCTGCTCATCGGGGAGAGCGTCAGCTCGGTGAAGTCCTCCTCGGCGAGCCAGTCCTCGCGTACGGCCGAGGGTCGTGACGTGACCAGCCAACGGTTGCCGGGGTAGGCGTCGATCAGGTCGCTGAGCCAGGCGCGGGTACGGGAGCGCTCGGCGTCGGGCACCTCGTCGATGCCGTCCACCAGGACCAGGCCGCGCCCCGCCGCCAGGACGCGGGACTCCCAGCCCCTGGGCTGGGTGCCGGCGAGGGGGGAGCCGACCGCGGCCAGGAAGTCCGCGGGCGCGGGCAGGCGCTCGCCGTGCCGGGTGAGGGTGCGCAGGGGCAGGACAAAGGGGATGCGGTCGTAGAGATACGTCATGTGGTCGTCGCCCGGGGAGGGGCGCGCGGCACTGACCGCCAGCCACTGGATGAGCGTGGTCTTGCCCGAACCGGCCTCGCCGCGCAGGAGGACGCGGTCGTGGGTGGCGAGCACTTGATCGGCGGGGATGGGGGCGGCGGGCACCTGCCTGGCGACGGATCCCGCGTTGACACGAATTTCCCTGATGGTGGTGGGGAGTTCGACTGCCGGGATGAGCTCGTCTCCGTGGGCCGCCTCGGCTTCCCTTTCCGCCTCGGCCGCCAGTTCAGCACGGAGCGCGGTGGTGAGGACATCCGGGCGTCCGGAGCGCCCGCGGCGGCCGAGGATCGCCCGGGACGTGTGCATGGTCAGGAAGGACCGCCAGAGTGCCTGGAACGGCACGGCCTCCAGGCGCATGTACGCCACGTCCAGCGGCCACCGCCCCGGTGAGTTCGCCAGGTCGATCCCGAAGATCGTCAACTTCCCGTGCTTCCTCGCCACGTACGCCAGATACCGCTGCTCGAAAGCCACGTCCTCCGCCCCGGGAAGGGGATTGCGGGCGATCAGTTCGTCCAGCTTGCGGATCAGTTCTGACTGGCGGCGGCTCTGTTCCACCAGGGTGCGGGCCACGAAGGCCGAGCGCTGGGTGAAGAAGTGCAGGATGTGCAGGCACGTCGTGTCGAGCAGGCGGTCGTAGAAGTACGCCGCGTCGGCCGACAGGTCACGGTCGGGGTGGCCGCTCGCCCGGCGCAGGCGCAGCGCCAGGGCGTTGTGGCCGAGCTCGACCGCCTGGACGTCCGTGAGGGTGAGGTCGCCCAGCGCGTGCAGGGTGCGGGCCAGCGCGTCGACCACCGCCTGCTCCTCGTCGGCGGGGACGGCGCTCTCGCCGGAGGCCCGTACGGCCTGGCGCACCAGCTCCGCCGCGAGCTTCGCCAGGTCCTTGTCGGACAGCTTGCGCTTCTCGCCCCGGAAGGACACGAGCCCCGACAGGCGGACGGGTTTCTCCACCAGGCCCGCGCCCGGCCCCTCGCGTACGAAAAGGCGCTTGACCAGGGGAGTGACGACGCTCGACGCGAGTCGGGAGACGGAGCCTATGGCCGCGGGATCCATGCGCCGCAGCGTAGCGCCGGTCACATTCGGGAGGTTGTGGATCTCGCGAGCCGGTGACATGACGCACAGGCGTTATGTCCGGTACTAGGCGGAATAGTGGTACTGCTCGGAGGGGTGGTCGGGACCTTCGGCACGCAACCCGCGGGACCTTGGGCGCGTCGGAAGGGTCCAACCGCCGAAGGTGCCAGTGCTGGCCCGAGGTGCCCTTTCGAAGTGGGGTTAAACCTGGCTCCGGGCGTCAATTCCGGCAGATGGTTGAAGGGGGAATTGTCGGAATTTGTCGGTGTCAAGGGGTCGAAAGAGGGGCGGCTGACTACGGCATTAGGTAGTAGATGGGGGGTTTGAGCAGGGGGCGGGGTGCGGGTTACCAAGGTGGGGCCCCGGCGGAACGCAGCGAAGCGTGTGCCGGGCCGCTCTGTGTCTCGGACGCAGACGCAGTCCCAGACGCAGTACCAGCCCCACGTGCCACGCAGCGACAGCGGCGGTGTCACGTACACGCTCCCCATCCCGGAGGTCATCCGCCATGTCGAAGCGCGCCACGTCCACCCAGTCCGGCCTGTCCCTGCTCCGTACGCGGACGGCCGTCATCACCGCCGCAACCGTCGGGCTCGGCGCCTCCGCCGTCCTCGGCACCGGCATCGCCGCCGCGGCCGACGCCAAGGGCGGCGCCCTGCCCGGCGTCTCCGCCCACTCGATAGCCGCGCAGGCCGACGCGCAGGCCAAGGCCGCGTCCAAGGCCAAGCAGGCCGCCGCCAAGAAGGCGGAGCAGGCCAAGCAGGCCAAGCAGGCCGCCGCCAAGAAGGCCGCGGGCTGGCAGGACCCGGTCGACAAGTACACGCTCTCCGCGTCCTTCGGGCTCGGCGGCAACATGTGGTCCGCCAAGCACTCCGGCCAGGACTTCGCCGTGTCGATCGGCACCTCCGTCGAGGCCGTGCACAAGGGCACCGTCGTCAAGGCCGGCGGCAACGGCGCCGGTGACGGTCCCGCGTACGGCAATGCCATCGTGATCAAGCACG
This sequence comes from Streptomyces sp. NPDC055099, assembly GCF_053607685.1. NCBI lineage: Bacteria > Bacillati > Actinomycetota > Actinomycetes > Kitasatosporales > Streptomycetaceae > Streptomyces > Streptomyces sp. NPDC055099. The sequence goes on along the minus strand of NZ_JBSGUA010000012.1, from coordinate 29,544 downwards.
ACAACGGCACGTTCTCGCAGTACGCGCACCTGTCGAAGATCGACGTCCGCGTCGGCCAGAGCGTCGGCACCGGCCAGCACATCGCCGCGTCCGGCAACACCGGCAACTCCAGCGGCCCGCACCTGCACTTCGAGATCCGTACGACCCCGAACTACGGCTCGGCCGTCGACCCGGTCGCGTTCCTGCGCTCCAACGGCGTCAACGTCTGACCCGGAAGCTGGTAGCCGGCAACTGCTGGCTCGTAGCTCCTAGGCGCCTTCGTGCGCCTGTGTCACCAGATCGATGGCGACCTCGAGGATGGCCTTGCGCTTCTCCTCGGGGTCGCCTTCGGCGTCCTTGAGCACGAACATCCCGCCGTGCATCGTGAACAGTGCGCTGAAGCACCGCACCTGCGTCGTCATCGGGGCCTCGGGGTCGCGCAGGATGTCGAGCAGGCCCATCATGCGGTCCTTGAAGGTCTCGCCCGTCTTCAGGTCCCGCATCGTCGCCTGGTTCTCCTGCATGAAGCGGAAGAGCGGCGCCGCTCCCTTGAGGATCTCGCTGTAGCGGGTCAGGATCTCCCGCTTGGTCTCCAGCGTGCGCGGCTGCTCCCTGCCCCACTCCATCAGCTCGTCGATGGGCCGGGTCATGTCCTCGAAGATGCTGGTGAGGATGTCTTCCTTCGTCTTGAAGTGGTAGTAGAGCGCCGCCTTCGTGACGTCCAGACGTTCCGCGATCTCGCGCAGTGACGTCTTCTCGTACCCCTGCTCGGCGAAGAGTTCGAGGGCCACGTCCTGGATGCGCTGGCGGGTGTCCCCGCGGCGCTGCTGCTTGCCCGTGACCATCTCTTTGCTCCTCGGCTCCCTCTCGGCTCGAATCCTTGGATCCGATTTTACTTACTTGACGCCCGGCTAGTTAGGGGTCTAGTTTCCCCCAGTGTAGTCAGCTTGCCGGTCGGCAAGTAAGTGGGCGTACGCAGCAGGTAGCCGGGGAGTGGGGAACATGGCCGAGACAGAAATAGCGATGGAGCAGGGAGAGCGGGCGAAACCTGCCGGCTCGGAGAAGGAAGCGCCTCAGCCGCGCAGCGTGCGCGTCGTGATGATGGCGCTGATGGTCACCATCCTGCTCGCGATGCTCGACAACATGATCGTCAGCCCCGCGATGCCGACGATCGTCGGCGACCTCGGCGGCATGGAGCACCTGTCGTGGGTCGTCACCGCGTACATGCTCGCGACCGCCGCATCGACCCCCATCTGGGGCAAGCTCGGCGACATGTACGGGCGCAAGGGCGTCTTCCTCACCTCCATAGTGATCTTCCTGCTCGGTTCCGTGCTCAGCGGAATGGCGCAGGACATGGGCCAGCTCATCGGCTTCCGTGCCGTCCAGGGGCTCGGCGCGGGCGGTCTGATGGTCGGCGTCATGGCGATCATCGGTGAGCTCGTCACGCCGCGGGAGCGCGGCAAGTACATGGGCATGATGACCGGCGTCATGGCGGTCGCCATGATCGGCGGGCCGCTCGTCGGCGGCACCATCACCGACCACCTCGGCTGGCGCTGGGCCTTCTACATCAACCTGCCGCTCGGCGCCGTCGCGCTCGCCATGGTCACCGCCGTCCTTCACCTGCCGAAGAAGAAGGCGAAGGGGCGCATCGACTACCTCGGCGCGGCGCTGCTGACCGTGGGCATCAGCGCGCTCGTGCTCGTCACCACGTGGGGCGGCACGGAGTACGCCTGGACCTCGACCGTGATCATGGAGCTCATCGCGATCGGCGTCGTCTCGCTCATCAGCTTCGTCATCGTGCAGAAGAAGGCCGCCGAGCCGATCCTGCCGCTGCACATCTTCCGCAGCCTCAACTTCACGCTCATGTCGGTGATCGGCTTCCTCACCGGGTTCGTGATGTTCGGCGCGATGCTGTTCCTGCCGCTCTACCAGCAGGCGGTGCAGGGGGCTTCGGCCACCAACTCCGGGCTCCTTCTGCTGCCGATGCTGCTCTCGATGATGGTCGTCTCGTTCTTCTCGGGGCGGTTCACCACCTCCACCGGCAAGTACAAGATCTTCCCGATCGCCGGCACCGTACTGATGGTCCTCGGGCTCTTCCTGCTGTCGCAGATGGACACCGACACCTCGCGGTTCACGTCGGGCCTCTACATGGCGGTGCTCGGCGCGGGCATGGGCTGCCTGATGCAGATCACGATGCTGGTCGCGCAGAACAGCGTCGAGATGAAGGACATGGGCGTCGCGTCGTCCTCGGCCACGCTCTTCCGGACGCTCGGTTCGTCCTTCGGCGTCGCGATCATGGGGGCGCTCTTCAACAGCCGGGTCGAGGACACGATGGCCTCGCGCGCCGGGGAGCTCGGCGGCAAGGTCACCGAGCAGTCGGCGCAGCTCGACGCGGACAGCCTGGCGAAGCTGCCGGAGGCCGTGCGGGAGGCGTACCAGCACGCGGTGTCGGCCGGTACGCACTCGGCGTTCCTGCTGGGTGCGGTCATCGGGGTCGCCGCGCTTGTCGCTGCGCTGTTCGTGCGGGAGGTTCCCCTGCGGGGGGCCGGGCCGAAGGATGGGGTTGCTGAGTCCGTCTGACCTGCGGACCTGCGGTCCTGCTCCCTCGCGACGGGCCCCCGGCACCTTCTGGTGCCGGGGGCCCGTTGCTGCGTGCTGCCGTCCTGCTTATTCGTGCCCTGCGGCTTCGGTGTTGTGCCCACCCTCCCCCACTCTCAACTGCGTTCGAGCGGGGGGACCCCCATCGCCCTGCGGAACGCCTGCCCACAACAGCCCGGCTACTTGTACTTGTCCGGCAGTTGCAGGATCGGGAAGCTGCCCGTGTTGGTCGGGGCGTGTTCCGGGAGCCAGAGGACCGCCACCGCGCCCTCCGCCGGATCGTCCGGGCCCGCGCCCGCCGGGGTCACGTTCCGGAAAGTCAGCCTTGCGCCGAGCACCCGCGCCTGGCCCGCCGCGATCGTCAGGCCCAGGCCGTGGCCGACGCCCGCGCGGTCCGTGCTGCCGGTGCGGAAGCGGCTCGGGCCCTCCTCCAGGAGACCCGCGGGGAACCCGGGGCCGTGATCACGCACCCGCACCACGCGGCCCTCGACGCTGACCTCGACCGGCGGCTTGCCGTGCTTGGCCGCGTTGGCGAGGAGGTTGCCGAGGATGCGCTCCAGACGGCGCGGGTCGGTGGTCACCTCCGACTCGTGCACCACCGTCACGCGCACATCCGAGTTGAGGACCGCGATCCGCCGCGTCACGAACTCGCCGAGCATCAGGTCCTGCAGCTCGGCCCGCTCGGCCGCGCTGTCCAGACGTGCCACTTCGAGCACGTCCTCGACCAGCGTGCGCATCGCCTGCGCGCGGTCCCTGACCAGCTCGGTCGGGCGGCCCGGCGGCAGCAGCTCGGCCGCCGTGAGCAGGCCGGTCACCGGCGTACGCAGCTCGTGCGCGATGTCCGCCGTCACCCGCCGCTCCGCTTCGAGGCGCTGCTTGAGCGCGTCCGCCATCGCGTCCACCGACCGCGCGAGGTCATCGGTCTCATCGCGTACGACGCCGCCGATGGCATCCCGTACGCTCACGTCCGTCTGCCCCTGGGCGACCTCCTGCGCCGCCGTCGCCGCCTTGCGCAGGCGACGCGAGAGCTGGCCGCCGATGAGCACACCGAGCGCGCAGCCGCCGAAGACGACCGAGATGGAGCCGATGACCAGGGCCTGGTCGAGGTCCTTCATGACGGTGGCGCTGCGGTCGGTGAAGCGGGTGTGCAGCGACAGGATGTGGCCGTCGCTCAGCGGCACCGCCGCCCAGATGTCCGGCACACCGCCCTCGTGGTCCTCCACGTATGTCGCGCGGCGCCCGGCGAGCACCTTCGCCAGGAGGTCCTTGGGCATCTCCGGGTCGTCGATCTTCATGCCGAACTGGCCCGTGCGCCCGGACGTCTCGTAGATCCGCTGGGCGTACAGAATCCGCTCGTCCTGCACGTCGCGCGCGTTGTCCAGCATCGATACGCGCGCCGCGTTGTGCACGACCAGGCTCAGCGCCACCGCGACGAGCGCGCCGACCAGCGCGATCGCCGCGCTGATCTTCCAGCGCACGCCGGTGCGCAGGCCGGAGCCAAGGCGCGCGCGCAGCGCGGCCACCGTCCTCCTGCTCATATGTGTCCCCCGAAACGCGCCGGACCTCTTGGTACTTCAGCCATGCGGTCGGCTCATGCCTTGAGCTTGTAGCCGAAGCCGCGGACCGTCTCGATCCGGTCCTGGCCCACCTTCGTGCGCAGCCGCTGCACATGGACGTCGACGACGCGGGTGTCGCCGCCCCAGCCGTAGTCCCACACGCGCTCCAGGAGCTTGTCGCGGGAGAGGACCGTGCCGGGCGCGGACGAGAATTCGAGCAGCAGGCGCATCTCGGTCGGCGTCAGCGCCACCGGGGCGCCGTCCTTGCGGACCTCCATGCCCTCCGTGTCGATCTCCAGATCGCCGAAGTGCAGCACGCCGCCGTCGGGCGAACCGCCCTCACCGCCGACGGGCGCCCCCGCGTCGGGGCCGCTCGCGTGCCCGAAGCGGCGGAGGACGGCGCGAATCCTGGCGACCAGGACGGCGCCGTCGAAGGGCTTGGTCACGTAGTCGTCGGCGCCCGCCTCCAGGCCGAGCACGACGTCGATGGAGTCGGCACGCGCCGAGAGCATGATCACCGGAACCGTCGACTCGTCACGGATGCGGCGGCACAGCGAGACGCCGTCAAGGCCCGGCACCATCACGTCGAGCAGCGCGATGTCCGGACGGTCGGCGCGGAAGGCCTCAAGGCCCTTCAGGCCGTCGGGCATCGCGGTGACGACGAAGCCGTCCCGTTCGAGCGCGAGCTGCGTCGCCTCGCGGATGACGTCGTCGTCCTCGACGAACAGGACATGCGTGTGCTCTGCCATCGGGGGCTCTCAGTTCTCTCAGTTCTCCGTCGGGGCGGGTGCGTCGCCGCCTGCCGCGCTGCTGTAGTGACTGCGGGTGCGGTCCGTCTCGGTGAAGTGGTTCGAGGACCAGCGGTACGTGATGACTTCCTCGCCGGACGGATACGACACCGGGTCACCCTTCTCGTACACCTGCTTGGTCACCACCAGGTCGCCCCGGTCGATCTCCGCGTAGACGGGCGGCTCCTCGTCCTGGAAGACATTCTCGTACTTCTTGCCTTCGGCGCGATACACGTAACTGCTGGTGCCGACCGCATCGCCGCAGGTCATGATGTTCACGACCACATCGGAAGCAGATCCTCCGGTCAGGCTGCCGTACGAGACGTCGACCGGATACTCGTCGGCGACACAGGGCTTCAGGTCGCGCTTGACCGTCCGGCTCACCTTCGGGTCGTCCTTGACGAGCTCGACCGCCTCCAGGCTGGTGGGCGGCGACGGCGCGGACGTCGTCGACGGCGTCGGGGACGCCGAGGGGGTCATCACCGTCTCGCCGCGGTTGCCGGGCCCCTCGTCACGGGCGCCGGAGCCGCCGGTCGAGCAGGACGTGAGGAAAAGGCCGATGGCGGCGAGTGCGACCGCCGCCGCGCTCCCCGCCCTCATCGTCCTGCCAGCCCGGGTGCTTAGGCCGCGCAACGCTCCCGCTCCTCACGTTCGAGCGCGCCGGTGGCGGGCTCCTCGCGGTCCCGGCTCTCCAGCTCCTGGCGGAGCCGGGCGAGCGCCCGGTGCAGGGTGCTCTTGACCGTTCCCGCGGACATGCCGAGTGCCGCGGCCGTCTCCTCGGTGGACATCTGCTCCCAGTGTCGCAGCACGACGACGCTGCGCTGCTTGGGTGCGAGCACCTTCATGATGTCCATCAGGAGGGCACGGTCCGCGTGCTGTTCCGTTGAGTCTTCCACGCGGGCGTCGGGCATCTGCTCGGTGGGGACCTCTTCGAGCTTGCGGGCCCGCCACCACTCCGTACGCGTGTTGATCATGACGCGGCGCAGATAGGCGTCCGCGAGCCGCTTGTCGGCTATGCCGTCCCAGCGGCCGTACGTCCGCACGAGCGCCGTCTGCAGCAGGTCCTGCGCGTCGACGGGGTCGGGGACCAGGCGCCGGGCACTGCGCAGCAGGGCGTCCTGCCGAGTGCGGACGTACTCTTCGAACTCGAGCACCTCGCCGTGCGCCATACCCAACCGCCTCCGTTCACCGACCACCGCTGCTTGTGCGGTACGGCTATGAAGCTACGGAGGCGTTGTCACGAGGCTGTGCGGAGCAGCCAGCGGAGGGCGCACGGCCTTCCGTCGGTTGTGTAACAGAAGTAGGCGAGGCGTAAAGCTAGGTCAGGGGGAGCCGGTAGAGCCCCTCGGGAAGCGGCTCGACGAGACCGTCGGAGACGAGTCCGTCCAGGGCGCGGGCCCGCTGCACGGGCTCGTCCCACACGCGGTCGAGGGCCGCCTGCGGAACGGGGGCGACGGCCTCCCGGAGCACCGCGAGCAGCTTGCCGCGGACCTGGCGGTCCGTGCCCGCGTACGTCTGCCCCCGCCGGGCGGGCCCCTGATGCGCCGGCTTACCGGCCGCCTGCCACGCACACTGCGCGGCGATGGGGCAACGTGCGCAGCTCTCGTTCTTGGCGGTACAGACGAGGGCGCCGAGCTCCATGGAGGCGGCGGCCCAGCGGGATGCCGTGCGCTCGTCCTCGGGGAGGAGGGCGCGGGCCAGCTTGCGCTCGGCGGCGGTGGTGGCGTTCGGGGGGTACTGCACGCCGGTCACGGCCCGCGCGAAGACCCGGCGGACGTTCGTGTCGAGCACGGCGTGCCGCTGCCCGTACGCGAACGACGCCACGGCCGCGGCGGTGTACTCACCGATGCCGGGCAGCGCGAGGAGCTGCGCGTGCTTCGTCGGTACGTCGCCGCCGTGCCGTTCCGTTATGGCTACGGCGGCGCCGTGCAGGCGGAGCGCGCGGCGGGGGTAGCCGAGGCGCCCCCAGGCGCGGACGGCCTCACCCGGGGCTTCCTTGGCGAGGTCGGCGGGGCGGGGCCAGCGGGCGATCCACTGCTCGTACACGGGCAGGACGCGGCTTACGGGCGTCTGCTGCAGCATGAACTCACTGACCATCACGCCCCAGGGCCCGGCGTCGGGCCGACGCCACGGCAGGTCGCGCGCGTTCGCGTCGAACCAGGCGATGACGGGACCGTGCAGGGCCTCGCCGGCGGGCTCGGGGCTGTCTGACATTGGCATGGGCTTCGTGGGCGCAGTCATGGCAAGACGATCCTGCCACGGGCCCACCGGGGGGCGGGCCAGGCGGGGCCGCTTTGTCCTCGCCGGGGGGCGGACGGGAAGGGATGCGGGGCAATCGGGCGGGTGGGCGGAAAAGGTCTGTTCGCTCAGAGGTGTTCGCGGGGCAATCGGGCGGGTGGGTGGGAAAGGCTTGTTCGGTCAGGGGTGGATGCGGGGTGTACGGGCGGGTGGGTGGGGGAGGCCCTTCGGTCAGAAAGGATGCAGGGCTTCAGCGGCGCAGCCGCGGGAGGACCTGACGATCGGCAGGGGCGGACGCCGGTCAGGGGGAAGTAGCTTCGGGGGGTGAAAAGTGATCGGGGGCGCGGCGCCCTCCTCTGGGCGGCCCTGGCGATACCCGCCGCCTGCGCGGCCCCACTGGGGCTGACCGAGCCCCACCCCGCATGGCTGCAGGCAACCGGAGCCACCGTCCTCGCCCTGGCCACCGCCACCCGGCACCGCCGCCCGGCCACAGCCTTCGCGGCAGCCGCAGCGCTGGGGCTCGCCACGGCACCCTCCCTGTTCACCGTCTCGTACGGCCCCGCCCTGGCGACCTTCGCGCTGCTGATGGGCCGCCGGTCCACCCGGCTCCGCCCCGCGGCCCTCGCCTTCGGGGCCACCGCCCTCATCGGCACAGCCAAGATCCTCGTACGCGGCGTGGACCCCGTCGTGGAGTGGCTCGTCCTCATGGGGACCCTGCTCTTCGGCGCCGTCTTCCCCTGGCTCACCGGGCGCTACCTCCGCCAGGCCCGCGAACTCTCCGCCGCCGGCTGGACCCGCGCCGCCCAACTGGAGCGCGAGCAGCGCATCGTCGCCGACAGGGCCCGGCTGCGGGAACGGGCCCGCATCGCCCAGGACATGCACGACTCCCTCGGCCACGAGCTGAGCCTCATCGCGGTGCGGGCAGGCGCCCTCCAGGTGGCCGCCGACCTGCCGGAACGGCACCGCACCGCCGCGGCCGACCTTCGCGTGGCAGCGTCGGACGCCACCGACCGGCTGCACCAGATCATCGGCCTGCTGAGGGAGGAGGGGGACGAGGCCGCCCCCCTCGGCCCGGCGGGCGAAAGCGTGCGGGCCCTGGTCGAACGGGCCGCCGACTCAGGGTTGCCCGTGCAGTACAAGCAGGACGGCGAGAAAGGGGAGCGTACGGACTTGAGTGGAAGAGAAACCCCGGAAGCCACCCAGCGAACCTTCCACCGTGTCGTCCAGGAAGCCCTCACCAACGCCGCCAGGCACGCCCCCGGCGCCCCCGTCACCGTAGAAGTGCGCGAAACGGCGGTCGTCGTCACCAACGGGGCGCCCCAGCGCCCGGGTTCCGGCCCCGGCGCGGGCTCCGGCCTCGCACACCTGCGGGCCAGGGTCGAAGACCTCGGCGGCACCCTCCACGCGGGCCCGCACGGCGACGGCTTCCGAGTCGAAGCCCAAGTCGAATCCCGGGCCCAAGCTCCGCGCCCTGCGCAACACACCGGCCAAGGACTCGCCTACGCCCGCCGCCGGACCCTGCTCGCCTTCGGCGCCGCCCTGGCCACCGGAGTCCTCCTCGTCGGCGGCGCCTTCGCCTGGTACGCGTACTCGCGCTCGCACGCCGTCCTGCAACCGGCCGACTACGCACGCCTGTCGGTCGGCCAGACCCAGGCCGACGCCGAGCGCCTGCTCCCCGACCTGGTCGCGTCCGACCCGCCCGCGGAACGCGCCCCGACCCCGCCGCCCGAAGGAGCCGCCTGCCGCTACTACCGCGCCAGCGGTGAACTTTTCGTCGCCGTCCGGCACTTCAGGGTCTGTTTCAAGGACGGGGCCCTGGCGGAGAAAAGCGTGATCCCCAAAGCGCCGGCCGGAGCAGGGACCGAAACCGAGCAAGAGAAGGAGCGAGTGCGGTGATCCGCGTACTACTGGCCGACGACGAGGCGATGATCCGCGCGGGCGTCCGCGCCATCCTCGGCGCGGGCGAGGACATCGAGGTCGTCGCGGAGGCGGGCGACGGGAGAGAGGCCATCACCCTGGCCCAGGCCCACCGGCCCGACGTCGCGCTCCTCGACATCCGTATGCCGGGGCTCGACGGCCTGGCCGCGGGCGAGGAGATCGTACGGACGATGCCCGGCACCGCGGTCGCGATGCTGACGACCTTCTCCGAGGACGCGTACGTCGCGCGAGCGCTCAGCGGGGGAGCCACCGGCTTCCTGCTGAAGTCCGGTGACCCGCACGAACTCATCGCGGGCGTACGCGCGGTGGCCGGCGGCGCCGCCTTCCTCTCGCCCAAGGTGGCTCGCCACGTCATCGACGGCTACGGCGCCCAGCGCATGGGCCGTGGCGCCGACGCCCGCGCGAGGACCGCGGCCCTCACCCCGCGCGAGCGTGAAGTGCTCGGGCTCGTCGGCGAGGGCCTGTCCAACCCGGAGATCGCCGCCCGGCTCCATCTGGTGGAGGGCACGGTCAAGGCGTACGTGAGCGCGGTCCTCGACCGGCTCGGGGTCAAGAACCGCGTCCAGGCGGCGATCGTGGCCTACGAAGCGGGACTTGTGCGCCTCTGACGCCCGCTCAGTAACCTCCGCAGCCTCAGCGCCGGTGCGACGCGGGCCGCCGGTGTGACCCCGGCCGCGACTCCTGTGACGCCGACAACGGATCCCCCGGCCCCGCGAACCACCTGACGACGCCCGTCGACGAACCACGCATCGTCTCGACCACACGCGCCACGGGTCGGGTCGCCAGACGTACGAGGAGTAGGGCGAGCACGGCGCCCAGGAGCAGGCCCACCGCCACGTCATGCGGATAGTGCACGCCCACGAAGACCCGCGAGAACGCCATGAGTACGGCCATCGGCAGCGTCAGCGCCGCGATCCGCGGCCAGGCGAGCGCGAGGCCCACGGCGGCGGCCCCGGCGATCGTCGAGTGGTTGCTGGGGAAGGACCAGTCGCCGTACGCGGGGCACTCGACGATCGAGGTGACCGCGCCGGCGACGGCCCGGCACGGACGCTCCTCGTCGACCGCGGACTTGAGCGTCTCGCTGCAGACGTAGGCCACCGCCGTGACGAGGGGCGCGAGGACGGCTATCGCGAGGGCACGGGGATCACCGCGCCGTGCCCGCCACCAGGCGACGATGAAGAGCACACCGAAAAGCAGCAGTCCGAGTTCCGTCCACACCTCGGCGAGATGCTGGAACCAGGTAGGGGTGTCGTTGGCGAAGTCGGTGACATCGCGATAGAGATCGTCGGTCATGGTGTCCATGATTACGGACGGTACGTAGTGGGTCCGAATCGTCACACCCGGCGATCGACCCGTCACACCCCCTGACGAAAGACAGGGGTACGAAAGCGGAGTCGCTCGTTCCGTGATGATGATCCGTAAACTTTGTGACTCTGGGCGGCGGGTGGGGCAGGACAAGGCCCGGATCTCTCGTAAGGTTTGGGCCGTGGGATCTCTGCGCAATCCGGTCGGGCCGCTTCCCTCCACCATCTACTGGCGTCGGAGGGCCGTTCTGCTGTCCTTGATCGGACTGCTGGCGCTTCTGGCCGTGTGGGTGATCACCATGGGCGGTGGGGGCAAGAAGGACGGCGCCGACGGCCCGTCGGGCTCCGGGCCCGCCACGTCCATCACGCCAGGGCCTTCCGGCTCCGGGCCCGCCATCAGCCAAAACCCGGGCGGGCGTGAGGAGTCGGGCGACGAGGGCGACTCCGGCTCGGGCGGCTCCGGTGGCTCCGGCGGCGGCTCGGGTGACTCCGAGGGGTCCGGCGGCTCGGGCGGCTCCGGCGGCGGTGACGGCAGCGGCTCGGACGACGGCGCCAAGGGCGGCGGCGGTGCGGGCGGACAACTGCCCGCGGGGTCGAGCCTGCCCAACTGCGTGCGCGCCGACGTGAAGTTGAAGCTGAAGAGCGTCCACAACCGATACGAGGTCGGCGAGAAGCCGAAGTTCGAACTCGTCGCCGCGAACAGCGCGGGCAAGGCCTGCAAGGTGGATCTCGGCGGCAAGAAGACCGTGCTGACGATCACTCAGGCGGACGGCGACAAGGAGATCTGGTCCTCCGCCGACTGCCCGGCGGGCGGCGGAAGCCTCCTGCTGCGGGTGCCGGGTGACGGGAGCGTCACGCACACCGTGGAGTGGGACCGCAGGGGGAGCGAGCCGAACTGCGCGACGCCTTCGGCGGGCAGCGCGTCCCCCGGCACGTACCTGGTGGAGGCCAAGTCCCCGGGCCTCGGTTCGGTGAAGACGTCGTTCGTACTTGAGGACAGCTGACCGCTGAGTAACGGGTGGGTGGGCGGGCAAAAATCCCACCCACTCAGCAGCACCCGCTAGACGTACCGCTCCAGAATCAGACGTACCGCTCCAGGATCGACGACTCCGCAAGGCGCGAGAGCCCCTCGCGGACACTGCGGGCCCGCGCCTCACCCACGCCGTCCACGGTCTGCAGGTCATCGACGCTCGCAGCGAGAAGCTTCTGCAGGCCGCCGAAGTGCTCGACCAGGCGGTCGATGATCGCGCCGGGAAGGCGCGGCACCTTGGCGAGCAGGCGGAAGCCCCGCGGGGAGACCGCGGAGTCCAGCGCCTCGGGGGAGCCGGTGTAACCCAACGCCCGCGCCACGGTGGGAAGTTCGAGCAGCTCCGCGTGGCTCAGCGCGTCCAGTTCGAAGAGCGCCTCCTCGACCGTGCGGGAGCGCTTGGCGGTGGGCTCGGGCACGTAGTCCCGGACGACCAGCTCGCGCTCGGGCTCGACGCCCGCGATCAACTCGTCTAGCTGGAGGGCGAGAAGGCGGCCGTCGGTGCCCAGCTCCACCACGTACTCGGCGATCTCCGTGGCGATGCGGCGCACCATCTCCAGGCGCTGGGCGACGGCGGTGACATCCCGCACCGTCACCAAGTCCTCGATCTCCAGGGCGGACAGGGTGCCCGCCACCTCGTCGAGGCGCAGCTTGTACCGCTCAAGGGTCGCGAGGGCCTGGTTCGCGCGGGACAGGATCGCCGCCGAGTCCTCCAGGACCTTGCGCTGGCCGTCCACGTAGAGCGCGATGAGGCGCATCGACTGGGAGACGGAGACGATGGGGAAGCCCACCTGCTTGGACACACGGTCCGCGGTGCGGTGCCGGGTGCCCGTCTCCTCGGTGGGGATCGTCGGGTCGGGGACGAGCTGCACGCCCGCCCGCAGGATCTTGGTGATGTCCTTGTCGACGACGATGCCGCCGTCGAGCTTGCACAGCTCGCGCAGCCGCGTCGCCGTGAACTCGACGTCCAGGATGAATCCGCCCGTACACATCGATTCGACTGTCTTGTCCCAGCCGAGGACGATGAGCCCTCCGGTGTTGCCGCGGAGGATGCGCTCCAGTCCGTCGCGCAGGCCCGTGCCGGGCGCGACCGCGCTCAGGGAGGCGCGCATCAGCCCGTCGGCGCCGGAACTCCCACCGGGCTTGCCGGGAGCTGACGCCCGGTCGTTGGCTGCCACTGCACTCCTCGGGTCGCGGGTTGTCCAAGCCCCGGTCCGTACGACCGCTTCGTACGGATGGGCGAGACCAGGGCAAAGTCTACCGGCGCTCTTCGGCCTCCCGTGGGGCCTCTCTGCGACGCGACCTCGGAAGTACCCGCAGCGCGTCCCCCATGTCGGCGACTTCGGTGACCTTCATACCGGCCGGGATCTTGCCCGGATCGGCCGGGACAAGGGCGTGCGTGAAGCCCAGGCGGTGCGCTTCGGCGAGCCTGCGCTGGACTCCCGTGACCCGTCTGACCTCGCCCGCCAGGCCCACTTCACCGATCGCGACGAGATTTTTCGGCAGCGGGGTGTCGCTCGCCGCGCTGGCCAGGGCGAGGGCGACCGCGAGGTCCGCGGCGGGCTCGGAGAGCTTCACGCCGCCGACCGTCGCGCTGTAGATGTCGCGCTTGCCGAGTGCGGTGATGCGGCCCCGCTGTTCGAGGACGGCCAGCATCATCGAGACGCGGGAGGTCTCCAGGCCGGACGTGGTGCGCCGGGGCGAGGGGATCTGGGAGTCGACGGTGAGGGCCTGGACCTCGGCCACCAGGGGCCGGCGCCCTTCGAGCGTGACCGTCAGACAGGTGCCCGGGACGGGTTCCGTGCGGCGGGTGAGGAAGAGGCCGCTGGGGTCGGCGAGGCCGGTGATGCCCTCGTCGTGCAGTTCGAAGCAGCCGACCTCGTCCGTCGTCCCGTAACGGTTCTTGACGCCTCGGACCAGGCGCAGGCGCGCGTGGCGGTCGCCCTCGAAGGACAGGACGACGTCCACGAGGTGTTCGAGGAGGCGGGGTCCCGCGATGGCGCCGTCCTTGGTGACGTGGCCGACCAGGAGCGTGGACATGCCGCGCTCCTTGGAGGCGCGGATCAGCGCGCCCGCCACCTCGCGGACCTGGGCCATGCCGCCCGGCGCCCCGTCGATCTCCGGGGACGCGATCGTCTGGACCGAGTCGAGGATGAGGAGCGAGGGCTTCACCGCGTCCAAGTGGCCGAGGACGGCGGCCAGATCGGTCTCCGCCGCGAGATAGAGGTGGTCGTCGATCGCCTTGATGCGGTCGGCGCGCAGCCGGACCTGGCTCGCCGACTCCTCGCCGGTCACATAGAGCGTGCGGTGGTCGTCGCTCGCCGACTTCGCCGCGACGTCCAGGAGCAGCGTCGACTTGCCGACGCCGGGCTCGCCCGCGAGCAGGACCACGGCGCCGGGCACGAGGCCGCCGCCCAGGACGCGGTCGAACTCGGGGACGCCGGTGGAGCGTGCGGTGGCGCGGCGGCCGTCGACCTCGCCGATGGGCAGGGCGGTGGAGGTGACGCGGCCGGGGGCGGTGGTGCGGACAGCGGGCGCGCCGTACTCCTCGACCGTGCCCCAGGCCTGGCACTCGGGGCAGCGGCCGAGCCACTTGGCCGTCTGCCAGCCGCACTCGGTGCAGCGATAGGACGGCCGGTCTTTGCCGGACTTCGTACGGGCAGCCATGAACCGAACCGTAGCGGGCGCCACTGACATTCACCGACTGCGGCCGGGCGTGCGAGAGGCGAACCGTTTCGGGCGCGTGCGCGGGTCACGGAATCATGGGTTCCTGTCCCCTTTTGAGGGATCTGTTCACCCGTAAGGATTAAATGTGCTCAAGTGGGAGGAGAGGCCCGGCATCATCCGCCTAACTTCGCACGGGTGATGAGCAGCAGGCCGGAAACCCCCACCCAAGCAACCGGCGCACACCGGGCGCATCGTGACGCGCGCCAGCGCGTTGTGCCCCGCTCGGTGCCGCAGGCGCCGCCCGCACGCTATGAGCCCTGTCTGGACGGACTGTTCACGTACTGCCTGTCCGTGCTCTGCGATCACGACACCGCGACCGCCGCCCTGGGCGACGTGCTCGCCATCGCCGAGCGCCGCGGCTCACGCGGCCCCGCCACCGAGGCCGAACTGAAGTCCTGGCTGTACGCACTCGCCCGCTGGGTCTGCCTGCGCGCCCTCGCCGAGGCCAAGCGCAAGCGGCAGGGCGGCGCCCACGCCTCCGGAGCGGCCCCCCGCGTCCCGAAGGCGGACGCCCCCGCGGACGGCGCCGACATGCCCCCGGACGAGACGGAGCGGCAGCGGCGGCGTGAACTCGCCCAGCTGGCCTGGCCCGAGGCCGCGGGGACGACGCCCGAACAGCGCGAGGCCCTGGAACTCGCCGTACGCCACCAGCTCACCGCCAAGGAAGTCGCCGCGGTCATCGGCATGGACCTCGTGAAGACCCGCGACCTCCTCGCGTCCGCCGCCTGCGAGGTGGAGCGCACCCGGGCCGCGCTCGCCGTCGTGGAGACCGGCACCTGCCCGATCGTCGCGCGCCTCACCGGCGACAACCAACTCCTGCTCGGCACGGCCCTGCGCCGCGAGCTCGTCCGGCACGTCGACGACTGCCCGCGCTGCCGCCGCACCGCCGAGCGCGCCGGCTCATCGGCCTGGCCCGGCACCGCGGCGTCCCCCGCCGCCCTGCCCGTCATCGAGGCCCCGCGGGCCGCCGTGCACGTGGCGATGGCGCATGTCCCGCGCGCGCGGGGCGGCGGTCCGCGCTTCGACCGGCACGGATTCCCGATGGACCCCAAGGACCACGCGGCCCGCCGCGACCGGATGCGCGCGCGTGCCGTGACGACGACGGTCGTCGCCACCGTGGTGGCCGCCCCCGTCCTCGCGCTCTGGGCGGCCTACCGGGGAGCGCCCCTGACCGGCGAGGGCCAGGACGGCCGCTCCGTCAGCGCGAGCGAGGACGGGGCAGACGGGATGAACGGCGACGAACGGCGCGAGGACTACGAGAACGCGGGCAACGCCCACATGCCGCCCGATCCCCGCTTCACCGCGGGCAGCCGCTCACCGGACGTCTCCGTAGAGGTCATCAGTGCCGGCTCGCCCCCCTCCCGCTCCGGGACCGGTGCGGGCCGCCTCACCGTCCAGGCGCAGCCGAGCGGCGGCACGACCTTGATCACGCTCTCCGCGTCCGGGGGCGAACCGGTCCACTGGTCGGCGAGCACGGGGGCGTCCTGGCTCTACCTGAGCCGGTCCTCCGGGACACTCGCACCGGGGGAGACGTTCACGATCCGGGTGTACGTCGACCACGCGCGCGAGCCGGCCGGGCACTGGAGCGCCCGCGTCTCCATCGCGCCCTCGGGGGCGATCGTCTCGATCAGCGGGTACGGCAGCGGTTCGGGCCGCCCCACGCACCCCGGCCCCCGGCCGACCCCGAAGCCGACCCCTCCGAAGCCGACGCCGACGCCCTCGACGCCGAACCCGACCCCCACGCCGTCGGACCCGGACCCGACCCCGAGCACCCCGGACCCGACGCCCACCCCGTCCGACCCGGGCAACTCGACACCGCCGCCGAGCGACAGCGGCGACCCGAGTCCGAGCGAGGGCTGACCGCGCTACCTAGAAGGGTCCGCCGGATGCGGAGCGAGCAAGGGCAACTGCGACGCCAGTCGCTCCTCGCACAGCTCCGCGAGCCGGTCGTAACCCTCCTTGCCCATCAGCTCCGTCAGCTCGGGGCGGTAGGAGACATACACCGGGTCCCCGGCGCCGTGCGCCGAGGTCGCCGACGTGCACCACCAGTGCAGGTCATGGCCGCCGGGGCCCCAGCCCCGCCGGTCGTACTCCCCGATGGACACCTGGAGGACGCGCGTGTCGTCGGGCCTGTCGATCCACTCGTACGTCCGGCGCACCGGCAGCTGCCAGCACACGTCCGGCTTCGTCTCCAGCGGCTCGCGGCCCTCCTTCAGCGCCAGGATGTGCAGCGAGCACCCCGCGCCCCCGGCGAAACCGGGGCGGTTCTGGAAGATGCAGGAGCCGTTGTACGGACGGGTCTGTCGCTCGCCGTCGTCGTCCGTCGACACCCAGCCGCTCACCGTGCCGATGTCGTGGTGCTGCCAGATGTCCGGCGTGAGCCGCGCCACGGACTCGGCGACCCGCTTCTCGTCGTCCTCGTCCGAGAAATGCGCCCCCAGCGTGCAGCAGCCGTCGTCCGCCCGGCCCGCCTGGATGCCCTGGCAGCCACTGCCGAAGATGCAGGTCCACCGAGAGGTCAGCCATGTCAGATCGCAGCGGAAGACCTGCTCGTCGTCCGCGGGATCAGGGAACTCCACCCAGGCGCGGGCGAAGTCGAGGCCCTTCTCGTCCGGCAGCGCCTTACCCGGTTTTCCCGGCTTCTCCGGCTTCCCCGACATCTTCTTCGACTTCGTTTTGTCGGTCTTCGCCTTTTTCGTCTTTGGCACGTCTCCAGGGTATGCGCGCGGTACCCGGTCCGAGGACCAGCGAGCGCCGTACGCGCAGTAGCGTTCCGTATATGAGACTCGGTGTCCTCGACGTAGGTTCGAACACGGTGCATCTGCTGGTGGTGGATGCCCACCCCGGCGCGCGCCCCCTGCCCGCGTACTCGCACAAGGCGGACCTGCGCCTCGCCCAACTCCTCGACGAGGCCGGGGCGATCGGCCCCGAAGGCGTCGAGCGCCTCGTCGGCACCGTCCGCGACGCGATGGAGGCCGCGGAGGACAAGGGCGTGGAGGATCTGCTGCCGTTCGCGACCTCCGCCGTACGCGAGGCCAGCAACGCCGATCAGGTCCTGGCCCGCGTCAAGGAGGAGACCGGCGTCGACCTCCAGGTCCTCACCGGCGCCGAGGAAGCCCGTCTCACCTTCCTCGCGGCCCGCCGCTGGTTCGGCTGGTCGGCGGGAAAACTCCTGGTCATCGACATCGGAGGCGGCTCCCTGGAGATCGCGTACGGGATAGACGAGGAGCCGGACGCGGCGGTCAGCCTGCCGCTCGGCGCCGGCCGTCTGACGTCCGCCTGGTTCCGGCAGGACCCGCCGGACCCGGCCGACGTGAAGGCGCTGCGGCGGCACGCGCGCGCCCAGATCGCGCGCACGGTGGGCGAGTTCAGCCGCTTCGGCGCCCCGGACCACGTCGTGGCGACGTCGAAGACGTTCAAGCAGCTGGCCAGGCTCGCGGGCGCCGCACGCTCCGCCGACGGCCTCTACGTCCAGCGCGAGCTGAAGCGGAAGTCCCTGGAGGACTGGGTCCCGCAGCTCGCGGCGATGACGACGGCCGAGCGCTCCGAGCTGCCCGGAGTCTCCGAGGGGCGGGCCGGGCAACTGCTCGCGGGGGCGCTCGTCGCCGAGGGCGCCATGGATCTCTTCGGGGTCGAGACGCTGGAGATCTGCCCCTGGGCGCTGCGCGAGGGCGTCATCCTGCGCCGCCTCGACCACCTTCCGGCGACCCAGGTGGCCACCACCGACGACGGCGCGTAGACGTACGACTCGGCGGTTGTAGACATACGTCACATCCGACCCGGGTGTGGGGGAGACCACCTCCCCCGCGCCCAGGCGTGGCCCGTACGCTGTCCCTCGTGGCAGAACCAGTGGTGCGCATCCCGGATGCGAAGGTCGCCCTGTCGACGGCCTCGGTCTATCCGGAGTCGACGGCGACGGCCTTCGAGATCGCCGCGCGCCTCGGCTACGACGGTGTCGAGGTCATGGTCTGGACGGATCCCGTCAGCCAGGACATCGAAGCCCTGCGCAGACTCAGCGACTACCACCAGATCCCGATCCTCGCCGTTCACGCCCCATGTCTCCTGATCACCCAGCGCGTGTGGTCCACGGACCCCTGGGTGAAGCTGCAGCGCGCGCAGGTCGCCGCCGAGAAGCTGGGCGCGTCGACCGTCGTCGTGCATCCGCCCTTCCGCTGGCAGCGGGGTTACGCGAACGCCTTCGTCGACGGCATCTGGCGGATGGCCGACGAGACGGACGTGCGATTCGCCGTCGAAAACATGTACCCGTGGCGTTACCGCGACCGCGAGATGCTCGCCTACGCCCCCGACTGGGACGTCACCAAGGACGACTACCGTCACTTCACGGTCGACCTCAGCCACACCGCGACCGCCCGCACGGACGCGATGCGGATGATCGACCGCATGGGCGACCGCCTCGGGCACGTCCACCTCGCCGACGGCAAGGGCTCCGCCAAGGACGAGCACCTGGTGCCGGGCCGCGGCACGCAGCCGTGCGCCGAACTCCTGGAGCGCCTCGCGACGAGCGGCTTCGACGGCCACGTCGTCATCGAGGTCAACACGCGGCGCGCGATGTCCAGCGCCGAACGGGAGGCGGACCTCGCCGAGGCCCTCGCGTACACGCGGCTGCATCTGGCGTCCGCGGTGCAGGTGCCCCGCTCGTGACGGCGTCGGCGCCCGGCGGTGCGGCACAGGGCGGTGCGGCTCCGCGCCGCAGGGGACGGCCCTCCCGTACGCAGTCGGCCGAGGGCCCCGCGATGCGGGACCGCATCCTGGAGGCGGCCCGCACCGAGTTCTCCGCACGGGGGTACGAGAAGACGTCCGTGCGCGGGATCGCCAAGGCCGCCGGGGTGGACTCGGCGCTGGTGCACCACTACTTCGGCACGAAGGACCAGGTCTTCGCCTCGGCGATCGAGGTGGCCTTCGCGCCCGCGCTCGACGCTCCCACCGCGATCGAGGACGGCCCGCTCGACAGCGTCGGGGAGCGCCTGACCCGCTTCATCTTCGGCGTCTGGGAGAACCCCGCGACGCGCGTCCCGCTCCTCGCGATCGTGCGCTCGGCGGTGAACAACGACACCGCGGCGGCCGTCTTCCGCCGTCTCGTCACGACGCAGCTCCTCGGCAAGGTGGCGCGCCGCATCGACCAGCCGGACGCCGAGCTGCGGGCGGAACTGGCGGCCGCGCAGCTCGTGGGCACGGCGATGCTGCGCTACGTGATCCAGGTCGAGCCGCTCGCGTCGGCCGACCCGGAGGCGATCATCGCGCGACTCGCGCCGGTGGTGCAGGGCCATCTGACGGGCCCCTGAGTACCCCTTCACGCCCCTTCTCATGGGCCGCTCACCGAGACAGGCGTCCCGCTATCCGGACAGCCTGTCCAGATCGTGGAGCGTCGGCGTACGCTCGAGAACAGTCGATCCTTATGTCTCTCCAGATCCCTGAAGGAGCGAGCGACGATGCCCGAGCTCAGGTCCCGCACAGTCACCCACGGCCGCAACATGGCGGGCGCACGCGCCCTTATGCGTGCCTCCGGTGTACCCGGCGCGGACATCGGGCGTAAGCCGATCATCGCCGTCGCCAACTCCTTCACCGAGTTCGTCCCGGGCCACACCCACCTGCAGCCGGTCGGCCGCATCGTCTCCGAGGCGATCACGGCGGCGGGCGCCATCCCCCGCGAGTTCAACACGATCGCCGTGGACGACGGCATCGCGATGGGCCACGGCGGCATGCTCTACTCCCTGCCCTCCCGCGACCTCATCGCGGACTCGGTGGAGTACATGGTGGAGGCGCACTGCGCGGACGCGCTGATCTGCATCTCCAACTGCGACAAGATCACCCCCGGCATGCTGAACGCGGCCCTGCGCCTCAACATCCCGACGGTCTTCGTCTCCGGCGGCCCGATGGAGGCCGGCAAGGCCACGCTGGTCGACGGCACGGTCCGAAAACTCGACCTGGTCGACGCGATGAGCGACGCGGTCAACGAAAAGGTCTCGGACGCGGACATCCTCCGCATCGAGGAGAACGCCTGCCCGACGTGCGGCAGCTGTTCCGGCATGTTCACCGCCAACTCCATGAACTGCCTGACCGAGGCCATCGGCCTCTCCCTGCCGGGCAACGGCTCGATGCTCGCCACGCACACCGGCCGCAAGGCGCTGTACGAGAGGGCCGGCGCGACGATCGTCGAGATCGCCAAGCGGTACTACGACGGGGACGACGACTCGGTCCTGCCGCGCAACATCGCCACCCGCGCAGCCTTCGACAACGCCATGGCGCTCGACATCTCCATGGGCGGCTCGACGAACACGATCCTGCACCTGCTCGCCGCCGCCCAGGAGGCCGAGCTGGACTACGACCTCGCCGACATGGACGAGGTCTCGCGCCGTGTCCCCTGCCTGGCCAAGGTCGCCCCGAACGTCGCGCCCGGCGGCACGTACTACATGGAGGACGTGCACCGCGCCGGCGGCATCCCCGCGATCCTCGGCGAGCTGTACCGCGCGGGCCTCCTGAACGAGGACGTGCACTCGGTCCACTCCGCGTCCATCAAGGACTGGCTGGACACGTGGGACGTGCGCGGCGGCTCCCCGTCGGACGAGGCGGTCGAGCTCTGGTACGCGGCTCCGGGCTGCGAGCGCTCGGCGACGGCCTTCTCCCAGTCGAAGCGCTGGGACTCCCTGGACACGGACGCCGCGGGCGGCTGCATCAGGGACGCGGCCCACGCGTACTCGAAGGACGGCGGCCTCGCGGTCCTCAAGGGCAACCTCGCCGTGGACGGCTGCGTCGTGAAGACGGCGGGCGTCGACGAGTCGATCTGGACGTTCGAGGGCCCGGCCGTGGTCTGCGAGTCGCAGGAAGAAGCGGTCGACAAGATCCTCAAGAAGCAGGTGAAGGAAGGCGACGTCGTCGTCATCCGCTACGAGGGTCCCAAGGGCGGCCCCGGCATGCAGGAAATGCTCTACCCCACGTCGTTCCTCAAGGGCCGCGGGCTCGGCAAGGCCTGCGCCCTGGTCACGGACGGCCGCTTCTCCGGCGGCACGTCGGGCCTGTCGATCGGCCACGCGTCGCCCGAGGCGGCGTCCGGCGGCACGATCGCCCTGGTCGAGGACGGCGACCGCATCCGCATCGACATCCCGAACCGCGGCATCGAACTCCTGGTGGACGAGGCCGAGCTGACCCGCCGTCGCGAGGCACTCGGCGGCGTCTACGCCCCCAAGTCCCGCGAACGCAAGGTCTCGGCAGCACTGCGGGCCTACGCGGCCATGGCCACGAGCGCGGACCGCGGCGCGGTGCGGGACGTGTCGAAGCTGGGCTGATCGGCGGGGTGTTTCAGCCCGTCCGGAAGGGGCGGGGTCGGGGAAAGGAACCCCCGACTCCGCAACCGCCCCGCCACCCTCACGCGTCCCCCCAGTGACGAACATGCAAAGGGCGGTGTCGAAGCCGCCCGCTTCACGGGGGAGAGAAGCATGAGCGAGAACGTCATAGCACCGGAATCCGCGGAGGAAATCGAAGCCGCGGCGGCAAGAACGTACCCGATCGTCGCGGACGTCAACGTCCGCTCCGGCCCGGGCACGTCGTACGGCAAGGTGGGCCGCCTCTCGGCGGGTTCCCGAGTGACGATCCACTGCCAGAAGCCGGGCGAGAAGGTCACCGGCCCGACCGGCACATCGAAGCTCTGGGACCGCATCGGCAGCGGCCGCTACGTCTCCGACACGTACGTCCGCACGGGCAGCGACGGCTACGTGGCGCCCCGCTGCTGACCCACCGCACGCAAAAGGCAGTAGAAGCCGCCGAAGTTCACCCGGACTTCGGCGGCTTCGTCGCGTCGAACGAGAACACGGTGTTCTTGGCCGCCGCCACGAAGATCACCCGCCCCGAGACCGCGACCCGCGGACTCGCGTTCACCTCACCGCCAAGCCCCTCGGCCCGCGGATCGGTGCTCCACAGCGTCCTGCCCCGCGGTGAAAGGGCGACCACACGCCCGCTGGGCGAGCTGAAGTACAGCGCACCGCCGCTCGCCGTCGGCCCGGAGGCCCCTTCCACACCCGTCTGCCGGGACCACTTCTGGCGCCCGGTCGCGGGATCCACCGCGCTGATCCGCCCGGTCGGCTCCGCGAGGTAGACCGTGCCGCCGGCGACGCCGGTCGTGGCGTTGTACGTCGACTTCAGCGGCCGGGCCGAGACGCGACCGCTGACCGGCTCGACCCGCAGCACCTTGTCGTACCCGAGGAACTCGGGACCCTTCAACCGCTGGTGCAGGAGCACGAGCCTGCCGTCGTCGCCGCCCACCGGGTGCACGGGCCCCTCGACCGGGATGCCCTTGCCGAGCGTCCCCGACCCGAGGTCGAGGGTGTGGAGAACGGGATTGCGCACCTCGACGTTCGCGACCTGGGCGGACGGCGCGCACATCGCGTACATCCGCTGACCGGCCGGGACCGGCGTGCACTCCGAGCCCGCCGGGAACGGCGTCGACCAGAGCATGCGCCCGCTGTGCGCGTCCCTCGCCTCGACCCGCGCACGGCCCGGCTCGACCGACAGGACCGTGGAGCCGGAGAGAACCGCGTCCTGCGAACGGCCGGTGTAGATCTGGGACTGGCCGCTGATCGGGCGGGACCACAGCTCCTTGCTGGTCCTCGCGTCCAACGCCACCAACTGGACGGGCTTTCCGGACGAGGCGACCTCCGGCGGGATGCGGTAGCCGAGGACGGTGTCGTTCGTGGCGCCCACGATGTGCATGCCCTGCATGGGCACGCCGGGGCTCTTCACCTTCCAGATCTCCTTGCCGTCGGAGATCCGCAGCCGGGTCGCGACGACTCCGCCGCCCCCGCAGAACAACGCGTCCCCGCGGGGCACACAGCGCACCTCGTCCGGGATGCCCTTGTCGTTGGGCACACTCGTGCGCCACGGCCGGTAGCCGTCGGGCAGTGGCGCCTCGGCGGCCGCGACGGTGCGGTCCTTGCCCGCACCACCATCGTCGCCATTGGCGCCGGTGGACTCGTCGGACGAGCCGAGCTGGAGCGCCGCGACCCCGCCCCCGAGGGCGGCCACGGCGACGGCGGCGGCGAGCACGGAGCGCCAACGGCGGCGCGGACGCGGGGCGGCGGGGGTGCTCCCGGTGCTTCCCGTGCTTCCTGCGCTTCCGGGCCCGTCGCCCGGAGAGGAGGGACGATGATGCTGCGTATCGATGTCCCGCATACGGCTGGCCCGTGCCCCCGCCGCGTCCCCCATCTCGACCGGCAGGTCCCGCAACCGCTCAAGAAGCTGGTCCGCCGAGGGGCGCGCGTCAGGGTCCTTGTCGAGGCACGGCTCGACCACGGCGCGCAGGGCGGCCGGGACAGCGTCCAACGCCGGTGCCTCGTGCACCACTTGATACGCCGTCATATACGGGCTGTCCGCATCGAACGGCCCCTGCCCCGTCGCCGCGTACACCAGCAGCGTGCCCAGCGAGAAGACGTCGGAGCGTGGCCCGACCCCACGCGGGGCCTGCAACTGTTCCGGTGACATGAACGGCGGCGTACCGATGACCCGTCCCGTCATCGTCAGCGTCTGCTGGTCCGCGGCGCGCGAGATGCCGAAGTCGATGACGCGCGGCCCCTCGGGCGAGAGCACGACGTTCGAGGGCTTCAGGTCACGGTGCACGACTCCCACGCGGTGGATGTCACGCAGCGCCTCCGTCAGACCGATGGCGAGCGTGCGCAGCTCCGCGCCGGACAGCGGGCCCTTCTTGGCGATCTCCTGGGCGAGCGTGTGCCCCTCTATATAGGCCGTCGCCATCCACGGGTACTCGGCCTCCGGGTCGGCGTCGACCACGGCGGCGGTGAACGCGCCGCTCACCCGCCGCGCCGCGGCCACCTCCTGCCGGAAGCGGATGCGGAACTCCTCGTCCCCCGCGAACTGCTGGTGGATCAGCTTGATCGCCACGGGGCGCCCCGAGGCCGTACGCGCCAGATAGACCGTGCCCATGCCGCCCGAGCCGAGGCGCGCCTCGAGCGGGTAACCGCCGATCTCGGCCGGGTCACCTCCGCGAAGCGACACTCTTTCGACCTCCTCGTCCGGCGTGCACCAGTTCCCGCAGCTCTCGCATGAGCCCGTTCATCCGTCCCGCCCCACAAACTAGCCGCCGAGTGGTACGGCAGGGCAAGGCGGGGGACGAATAGGGCGCGCCTGCCCGGAGCCGCCGCGCCGCGACCGCCGCGGGCGATACTCGAGGGGTGAGCGCAGATTCCAGCACCCCCGACCGCACGGACGCGAAAGCCGGGCCGTCCCCGTCGGCCCCGTCGTCCGCGTCCCCGTCGTCCGCGACGGCCCCCGGCCCGCAGCCCGAGCCCCTCCGTTTCTTCGGCACGACCTGGGTCGGCCACGACAACGGCTACGGGGCGCGCCGCGCGTGCGTCGCGGTGGGCTCACTGCTCGCGGCGGCGGCCGGCTGCTTCGTGCTGCGGTTCGCGTACGAGGGCATGGCCATCGCGGACGTGGGGACGTTCGTGAACTTCCTGGTCCTCATCATGTTCTCGGTCTGCAGCGCGATCGCCTTCCGCCGTACCTGGGAGGGCTTCACCCGCCGCCACGACCCGGCGTCCCAGTCCTCGATGCGCGGCCTGCTGACGATCGGCTTCGTCGGCGTACTCCTCGCCTATTTCGTCCGCTCCCTCACTGAGGCCCCCGGCGAAGCACTCCACCGCGAGGAGTACGAGGCGGCCCGCCAGCAGTACGCGAAGCGCACGTCCCGCCGCACGGGCAACCCCTCCCGCAAGAAGAAGAGGACCTGACCCGAGCATTCCGACAAGAGGGCCCACCCCCCAGAGCCACGCACGCATAGTGCGTGGCTCTTCCCTTGTCCCTTGACGCCCCCGGCCTCCGAGGCGCCATAATCATCACATGATGAATATAAAGGAGCCCCCCGCCATCGAGGCGCGGGACCTGACCGTCGTCCGAGGCCCCCGCACCGTCCTGCGCGGCCTGAACTTCACCGTCCCGAAAGGCCAGATCACCGGCCTCCTCGGCCCCTCGGGGTGCGGCAAATCCACCCTCATGCGCGCCACGGTCGGCACCCAGGCCAAGGTCACCGGCACCCTGAAGGTCCTCGACCAGCCGGCCGGCGCCCCCGCCCTCCGCTCCCGCATCGGCTACGTCACCCAGAGCCCCTCCGTCTACGACGACCTGACCGTCCGCCAGAACCTGGACTACTTCGCCGCCGTCCTCGACCCCGGCCGCGGCCCCGCCGCCCACCGCCGCCACGAACACGTCACCCGCGCCATCGCCGACGTCGACCTGACCACCCACGCCGACGCCCTCGCGGGCAACCTCTCCGGCGGCCAGCGCAGCCGCGTCTCCCTTGCCGTGGCCCTCCTCGGAGCCCCCGAACTCCTCGTGCTCGACGAACCCACCGTCGGCCTCGACCCCGTACTCCGCCGCGACCTGTGGAACCTCTTCCACTCCATCGCCGCCGACCGAGGCACCACGATCCTCGTCTCCTCCCACGTCATGGACGAGGCCGAACGCTGCCACCGCCTCCTCCTCATGCGCGAAGGCGAACTCCTCGGCGACGACACCCCCGAAGCCCTCCGCACCCGCACCGCCACCCCGACCGTCGAAGCGGCCTTCCTCCACCTGGTCGACGAGGCCACCGCCGCACAGGGCGACACCCCCACCGGCAGCACCACCCCCTCCGGGAGCCCCCGATGAACACCTACCGCACCCTCGCCACTGCGGCCCGTGTCCTGCGCCAGCTCCGCCACGACCCCCGCTCCATCGCCCTGATGCTGCTCGTCCCCTGCGTGATGCTGCTGCTCCTGCGCTACGTCTTCGACGGCAGCCCGGAGACCTTCGACTCCATCGGCGCCTCACTCCTCGGCATCTTCCCCCTCATCACGATGTTCCTGGTGACCTCCATCGCCACCCTCCGCGAACGCACCTCCGGCACCCTCGAACGCCTCCTCGCCATGCCCCTGGCCAAGGGCGACCTCATCGCCGGCTACGCCCTCGCCTTCGGCTTCCTCGCCGTCATCCAGTCCGTCCTCGCCACCGGCCTCGCGCTCTGGGCCCTCGGCCTGGACGTCACCGGCTCCGCCTGGCTGCTGCTCCTGGTCGCCCTCCTCGACGCCCTGCTCGGCACGGCACTGGGCCTCTTCGTCTCCGCCTTCGCGGCATCCGAGTTCCAGGCCGTCCAGTTCATGCCGGCCGTGATCTTTCCCCAGCTCCTCCTCTGCGGCCTGTTCACCCCGCGCGACAACATGGCCCCCGCCCTCGAAGCGATCTCCAACGTCCTCCCCATGTCGTATGCCGTGGACGGCATGAACGAAGTCCTGCGCCACCCCGACATCACCGGCGACTTCGTACGCGACGCGGTCATCGTCGCGGGCTGCGCCGTACTCGTCCTCGCCCTGGGCGCCGCAACCCTCCGCCGCCGCACGGCCTGACCCACCAATGCGAGGATGACCTCACCTGGCCGAGGCGCTGCCCCGCCCCCGGCCGAAGCGCCGACCCGCACCCGGAGGGTGACCACACATGCCCCAGCCCGTCGCAGTCCTCGGCACCGGCAAGATCGGCGAAGCCCTCCTCAGCGGCATGATCCGGGCCGGCTGGGCCCCAGCCGACCTCCTGGTCACCACCCGCCGCTCCGAACGCGCCACGGAACTGCGCACCCGCTACGGCGTCGACCCCGTCACCAACGCCGAGGCCGCCAAGCAGGCCGACACCCTCATCCTCGCCGTCAAGCCGCAGGACATGGGCCGCCTCCTCGAAGAGCTCGCCCCGCACATCACCCCCGACCGCCTGGTCATCAGCGCCGCCGCCGGTATCACCACCTCCTTCATCGAAGAGCACCTCGCAGCCGGCACCCCTGTCGTCCGCGTCATGCCCAACACCCCGGTCCTCGTGGACGAGGGCATGTCCGTCATCTCCGCGGGCAGCCAGGCCACAGCCGCCCACCTCGCCCACACCGAAGAGATCTTCGGCGCCGTCGGCAAGACCCTCCGCGTCCCCGAGACCCAGCAGGACGCCTGCACGGCCCTGTCCGGCTCAGGCCCCGCGTACTTCTTCTACTTGGTCGAGGCCATGACCGACGCGGGCATCCTCCTCGGCCTGCCCCGCGACAAGGCCCACGACCTCATCGTCCAGGCCGCGATCGGCGCCGCCGTGATGCTCCGCGACAGCGGCGAACACCCCGTCAAGCTCCGCGAGAACGTCACCTCCCCTGCCGGCACCACCATCAACGCCATCCGCGAACTCGAGAACCACGGCGTACGAGCAGCCCTCATCGCCGCCCTCGAAGCCGCCCGCGACCGCAGCCGCGAACTGGCCTCCGGCAACAACAGCTGACCCCCTCTCGGTGCCGGGGCGCGCACAGGCCGCACCCACCCTGGCCGCGCCCCGACACCGGCCCCCGTACTCCGCCTACCGCGCCACTCTCACCGCGCCTCGTCCACCGGAGGCAGCAGGCCGATCGCGCGATAGGCCGTGTCCACCGTCGGCCTCGACATCTCCCTGGCCCGCTCAGCTCCCCGCCGCAACACCCCCTCCACATACGCGGGATCAGCAACCAGCTCTTTGTGCTTCGCCTGCAGGGGCCTCAACATCTCCACCACGGCGTCGGCGGTGTCCTTCTTCAAAGCCCCGTACGTTTCATATACACCGCTCAAGCCCTCGGGGTTCCCACCCTCACAGGCCGCGAGGATCTCCAGCAGATTCGAGACGCCCGGCTTGGCCTCACGGTCGTACTCGACCTCGGACCCGCTGTCGGTCACGGCCCGCAGGATCTTCTTCCGCACGACGTCCGGCTCGTCCAGCAGATAGACGATCCCGGCGCCGGCATCGCCGGACTTCCCCATCTTCGACATCGGGTCCTGCAGATCCATGACTCTGGCCGCCACCTTGGGATACGTGGCCCGCGGCACCACGAACGTGTGTCCGTACCGCTGGTTGAACCGCACGGCCAGATCCCGGGTGAGCTCCACGTGCTGCACCTGGTCGTCCCCGACCGGCACCTCATCCGCCCCGTACGCCAGGATGTCCGCCGCCATGAGCACGGGATAGGTGAGCAGCGAAAGCCGCACGCTCCCGCCGCGAGCCCGCTCCAGCGCCGACTTCTCCTTGTACTGGATCATCCGCCGCATCTCGCCGTCCGTCGCGACGCACTCCAGCAGATACGAGAGCCTGGCGTGCTCGTCCACATGACTCTGTACGAACACAGTGGCCCGCTCGGGATCGATCCCCGACGCCAGCAACAGCGTCGCCGCCTGCCGACTGAGCCTGCGCACCCGGCCGGGATCGTGGTCGACGGTCAGGGCATGCAGGTCGACGACGCTGAACAGCGACTCGGCCCGGTGCTGATCGACTTCTGCCCACTGGCGCACGGCGCCCAGGTAGTTCCCCAGGGTCAGGTGCCCGGTCGGCTTGATCCCGCTGAAGATCCTCGTCATCTCTCCGCCTCTTGGTCAGGACCGCCGGCCCGACGACCGGGCTCCGGGTCCTCCAGGGGGAGAAACAAGAAACGGCCGCCAGGTCGGCAGCCGTTGGGTACATGCGCGTGTACGGCCGCCAGTCAGGCGGCCCACCACAGCTGGGTGTGCGCATGTGTAGTCACGCCTCCTACGGTAGCCCTCGCAGGTGACCGTGGACCAGGGTTGACACGCCCGGACCGCGTACGTAGTGTTCTCCGAGTTGTCCGGCGTGAGCGCCGACCCCTGGTCGGTCCCCGGGCAACCATTCCGCAGAACCATTCAAACGATCGATGCCGTGTCATCTTCGATGCCCCGTCGTCTGCTCGTTTTCATGCGCTTTTGCGAAATGAGGAATCCGCGTTCGAAAGGACGCCCCCGATTAGGTCGGGAGGCAGGATTCCGCTAAAGTCTCACTCGTCGGAACGGCCCAACAGCCGGGAAGTCAAAGCCCGCTGACTGGGAATCAGGCCCGAAAGGATCTGGTAGAGTCGGACTCGCCGGAAAGGGAAACGCGAAAGCCGAAAGGCCGGAGCGGGAACCGGAAAGGCACCGAGGAAATCGGACACGAAAGAGTCTGATAGAGTCGGAAACGCAGGACAGCAAGACAAAATGAAACACCGAAGGGAAGCGCCCGGAGGAAAGCCCGAGAGGGTGAGTACAAAGGAAGCGTCCGTTCCTTGAGAACTCAACAGCGTGCCAAAAGTCAACGCCAGATTGACAACCCCGTCTCGGCCTTTATGGCCGGACGCGGTTCCTTTGAAAAGTCCGCCCCCTTGGGGTGGCAACATCAGCGAGGACGCTGTGAACCGGAAGATTATTCCTCTTCCTGGTTCCGCTCAACGCGGATGCGATCCCGATTACGGGAAAACATTCACGGAGAGTTTGATCCTGGCTCAGGACGAACGCTGGCGGCGTGCTTAACACATGCAAGTCGAACGATGAAGCCCTTCGGGGTGGATT
>NZ_JBSGUA010000011.1:331235-338720 GCF_053607685.1 Streptomyces sp. NPDC055099 | reverse complement strand
CACACACCCCCGGCCCCGCCGCGGCTCGACCCGCCGCCCCCCGGCGCCGGTGTGTCCTGTCGTGAAGCCGCTAGCATCGGCCTGCATCGGCGGGCACCCTTCCCGGCTCTCCATGAGCGGGGCGGGCCCCACTACCCCCAGGCCAGGGAGCAAATCGTGCTGATCACCCACGACACCCGGTGCGCACTCGACGCCGTGGTCGATCTGGTGAACACCGCGCCGGACACCGAGGACGCGGCGAGCACCGACACGGAAGGGCTCCCGGACCTGGCGGCCCTGGGCGCGTTCGTACGAAGCCACGACATAAGTGACGTCGGCGTACTCACGGAGCGTGACCTGGCCGGGGTCCGGCACATCCGCGGCCGCTTCCAGGAGGTCTTCGCGGCGCCCGAGCCGCAGGCCGCGGCGGCGGTGATCAACGAACTGATCGCGGCGGCGGGCACCACGCCCCGGCTCACCGATCACGACGGCTACGACTGGCACGTGCACTACTTCGCGCCCGGCGCCTCCATCGCCGACCACCTCGCGGCCGACTGCGGGATGGCCCTGGCGTTCTTCGTCGTCGCCGGCGAGCAGGAGCGGCTACGGCGCTGCGAGGCCCCGGACTGCCGGCACGCCTTCGTCGACCTCTCCCGGAACCGCTCGCGCCGCTACTGCGACAGCCGCACCTGCGGCAACCGGCTGCATGTCGCCGCCTACCGGGCCCGGCGCAAGGAAGCAGCGGGCTGAGCCCTGCCGCACCGCGCGTGCGGCGCCGCCCGCTACAGGCCCAGCAGATCGTGCAGGGAACCCATCAGAAGCAGGACGCCGATCACCGCCAGGAAGATCATCAGGGGTGGCTGGGAGAGCGCGAACAGACAGCCCTTGGGCTCTTCCGTCGCGGCTCGCTCATCGGTCGGCGGGGCGGCATCGCCCGGTGCGGTGTCCAGCATCTCGCGGCGATGATGACCTAGTCCCGGGGGTACGGATGACCAATGCCCCCGGCGGGCGCGGGAGTTCGCAGCGTCCCTGACCTGAAAAAGCCCAGCGTCCCGCGTGTTTGGCCGGTGGCCGACCAGCGACGGATCTCGTCAGACCCGGCGGCACCGCCGTCCACTCGAACGAGGGAGCCCCGCGGTCGTCGAACGCGGACGGATGTTGACGACCGCCGCTCTCAGATGCCGTGCTTCTTCAGGATGGCCTCGATGTCGCTGAAGTCCTCCTTGGGCGCGGCGGCCTTCGGCCGCTCCGCGGGCTGGGCGGACGGACGGGCGCCCTGGCCCAGCGAGGGCGCGGACGCCGCGGGGGCCACCGCGTCACGCTGGGCCGCCTTCGCGGCCTTGCGCTCCTTGCGGGTGCCTCCGGAGCGGCGCTCCACCGCGCGCGTGATCATGAAGAGCAGCCAGGCGACGCCGAGGACCCCGAAGCCCGCCCATGCCTTCACGCTGAAGGCGGTGTCGGCCAGCCACCCGACGACGCCGGTCATCACCAGGCCGACCGGCACCAGCGAGTAGGCGGCAAGGCGCGTCGCGGCGAGGAATCGCTTGCGATAGGCCGTGATCGCGGCAATGCCGAGGCCGGCCGCGGATACGGCGGAACAGACGGTCTCGGCAATCATCCGGTCCTCCAGGTGTGCGGCGTACGGGCGTGCGGCATACGGGCATGGACGCTGGCGCCGCCTTCCCCTCCATCCTGCACCGGGAGGACCCCCACAAGCCACGCCCCGAGCGGACTTCAGGGACATATCAGGGTCGCGTCTCCTCCGCAGGTTCCGGTCGCCGTCCCCGGCCCCGGTTGGGAGGCGGACGCGGGGCTGGAAGACTGGACCCATGAGCGACTCTGCCCCCGTGGCCCCCGCCGGCCCCCTCGTCATCGACATCTGGTGCGAGCTGCAGTGCCCGGACTGCCGGACCGCCCTCGACGACGTCCGCGCGCTCCGCGCCCGCTACGGCGACCGCGTGGACCTGCGGCTGCGCCACTTCCCCCTCGAAAAGCACAAGCACGCCTTCGCCGCCGCCCAGGCCGCCGAGGAGGCCTTCGAGCAGGGACAGGGCTGGGCGTACGTCGAGGCCGTGCTCGGAAAGGTGGAGGACCTGGACCGCGAGGGCGAGGCCTTCCTGGTCGAGACCGCGCGGGAACTGGGCCTGGACGCGGAGGAGTTCGACACCGCGCTGGTCGACGGCCGGCACATCCTGATCGTCGACGCCGACCAGGCCGAGGGCAAGGCGATCGGCGTCACCGGGACACCGACGTACGTCATCGACGGCGAGCGTCTCGACGGCGGCAAGAGCCAGGAGGGCCTGCGCGAACGCGTCGAGAAGATCGCGGACGGCCTGCTCGCGCCCTGACCGCCTCTCCTCCCGCCCCGGGCAGTACGCCGGGCGGAACGCCTAGAGCAACTGCTTGTAGACGTAGTACATGACCGGTTCGTAGCCCAGCGACTCGTACAGGCGCAGGGCCGGGGTGTTGCCCGCGAAGACGTTGAGGCCGAGGCGGCCGAGGCCCGCCTCGCGGGCCTGGGTCTCCGCGAGGAGCATCAGGGACCGGCCGTGCCCGCGTCCGCGGTACTCCTCGTCGACCTCGACGTCGAAGACGAACGCGTCGGCGTCGCGCCGCGCCAGCCACAGGGTGCCGACCGCCGTCCCCTCGTGGGTCAGCACGCTGAGGCGGGTGCCGGGGGTGGCGATGCCCTGGGGCAGGTGGTCCGCGTGGTCGGCGTCGGACTTGGCGCGCGCCTCCGCCTCGGGGACGCCGCGCTCGATCCAGGTCTGGGCGTAGGCATCCTTCTCGCGGGCCAGCCAGACCTCGTACTCCCCCTCGGTCATCGGCCGCCCCTCGACGCCCGCCGGCAGCGCGGACGGTCCCTCGGTCAGGGGCTTGACCATGTGGCGGTTGCGCTCCACGTAGCCGAGGGACACGGCGAGGCGGTGGGCCGCCGCGGCCTCGGCGGGCACGGCCACCTCGATCCGCTCGCAGCCCCAGCCGCGCGCCACCTCCTCGGCGGCGAGCACCGCGACGGTGGCGCGGCCGCGCCTGCGGTCGGGCTCCTTGATGCTCAGATCCCGCATCTCGGCGACACCGGGCCCGAAGACGGGATGCGTGGCGAGTTCTATCCCGCCCACAGGACGGCTGTTCACGCGTACTTCGTACGTGCGTGACTTCGCGCCGTCAGCGCTCTGCTGAAGCGGCCCGGTCGGCCGCAGGGTCGTGGTCATCAGTGGAGTTCTACCCACCCTGCGGCTCGCGCGTCATCAGGATTTACAAGCACTTGCGGCTGTCGCCCGGCCGCTCACGGGTCGAGGTCGTCCGCCGCGCGCTCGGCGAAGATCCGCATCGCCTTGGCGGTCACCGGTCCCGGCGCGCCGGGCAGTTCGCGCCCGTCGACCCGGTGGACGGCCTGGACGTCACGGAGGGTCGAGGTCAGGAACACCTCGTCGGCGCGGTCCAGGACGTCGAACGGCAGGTCGGTCTCGCGCGCGCCCGTCCAGTCGACGGCCAACGCGCGCGTGATGCCCGCCAGGCACCCGGAGGCGACCGGCGGCGTGTGGATCTCACCGTCGACCACGACGAAGACGTTCGACCCCGTGCCCTCGCACAGCTGCCCCACCGTGTTGGCGAACAGCGCCTCCGAAGCGCCCTGTTCGTGGGCGCGCGCGAGGGCGACGACGTTCTCGGCGTACGAGGTGGTCTTCAGACCGGTCAGGGCGCCGCGTTCGTTGCGGGTCCACGGCACGGTGATCACGGCGGTCGTGTCGGGGCGTCTGGGCGTCTCCCCGAGGGCGACGACGAGCGTCTGGCCCTGGTCGCCACGGTCCGAGCCGAGCGGCGAGAGACCTCCGGTGTACGTGATGCGCAGCCGCCCCAGCGGCATCGGGTTGGCGTCGAGCACGGCGGCGCAGGCCGCGCGCACCTCGTCGAGGTCCGGCTCGGGGAGGCCCAGACCGCGTGCCGAACGGGCGAGCCGGTCCAGGTGCCGGGTCAGCGCGAAGAGCCGCCCCTCGACCGACTTCACCGTCTCGAAGATGCCGTCGCCGACGGTCAGCCCGTGGTCGAGCACGGAGACGCGGGCCGTCTCGAGGTCCTGCAGTCCGCCATTGAGCCAGATCTTCACCAAGGGGTCCCTCCACTCACTTCGTACGCTCCCGACGCTACCGCCAGGAGCCGTTCCGCCTTCAGCTCGGTCTCCCGCCACTCCCCCTCGGGGTCCGAGCCCCAGGTGATCCCGGCGCCGGTGCCGAACCGCAGCACGCCCTTCGCACGGTCGATCCAGAAGGTGCGGATGCCGACGGCCAGTTCGCCGGTGCCCCGGTCGGCGTCGACCCATCCGATGCCGCCGCAGTACGGGCCGCGGGGCGCGGTCTCCAGGGCGTCGATGATGCGCAGGGCGCTGGACTTGGGGGCGCCGGTGACGGAGCCGGGTGGGAAGGCGGCGGCGAAGAGTTCGGGCCAGCCGGCATCGGGGCGCAGCTCGCCCCGGACGGTGGAGACGAGGTGCACGAGACCCGGATGCTTCTCGACCACGCACAGGTCGGGCACGGTCACGGAGCCGGTCACGCAGATCCGCCCGAGGTCGTTGCGGACGAGGTCCACGATCATGACGTTCTCGGCGTAGTCCTTCTCCAGGAGATCGGCCTCGGTCCGTCCCGTCCCCTTGATCGGCCCCGACTCCACGACCCGCCCCGCGCGGCGCAGGAACAGCTCGGGCGAGGCCGTGGCTATCTCGACGCCGTGTCCGGGCACGCGGATCGTCCCGGCGTACGGAGCGGGGTTGCCGCGCGCGAGGAGCGCGGTCAGGGCGTCGATGTCTGCGCAGGCCCCACCGTCCCCGCCGTCCGCGAGCGGCGCGGACAGCACGCGGCAGAGGTTCGCCTGATAGACGTCCCCGGCCGCGATGTGTTCCCGCACCCGCCGCACGCCGTCCACATACGCGGCGCGGTCGAGCGACGACGTCCAGTCACCGGCGGTCGGCCCCCGCCACGCGCCGGGCACCGGCGCGGGCACCGGCTCCGCCCGTACGTCGTCGAAGCGGGCGCAGACGAGACCGCCCTCGAAGTCGGCGGCGACGGCCCAGAAGCCGTGGGACTCCAGCGCCGAGGGATCGCTGGTCACGTCCCTGAGGCCGGTCGCGAGCAGGCCGCCGAAGCGCGCCATGGGCAGGGACGCCCCGGAGGGCGGCCGGGAGGACATCTGAGGGGCGCTGTGCACGCCTGCGAGTCTATGACCGGCGTCCTGGTCGCGCCCGGCCCGGTGACAGCGCAGCACGCTGCGCAAACGCGTTTTTGTACTGGCCCAGGAATCCGCTAGAGTTCAACACGTCGCCGGGACGCGCAAGCGGGCCGGGAAAGACAAGCGGACGTAGCTCAGTTGGTAGAGCGCAACCTTGCCAAGGTTGAGGTCGCCAGTTCGAACCTGGTCGTCCGCTCGCAGGAAGTGGGGGATCTTCCCGAACCCCCGCACTCCTGGTGGAGTGGCCGAGAGGCGAGGCAACGGCCTGCAAAGCCGTCTACACGGGTTCAAATCCCGTCTCCACCTCCAAGCGCGATTAGCTCAGCGGGAGAGCGCTTCCCTGACACGGAAGAGGTCACTGGTTCAATCCCAGTATCGCGCACGCAGAACAACCGAAGATCCGGTCCGCAAGGATCCCCGCGCGATTAGCTCAGCGGGAGAGCGCTTCCCTGACACGGAAGAGGTCACTGGTTCAATCCCAGTATCGCGCACGTAGTACGCATCAAACGCAGCACACAGCACACAGCACACGCAGGTTGCCCCGCGCGATTAGCTCAGCGGGAGAGCGCTTCCCTGACACGGAAGAGGTCACTGGTTCAATCCCAGTATCGCGCACCATCCACACGAAGCCCCCCGGCCGTTCCCACTGCCGGGGGGCTTCGTCGTTCCCTCCGGTCAGGAGGAGAAGAGCATGTGACCGAAGCTCTTGTGGCGCTTGTTGTGGCCGTAGTGCCCGCCGTGGCCGCCGTGGTGGCCGCCGTGCTGCGGAGCTCCCCACGCCGGGGCGGGAGCGGCCGGGTAGCCCTGCGGGGCGGGCGGCGGTGGCGGGGCCTGCTGGCCGCCCCACTGGGACTCGACCCGGCTCAGGGCCTCGAGCTCGCCGTAGTCGAGGAATATCCCGCGGCAACCGCTGCACTGCTCGATCTGGACGCCATTGCGGTTGTACGTGTGCATCGGTGCGTGGCACTTGGGACACTGCATGGTCGGCTCAACTCCTCGCCGGTCGTGACTGCTTCGCCGGAACTCTGCCCGGCTTCGGTGCGTTGCACCCTACTTCGTGGTGGTGGGAGCCAACTCCGGCGGGAGGGCGGCCATTCGATCACACGCGTCGACCACCGCCTGCTCGATCTCGTCCAGGGGCCTGTTCTCCTTGACGGACTTGGCGACGGCCAGGGCGGCGGTCTGCGCGGTGAGGGCGCGGGCCGGTACGTCAAGGGCGGGCCAGGGGTCCGTGCCGTCGGCCGGGACCGCCGGGCCCCGTGCCGCGCGGTAGGCGGTGAGGAAGCGGGTCCATTCCTCCGGGGCGAGGAGACCGCAGGCGTACCAGGCCGCGGGGCGGGCCAGGTCCCAGGCCGGATCGCCGAGGCCGAGGTCGTCGACGTCGATGAGCAGCCAGCGCCCCTCTGCCGTGCGGACCAGCTGCCCCAGGTGCAGGTCGCCGTGGCACAGGAGCTTGGGGAGCGGTGCGGGGGCCTCGGCGCGTGCCCAGGCGGGGAGCGTGGCCCAGGCGCGCTCGACGGGGGCGGCCGCGGGGTGCGGTCCCGCGGCCCGCATCCGCGTCATCGCCCGGGCGGCTTTCGCGGGGCCGCGCATGTCCGGGAGGGGGTGCGGGAGTTGCGCCGGGGAAGTGGCGTGCAGACGGGCGAGGAGGGTGGCGGCGGCTTCCCAGGGGGCGGCGTCGGGGTCGTCGCGGTCCACCGGGGTGCCGGCCTCCCAGAGGGTGACGAGGCGTCCGTGGAGCGGGATCGCGGTCTCGCCGAGCGGTGGGAGGAGGGTGCCGGAGAGGGCGGCGGCGACCTTCAGGCGAGCCGCGAGGCCGGTGGGGTCCGTGCCGGGGGCGTGCGCCTTGGCGACCGTACCGCCGTGCCGGACGACGGTCGCGTCGTCCCGGTCTGCCAGGACGGCATCGGGGGCGCAGGCGCAGGTGTGCGGGGTGCGGTGGGCCGTGGCGCGGACCTTGGCGGTCAGCGCCGGCAGCAAGGCGGTGGCTGTGGCGGTCACGGGTCCCCCGGGGTGCGTCGATCGGTGCTCCCGTGAGCGTACGCATCGTGGGGCACGGCCCGGTGAGGGGTTCTTCTCCCCCACCCCGCCCCTTCCCGAAACCATGGGGCTCCGCCCCCTGGCCCCCCGCACAAGATGTCCTCAAACGCCGGACGGGCTGAACGGACGGACAAAGAAGTGGCCGCGCAGCTCCCCAGCTGCGCGGGCCCATCTCGGGCCCGCCGCCGGACCCCCCCCCCCCCCGGGGTTGCTGGCCGGGTGTCCCCCCCCCGCCCGCGC
>NZ_JBSGUA010000011.1:274494-331225 GCF_053607685.1 Streptomyces sp. NPDC055099 | reverse complement strand
CCAACCCGGGGGCCCCCCCCCCCGCCCCCCCCCCAACTTTATGAACCCACCGGCGGGTGGGGCTCAGGGCCCCAAAATCCCGGCCCCCCCCCCGCCCCCCCGGGGCGCGCCCACTTCTCGTGCCGTCCGCCGCACCCCCGTCCCCACGGGGTTTCCTGGCCGGATGTCCCCGCCCGGACCGCTCATCCGGGCCCGGGGCGCCGCTCAGCGCCCCAGCATCACGCCCACGGACGACGCCTGTGTGACCACTGCTTCCCAGCCGCCGAAGACGACCACCAGCAGGGCCGCCAGAGGAAGAACCATGGCCGTCGCCACCAAGGGGTGGCGCGTGCCGGACGGGCGGACGCCGAACGTGGCGAAGGCCTTACGTCCTTGCGTGCGGATCATTGCCCGCGGTGCCGTGTCCGCCATGGTTCCTCTCCTGACCGAGTCTGTATGCATTTGGCAGCGGCGGGTGTCTGACCTCGGGGGACGAGTGCTGCACCCGCCGCTTGACCTCAAATCTAGGTGCGCCGAGGCCCTGCGGCGTCATGCCCTCGTACCGATTGCCGGGCCTCCCGGAGGATGACCGATCGTCGGTCATGTACTCCCGTGGGTGGAGACGGGGTCCTAGGTCTCAGGGTCTTCCCGGAGGGGGCGGGCGGCCTGCTCGGATGTGTCCTCCCGGGGGACGGGCTGCTCGACCAGAGCCAGGACGCGCGTCGCCATGAACCGCGCGGTCCGCACGACCGAGCCGCTACGGGTGACTTCGCTCACTTCGACCACCCCCCTGCGGACCGCCGTCTCCACCCGGCGGCCCGCCCGGCTCGCCACCACCTCGTACGTCCGTGTCGTGTCCCCGGCGTCCACGACTATCTCCACGCGATCACCTTTCACGGGATCAATCCCCCTTCAGCGATGGATGGTTGGGGTGGACGACCCTGACAACAGCCGCTTTTCCCCGGCGCCCTGCCCCCTCTTCAAGTTTCCCACCCGGCACTGACAATCGGTCGGGCCGCGAGGGCGCGGCCTCTGCACCTGCCCGGCCACGGAAACGTAAGCTGTGGCACGACAACGAACCGGGCAGCGGGGATGGACATGGCGATGATGCGGCTCCGGCGCGAGGACCCGCGTGTCGTCGGCTCGTTCAGACTGCACAGGCGGCTGGGCGCCGGCGGCATGGGGGTCGTCTACCTGGGGTCGGACCGGCGGGGGCAGCGCGTCGCCCTCAAGGTGATCCGGCCCGATCTGGCGGAGGACGAGGAGTTCCGGTCGCGCTTCGCGCGCGAGGTCTCCGCGGCCCGGCGCATCCGCGGCGGCTGTACCGCGCGGCTCGTCGCCGCCGATCTCGACGCCGACCGGCCGTGGTTCGCCACGCAGTACGTCCCCGGGCCCTCCCTGCACGACAAGGTCGCCGCCGAGGGGCCGCTGTCCGCGGCCGATGTGGCGGTGGTCGGTTCGGCGCTGGCCGAGGGCCTCGTCGCCGTACATGAAGCCGGTGTGGTGCACCGCGACCTGAAGCCGTCGAACATCCTGCTGTCCCCGAAGGGGCCGCGGATCATCGACTTCGGCATCGCCTGGGCGACCGGCGCCTCGACGCTGACCCATGTGGGCACCGCCGTCGGGTCGCCCGGCTTCCTCGCGCCCGAGCAGGTGCGCGGCGCCGCCGTCACCCCCGCCACGGACGTGTTCGCCCTCGGCGCCACCCTCGCGTACGCGGGCATGGCGGACTCGCCCTTCGGGCACGGCAGTTCAGAGGTCATGCTCTATCGGGTCGTCCACGAGGAGGCGCAGCTCGGCGGGGTCCCGGACGCGCTCGCCCCGCTGATCAAGGCCTGCCTGGCCAAGGACCCCGAGGAGCGGCCCAGCACGCTTCAACTGTCGCTCAGACTCAAGGAGATCGCGGCCCGCGAGGCACAGGGCCTGACGGACCCGCGGCCACCCGCGCCCCGGCAGGACCTGGACCGGCCGACGGGACGGATGGCCGAGGAGTACGCGGACCAGCGCACCCAGCGGCGTCATCCGCAGGGCACTCCCCCGCCGCGGCCCAGCTCGTCACGGCCGAGTTCCTCGCGGACCGGTTCCTCCCGGACGGGCTCCTCGCGCACGGGTTCCTCCCGGCCGCACCCCTCGCGGGGCGGGTCCAGTTCCTCGCGGCCCGGCTCGCGTCCCGGGCAGTCCCGGAACACGACGCGCTCCGGTGGCCCGCGGCGGCCCGCCAACCCGCGGCTGCTGCGCCAGCGGCTCTTCGTCTTCGTGGTCGTGACGCTGCTCGTGGCGCTGGGGATCGCGGCGGCCCAGGGGTGCCAGGGGCCCGCGCGCGGGCTCGGCGGCAGCGGCGTGCACGATGTGCGCGACGTACAGCAGAGCCAGCGGCAGGATCCGGGGCCGGGCTCTCAGAGCTGAGGGCGGCCCGTCGCCACGGCGTAGAACGCGACCGCGGCCGCCGCTCCCACGTTCAGGGAGTCGACGCCGTGGGCCATCGGGATACGGACCCATTCGTCGGCCGCCATCAGGGCCTTCGTGGTGAGGCCATCGCCCTCCGCGCCGAGCATCAGCGCGACCCGGTCCATGCGGTGGGGCGCCGCCTCGTCCAGTGTCTTGGCCTTCTCGTCCGGGGTGAGCGCGAGGAGGTTGAAGCCGGCCTCGCGTACGCCGTCCAGACCCTTGGGCCAGGATTCGAGGCGGGCGTAGGGGACGGAGAACACCGCGCCCATGGAGACCTTCACCGAGCGGCGGTAGAGCGGGTCCGCGCAGTCCGGCGAGAGCAGCACCGCGTCCATGCCGAGGGCGGCGGCGCTGCGGAAGATCGCCCCGATGTTGGTGTGGTCGTTGACCGACTCCATGACGACGACGCGGCGCGCCCTCGTGAGGAGTTCGTCCGAGGTCGGCAGCGGCTTGCGCTGCATCGAGGCGAGGGCGCCGCGGTGCACGTGGTAGCCGGTGACCTGTTCGGCCAGGTCGGGGTTGACCGCGTACACCGGGGCGGGGACCTCGTCGATGACGTCCCGCATGACGTCGACCCACTTGGCGGAGAGCAGCATCGAGCGCATCTCGTAGCCGGCCTGCTTGGCGCGTCTGATCACCTTCTCGCCCTCGGCGATGAAGAGGCCCTCGGCGGGCTCGCGTCTGCGGCGCAGTTCGACGTCGGTCAGGCCCGTGTAGTCGCGCAGGCGCGGGTCGGCGGGGTCGTCAACGGTGATGAGATCAGCCACAGGGTGATACTGCCTTGTCCTGGGTGTGGTGCCAACGCCTTGGAGGGGGTTGGGTTACCGGTGGTTACGTGGATGCTGGGGGCGGTCAGGCGGGGCGGCCCGGCCCCACGTTCACCACGTCGCCGATGACGATGACCGCCGGGGGCTTCACCTCGTGGGCGGTGACCTCGGCGGCGACGGTCGCGAGCGTGGCGTCCACGCGGCGCTGGGCAGCGGTGGTGCCCTCCTGGATCAGGGCGACGGGGGTCTCGGGGGACCGGCCGTGCGCGGTCAGTGTCGCCGCGATCTTGCCGATCTTGTCCACGCCCATCAGGATCACGAGGGTGCCGCGCAGCTTGGCGAGGGCCGGCCAGTCGACCAGGGAGCGCTCGTCGTCCGGGGCCACATGGCCGCTGACCACCGTGAACTCATGGGCGACCCCGCGGTGCGTGACGGGGATGCCCGCCGCGCCGGGCACGGAGATCGAGCTGGAGATGCCGGGCACCACAGTGCACGGAATACCCGCTTCCGCCAGCGCCTGCGCCTCTTCCATGCCGCGCCCGAAGACGAAGGGGTCGCCGCCCTTGAGCCGGACGACCGACTTGCCCTGCTTCGCGTGCTCGATGAGCGCGTTGTTGATGGCCTCCTGGGCC
The DNA here is from genome assembly GCF_053607685.1 of Streptomyces sp. NPDC055099. Lineage (NCBI taxonomy): Bacteria > Bacillati > Actinomycetota > Actinomycetes > Kitasatosporales > Streptomycetaceae > Streptomyces > Streptomyces sp. NPDC055099. The sequence goes on along the minus strand of NZ_JBSGUA010000011.1, from coordinate 327,399 downwards.
ATGTAGCGGCCGTACGGGATCTTCGCGGCGTCGATCACCTCGACGTGCGGCGGCAGTTCGTCGAGCAGGTCGCGGGGGCCCAGCCGGTCGGCGATGACCACGTCCGCCTCGGCGAGGAGGCGCCGGCCGCGGACCGTGATGAGGTCCGGGTCGCCGGGGCCGCCGCCGACGAGGGACACGCCGGGGGTACGGGTGCGGTGGTGGGGCGCCACGAGGGTGCCGTCGCGCAGGCCCTCGACGACCGCGTCCCGGATCGCCGCGGTGCGGCGGGGGTCGCGGCCGTGGATGTCCGTGGTGAGGACGGCGACCGTGACGCCCTCGGAGCGGCCGGTCGCCGGGGTCAGGGCGGTGGCGGCGTCGGCGTCGTCCGAGCGGACGCACCAGACGCGCTGGGCCTCGGCTTCCGCGGAGGCCGCCGTGTTGGCCTCGCTGTCGCTGGTGGCGATGAGGGCGTACCAGGCGTCCTTGAGGTCACCGGCCTCGTACCGCCGGCGCTCCCAGGTGATCTCCCCCGCGTCCGCCATCGCCTCCACGGAGGGGGTCGCCGTCGGCGACACGAGGAGGATGTCGGCGCCCGCCGCGATCAGGGCGGGCAGACGGCGCTGGGCCACCTGGCCGCCGCCGAGCACGACCGTGCGGCGGGCGGTGAGGCGGAGGCCTACGGGGTAGGCGGGGCTTTCGGCCATGGCGTTGCGGCTCCTCGCGAGGCGGGGGGTTGTGCGGGCCGCTGCGGCGGTGGAGCGGCTGATGTTCTGACGTGCGGGTTCAGTATGGCTGGGGCGGGGCGGGGTCTCTCCCCCAGCCCCGCCCGAGCCCGGCTGCGTCACTCTGCGGCTCCGCCGGTGGGGCTGTGCCCCGGAGCCTCGTCGTCAGGCTACTTCTCGGTCACGCCCGCCGAGTCGAACGTGGCCACCTCGTGCATGGCGCGCGCCGCGCTCTGCACCACCGGGAGGGCCAGGAGGGCGCCGGTGCCCTCGCCCAGGCGGAGGTCGAGGTCGACCAGGGGGCGCAGGCCCAGCTTGTTCAGGGCCGCCACGTGGCCCGGTTCCGCGCTGCGGTGGCCCGCGATGCAGGCCGCGAGGACCTCGGGGGCGATGGCACGGGCCACCAGGGCCGCCGCGCCGGCGCTCACGCCGTCCAGGATCACCGGCGTACGGAGGGAGGCGCCGCCCAGGAGGAGGCCCACCATCGCCGCGTGCTCCAGGCCGCCGATCGCCGCGAGAACGCCGATCGGGTCGGCCGGGTCGGGCTGGTGAAGTTCGAGCGCACGGCGCACGACGTCGACCTTGCGGCTGTGCATCTCGTCGTTGATGCCGGTGCCGCGGCCGGTCACCTCGCCCGGGTCGGTGTCGGTGTAGACGGAGATGAGGGCCGCGGACGCCGTGGTGTTCGCGATGCCCATCTCGCCGGTGAGCAGAGCCTTGTTGCCCGCCGCCACCAGGTCGCGGGCGGTCTCGATGCCCACCTCGACGGCGGCCTTGACCTCCTCGCGGCTCAGCGCGGGGCCGGTCGTCATGTCGGCCGTGCCCGCGCGGATCTTGCGGGGCAACAGGCCGGGGGTGGCCGGGAGTTCACTGGCCACGCCCACGTCGATGACGCAGACCTCGGCGCCCACCTGGTTGGCGAAGGCGTTGCAGACCGCGCCGCCGCCGAGGAAGTTGGCGACCATCTGCGCGGTCACCTCCTGGGGCCAGGCGGTGACGCCCTGGGCGTGCACACCGTGGTCGCCCGCGAAGATCGCGACGGCCGCGGGCTCCGGGATCGGCGGCGGGCACTGCCGGGAGAGGCCCGAGAGCTGCGCGGAGATGATCTCCAGCATGCCGAGCGCGCCCGGCGGCTTCGTCATCCGCTTCTGCCGTTCCCACGCCTCGCCGAGCGCCTTCGCGTCCAGCGGGCGGATGTTGGAGACCGTCTCGGCGAGCAGGTCGTGCGGCTCCTCGCCGGGCAGCGCGCGGCGGCCGTACGTCTCCTCGTGGACCACCCAGGAGAGCGGGCGGCGCTTGGACCAGCCTGCCTGCATCAGCTCGGGCTCCTCCGGGAACTCGTCGACGTATCCGACACAGAGGTAGGCCACCACTTCGAGGTGCTCGGGCAGGCCGAGGGTCCTGACCATCTCGCGCTCGTCGAAGAAACTGACCCAGCCGACGCCGAGGCCCTCGGCGCGTGCCGCGAGCCAGAGGTTCTCGACGGCGAGGGCCGAGGAGTACGGGGCCATCTGCGGCTGGGTGTGCCGGCCGAGGGTGTGGCGGCCGCCCCGCGTCGGGTCCGCGGTGACGACGATGTTCACCGGGGTGTCGAGGATCGCCTCGATCTTCAGTTCCTTGAACTGCTTGGCGCGGCCCTTGGGCAGCGACTTCGCGTAGGCGTCCTTCTGCCGCATGGCCAGCTCGTGCATCGTGCGGCGGGTCTCCGCCGAGCGGATGACGACGAAGTCCCAGGGCTGGGAGTGGCCCACGGAAGGCGCCGTATGGGCCGCCTCCAGGACTCGCAGCAGCACCTCGTGCGGGATGGCGTCGCTGCGGAAGCCGTTGCGGATGTCGCGGCGTTCGCGCATCACGCGCAGGACGGCCTCGCGCTCGGCGTCGTCGTACGCGGGGGCGGCGGGTGTCTGCGGCTGCTGGACCGGCTCCGGCTGCTGAACGGGCTCGGCGGGGGCGTCGTCGGCCGCCACCGGGTCGGCGGCTTCGGTCACCTCGGCGGGCCCGGCCTCGACGATGAGCAAGCGCTCGGGGGCCTCGGCCACCGCCACGCCCTCCGCTTCTGCGGGCGCCTCGACCACCTCAAGGGGGGTGGCTTCGGCTGCCGCCTCCACGGGTTCGGGCGCCACGGTCACGGGCTCCTGCGCCGCCTCCGGGGCCGGAGCCACCGCGGACTCTCCACCGTCACGCGGCGCGGGCACGGTGGCCGCGGGCTGCGGGGCGACGGGCTCCGGGGCCTCGGCGGGCTCGGGAGCCTCGGGGGTCTCGGGGGTCTCGGGGGTCTCGGGGATAACAGCGGCTTCGGCGGGCTCGGCCGCTTCGGCGGGAGCCGACGGCTCCTGGGCCGCGAGGTCTTCGGGGACCTCGGGGGTCTCGGGAGCCTCGACGGTCTCGGGGACCTCGGGGACCTCAGGGGTCTCCACCGTGGCCTGCGGCTCCGGGGCGTCGGCTGCCGACGGGGCGGCCGCTGCCTCCGCGGGCTCCGCCTGCACCTCGGGGGCGACGACGGGCTGCGGCTGCGGGGCTTCGAAGTGCTCGGGCGGTACGGACAGGGCGTGCGGAGGCGTAGGCGCCAAGTGCGGTGTGGTCGGCACCGAGCCCTCGACCGGCACGAACTGGCCGAGGGGCGCGGGCGCCTGCGGGTCCGCGAAGTGCTGGTCCGGGCCTCCGGGGAGCTCATCGGCCTGGGGCGCCTGCGCCACGGGAACCTCGGCGTACTGCTGGGGCTGCTGCATCTGCTGGGGCTGCTGAGCCTGGTGGACGTGCGGGCCCTGGGCCGCAGGTCCCGCGCCGGCGAGCGGCGCGTCCGACCAGGGCTGCGCGCCCGCCATGGCGAACTGCGGCTGACCGGAGTTCTGTGCGAGCGCGGGCTCCTGACTCGCCTCGGGAGCGGAGGCGGCCGGGTCCCCGGCGAACGGCTGCGCGGGGGACGACTGCTCGGCCGACGGCTGCTCGGCGTCCACGGCGAACGCGGGCTGCCCTGCTTCGGCGGCGGCGTGCGCGAACTGGGCGTCGGCCTCGGTGCCTTGCGCGATCGCCGGGTCGGCGGCCTCCGCGGCCTGCGGGAAGGCGGCTGCGGGCGTCTCTGCGGCGGCCGGACCCGCGGGGTCGGTCACCACGGGCTGCGGGGCCTCGGGCGCGGGTGCGGGTGCGGGCGCGTCCAGCGTGCCCTGTGCATCCTGTGCCGCGACGTGTGTTTCCTCTGTGACGGGAGTGACGTCCGGGACGACCGTTTCTGCTGGTGCGACGGGCTGCGGCGACTCGGGCGCGGGCTGCGCGGCCTGCGGCTGAGGCTGCGGCGTCCACGGCGTCGCGCCCTGCGGCACGTTCTCGCCGAGCTGCGTCCCTCTGGGCATCCCTTCCTCGTCACGCGGAATGTCGAGGTACTCGGGGCCCACCGTGGGCGGCCCCGCGTGCCGTACGGGTGCCACGTGCTGCGGCGCACCGGCCGGGCCGCGGTCGGCGAGGGAGCGCACGGGGCTGCCCGAGCCGTCGGGCACGGCGGGGCCCGACGGCCCCCGGTGGAGCGGGCGGCGGGAGGGGCCGGGGTGCGAAGCGGGCGCGGGCGTGGGGGCACCGGGCAACTGGACGCCGTTCAGGTCGACCGAGCCGCTGTCGCGGCCGCCGGTCTCGTGCGGGCCCGGCTGGTGCGTGGCGTGCGGCTGCCCGACGGACTGCTGGGCGAACGCCTGCGGTGCCGCCGCGTGCTGGCCGCCGTGCGGCAGGCCGCCCGTCGCCGCCTCGCCCACCGGCATGCCTTGCTGACCGCCCGCCGAATGCGGCTCGCTCCAGGCGCCCTGGGCACCCGGCATCAACAGCAGGTCGTCATCGTCCGCGGGGGCGACGCTCTCGGCGGGACTCTCGGAGGGGTCGAGGTAGGTGTACGCGCCCGGGGCGGGGACGCCCGGCTGCTCCACCATGCCTGCGTTCTCCGGCAGTCCCTCGCCCGGGACCTGGCCGGTGTCGGTCATGCGTAACCCCTCGCCCATCGGTTAGTGCTTCTTCGACCGCCCCTCAGCCGTCGGCCGGGGAAGCCCCATTGCCCGGAGCGGCGCACCAACCGCCCGTCAGTGTCAACGAGCGTGCGCGCCACGCGGCACGAACCGCGTACGGACAACAGGCATTGTCCCGGTCTGGCTGCCACCACGGCGCCTTGATCCGCAACGGCCCGCTGTGGGCTGCGCCACGTTGCGCGCCCTCCGGTCCTGCCGTACCACACACCCCCCAAAACGGGCGAGCTTTCCGGACATTGACCAACTATTTGCCGGACACTCGGTGCGGTACAACGATCGGCCAGCCTACCCCGCACCGTGCGGCGGCAGGGTCACGGGGCGCGATCGGGCAACTGTCCACAGAGCACGAAGACCACGGTCCGCTCCCGCTCCGTCCACGCGCGCGTGTCGAGTTCGACGGACTGGAGCAGCGCGCACTCGACGGTGTAGCCGTGCTCCGTCAGGCCCCTGCCGATGAGTTCGGCGTCGTCGCGGGTGGACGCGTGCGTCACGATGCGCGCGGGGCGGCGGTCGGCGACGGCGGAGACCACCTCGGCTCCCCCGCCCCCGATCCGTACGACGTCGGGCTCGGGCAGGTCTTCGAGTACGTGCGGCGCGGTCCCGTGCAGGATCTGCGGCTGTACGCCGAAGTGGCGGGCGACCGCCGTGGTGCGGGCGCAGGCGTCGGGGTCGGCGTCGACGGCGATGACGGCGGCGCCGAGACGTGCCGCCTCCACGGCGAAGGCGCCGCTGCCGCAGCCGATGTCCCAGACCAGGTCGCCCACGCGCGGCCCGGTGCGGGCGAGTTGGACGGCCCGCAGCCGGTCGCTCTCGCCCTCGCCGAGGTGGGCGTCGCCGCCGTAGGCGGGGGCGGGCAGCGCCCAGCCGCGCGGGGTGCCCGGATCGCGGCCCGCGATCCAGCCGGTGTCGGTCGTGGGGGCCGGACCGCCGATGACGATGACGACGTTCGGGTCGCGCCATGTGTGGTCGGCGGCCTTGTCCGAGGTCAGGACGGTGACCTGTTCGCGCTCGGTGCCGAGCTCCTCGCAGATCACGAAGGTGCGGTGCACGCCTTGGAGGAGCAGGCCGAGCTCGGCCGGGCCCGCGCCGGGCGAGGTGAGGACGGCGACCTTGGAGTGCGCGCGGCAGACGTTCACGGCGCGGCGCAGCGTGCGGGGGTGGGCGACCACGACCTCGGCGTCGTCCCAGGGCATCCCGGCGCGGGCGAAGGCCTGGGCGACGGAGGAGACGGCGGGCACCACTTCGACCTCGAGGCCGAATTCGGGGGCGCGCAGCGTGCGTACGACGCCGAAGAACCCGGGGTCGCCGTCGGCGAGGACCACGGCGGTGCCGCGGTGGGCGGCGATGCGGCGGGCGGCCAGGCTCACGCTGCCCAGGCGGATCCGTTCCGCGCCCGGCGGGACCGCGGTCAGCGCGAGGTGGTGGGCGGCGCCCGCGACGAGTGTGGCGGCGCCGAGCGCCGAGCGCGCCGCGGCGGTCAGCGGCGAACCGTCCCAGCCGATCACCGTGACGCGGTCGGCCATCGTCGTCTGTCTCCTGGTTTCTCGCGGAATGTCTGAGAGGCCGGGTGTCGCGTGTAGGGGGCAACCGCGTGCGGCCAGGGGCGAGCGTACCTGGTGGGGCCCTGAGGTGCTTGTGGGGTCAGTTCCAGTCGGAGAAAGCCGTGAACCCGCTGTCGGCGAGCTGCTCGCCGACTCCTTCGAGATCCTCGGGGAGCAGGCTCCACACGATGAGGTCGGTGCGGACCTCGATCCAGCCGCCGAAGGGGTCCCCGCCGTTTCGCGTACGCGCTATCCAGGCGCCCCGCAGGACTCCCTCACTGATGCAGCCGATCTTCTGCGCGACCTGCTGCGCCGCGGTGTTGTCGGCGGCGGTGCGCAGCTCGATGCGCTCGAAGCGCTGGTCGTTGAAGAGCCACTGGGCGGTGGCGAGCGCCGCCTCCGACGCGTAGCCCTCGCCGCGGGCCCAGGGGGCGACGACGTACTTGAGTTCGCAGGAGCGTACGCGCCAGTCGGTGTCGCGCAGTTGCACGATGCCGACCAGGCGCTGGGTGAGGAACTCCGTGACGGCCAGGGCGATGCCGTGGCCCTCGGTGCGCTCGGCGGGCGCGAGGCGGTTGATCCAGTCGCGGGCGTCGTCCTCGGTGTAGGGCTGGGGCACGGAGGTCCAGGCGGTGACCATCTCGTCGTTCATCATCTCCGCGTACGCGGAGACGTCGGCTTCCTCGAACGGGCGCAGCACCAACCGCTCCGTGCTGATGGAGATATCGGGGAAGGTAGTCATGCGCTGCTCCGTAACCTGGAACCCTCGGGCCTGCTGAAGAGCCCAGCATGCAGCATGTCGGCGCGCAAACGCACCACGGGGTCCGCTCCTTCATCAGGAGCGGACCCCGTGGTGGGGACGGAAACGGACTGTGTGTCAGCTTGTTTCGACGGGCAGGACGGAGCCCTTGTACTTGTCCTTGATGAACTGCTTCACCTCGGGTGAAGTGAGCAGTTCGGCCAGCTTCTCGACCCTGGGATCGTCCTCGTCGCCCTTCTTGACGGCGAGCACGTTGTTGTACGGATTGTCCTTGGACGACTCAAGAAGGATGGCGTCCTTCTTGGGGCTGAGGTCGGCGTCGAGCGCGTAGTTGTTGTTGATGACCGCGGCTTCGACGTCTTCCAGGGAGCGGGGCAGCTGGGCGGGTTCCAGCGGCTTGATGGTGAGCTTCTTCGGGTTGGACGTGATGTCCCCGGGGGTGGCGGTCGAACCGGCCCCCTTCTTGAGCCCGATGACGCCCTTGGAGGCGAGGAGTTGCAGCGCCCTGCCTTCGTTGGTGGTGTCGTTGGGGATGGCGACGGTCGCACCGGCGGGCAGCTCGGTGACGTCCTTCGCCTTCTTCGCGTACACCCCCATCGGCGGCAGATAGACCTCGGTCACCGGCGTGAGCTCCGTCTTCTTGGACTTGTTGAAGTCCTCGAGGTACGGGGTGTGCTGGTAGAGGTTGGCGTCGAGGGAGCCTTCCTGGAGCGCGGTGTTCGGCGTGACGTAGTCCGTGAACTCCGTGATCCGCAGGTCGAGTCCCTTCTTCTCCGCGAGGTTCTGCTTGATGTACGTGAGGACCTCGCCGGCCGGGGTCGGGGTGGCGCCGACGGTGAGCGTGTCACCGTCGCCGCCTCCCGAGCCGGATCCGCTGCCGCACGCGGTCAGCCCGAGCGTGAGGGCGAGTGCTCCCGCGGCCGCGATGACGGGCGTACGCATGATCAGAACGCCGCGACGACGGCGCCGTCGTACTTGTCGTCGATGAACTTCTTGACCTCGGGCGAGGTGAGGAGCTTGGCGAGCTTCTTCACGCGCGGGTCGTTCTCGTCGCCCTTCTTCACGGCGAGGAAGTTGCCGTAGGGGTTGCCCTTGGCGGGCTCGGCGACGATGGCGTCCTTGGCCGGGCTGAGCTTGGCCTCCAGGGCGTAGTTGCCGTTGATCACCGCGGCGTCGACGTCGCCGAGGGAGCGGGGCACCTGGGCCGCCTCGATCTCCTTGAACTTGAGGTTCTTCGGGTTCTTCGAGACGTCCTTGGGGGTGGCCTCGTAGCCGACGCCCTTCTTGAGCTCGATCAGGCCGTTCTCGGCCAGGAGCTTGAGCGCGCGGGCCTCGTTGGTGGTGTCGTTCGGCAGGGCGACCGTGGCGCCCTTCTTCAGGTCGTCGAGCTTCTTGACGCTCTTGGAGTAGACGCCGAGCGGCTCCAGGTGCACCGTCGCGTTCGGGACGGGCACGATGTCGGTGCCGTTCTTCTTGTTGAAGTCGTCCAGGTACGGCTTGTGCTGGAAGTAGTTGGCGAAGACCTCGCCCTGCTCGACGGCGGTGTTCGGCGTGACGTAGTCGGTGAACTCGCGCACGTCGAGGTCGAGACCGGCCTTCTTCGCCAGGTTCTTCTTGACGTAGTCGAGGATCTCGCCCTGCGGCGTGGGAGTGGCGGCGACGATGAGCGGGCCGTCCTTGTCCCCCGCGGCGGAGCCCTTGTCGGAGCCGCACGCGGAGAGCCCGAGGGTGAGGGCGCCGGTGGCGAGGACAGCGGTGGTGATCTTGGCGGTGTTACGCACGAAAAGTGCCTTTCTCCATGGGTGGTACGCCCCGCGATGGGGTGTGCGGGGTGAGTTCAGACCGACGGGGTCGGGGGCGGCGTCTTGAGCTTGAGCAGCCGCAGCTTGGGGGCGGCGCCCGAGTGGCCGCCGCGCCGGTGCAGCCTGCGGGCCGCGTAGTCGCCCGCGAACTGGATGATCGAGATGACGACGGCGAGGACACCGACGGTGATCCACATCAGCTCGGTCTCGAAGCGCTGGTAGCCGTAGCGGATGGCGATGTCGCCGAGGCCGCCCGCGCCGACGGCGCCGGTGATGGCCGAGTAGCCGATGATCGTGACGATCGTCGTGGTCGTGCTGGAGATCAGCGAGGGCAGCGCCTCCGGCACGAGGACCTTGCGTACGACGGTCCAGGTGTTGCCGCCCATCGACTGCACGGCCTCGACGAGGCCGCCGTCGACCTCACGCACCGCGGTCTCCACGAGCCGCGCGAAGAACGGCGTCGCACCGATCGCGAGCGGCACGATGGCGGCCTCGCGGCCGATCGTCGTGCCGGTGATCCAGCGCGTGAAGCCCATCAGGGCGACCATGAGGATGATGAAGGGCATCGAGCGCGCGATGTTCACGATCTGCCCGATGAGCTTGTTCACGACCGTGTTCTGCAGCAGCCCGCCGCGGTCCGTGAGGACAAGCAAGATGCCGAGCGGAAGTCCGGCGACGACGGCTATCAGCGTCGACCAGCCGACCATGTAGAGGGTGTCCCAACAGGCCTGCTCCAGCAGGGGCTGCATCTCCGACCAGGTCACTTGGCACCTTCCTTGACCAGCAGCGTGGCGTCGTCCTCGGGCGTGGTCACGGGGTCCTCGCCCGCGATGTCGACCTGCAGTCCCTGCTCGCGCAGGAAGCCGATCGGCACGACGTTCTCCTCGAAGCGGCCGGGCAGCTCGATGCGCATGCGGCCGACCTGCCTGCCCGCGACGGTGTCCATCGCGGCGCCGAGGATCGAGATGTCGATGTTGTACGTGCGCGACAGCTGGGAGATGACCGGCTGGGTCGCGGCCTCGCCGTGGAAGGTCACGTCGACGACGGTGCGGTCGGCGCCCGTGGCCGCGCCGCTGACCGGGAAGAGCGCGGCGGCCAGCTCGGAGCCGGGCGTCGCGAGCAGCTCGGTGACGGTGCCGGACTCGACGATCCGCCCGTTCTCCATGAGGGCGGCGGAGTCGCAGACGCTCTTGACGACGTCCATCTCGTGCGTGATCAGCAGGACGGTCAGGCCGAGCTGCTGGTTGAGGTCGCGCAGGAGCTTCAGGATGGAGCGCGTGGTCTCCGGGTCGAGAGCGCTGGTCGCCTCGTCCGAGAGCAGCACCTTCGGGTCGCCGGCGAGCGCGCGGGCGATGCCGACGCGCTGCTTCTGGCCGCCGGAGAGCTGCGCCGGGTAGGACTTCGCCTTGTCGGCGAGGCCGACCAGGTCGAGGAGTTCGAGGGCCTTGCGGGAGCGCTCGGCGCCGCTGAGCCCGAGGATCTCCAGGGGCAGCTCGATGTTGTCCTTGACGGTGCGCGAGGACAGCAGGTTGAAGTGCTGGAAGACCATGCCGATGCGGCTGCGCGCCCGGCGCAGGTCCTTGCTCGCGCGGCTGCCGCGCCCCGCGAGGGCGGTGAGGTCCTGGCCGGCGACGCTGACGGTGCCGGCGGTAGGGCGCTCCAGAAGGTTCACGCAGCGGATCAGCGAGGATTTTCCGGCGCCGGACTGGCCGATGACGCCGTACACCTCGCCTTCGCGGACATGCAGATCGACGCCGTCGAGGGCAGTTACTTCACGACCGCGTGAGCGGTAGACCTTGGTCAGGCCGGAAGTGGTGATCACAGGGGTTTCCGTCACTGTCGAGTGCGCGGCGCGGTTTTCGCCGGGCACGGGGCATTCGTGGGGAACGCGGCACGGTTTCTCGCGGTGGCGAAAGGAACCGGAGGAGGTGTGCGCGGGGCAGGCTCGCTTCCTACGTCTCGTCCGCCGGTAAGGCGTACGTCGCACAGGGGCGCGGCACAGCGGCTTCGCTTCGGGGCGCGATGCTCAAGAGTGGTGCGGGGGCCCTCAGAAGGCGCACATTCGACACATACAACGAGCACCGGGCGTCGTGATCGCCTCGGTCGCAGGGGTGCGGCTGCTCGTCGTGGTCATGTGGACCAGTAAAACACGCGTGCGGTCACGCACCGCCACGGCTGTCCGGTATACGGACAGCCGGTGGACAGGTACGGACGTCGGGGGCGGCCGTTCAGCCCGCGACGGTGATCTCCACGCCGCCCTCGGTGGCCTGTGCGGACACGGCCGACAGGTCCTTCACCACGACGTCGGCGGTGAGCTCGCCGGCGGTGTGCGTTGTGGCCAACGCCACGGTGGTCATCCCGGCCGCGCGTCCCGCCGTGAGACCCGCGGGCGCGTCCTCGAAGACCACGCAGCGCGCCGGGTCGACGCCCAGTTTCGCGGCCGCGAGCAGGAAGGGCTCCGGGTCGGGCTTGCCGCGCGTGATGTCGTCGGCGGCGATCACCATCTTGGCGTCGATGCCGACCTCCGCGAGCCGGGCCTCGGCGAGGCGCCGCCCGGCGGAGGTGACGACGGCCCAGCGCTCGGGGGGCAGGGACGCGAGCAGCTCACGGGTGCCGGGCAGCAGCACGACGCCGCCCGCGACGTCCGAGACCTCGAGCTCCTCGATGCGGGCGACGGCCTCGGCCACGCGCTCGGCGGGCAGCATGTCGGCGATGATCTCGGCGGCGGGACGGCCGTGCAGTTCCACCTTGGCAAATTCCTCGGCGGTGATCCCGTACTCCTGCGCCAGGCGCGTCCAGCAGCGGTACACCGACTCCATCGAGGAGATGAGGGTGCCGTCGTTGTCGAACAGGAGCGCTTCAGCGTGGATCTTCATGATGTCCGAGCGTACGGGGCACCTCAGGGGCAGGCGCATGGGGTCTTAGGGGTGCGCGCATCGGGTCATAGGGCCCGTAATAAAGTCACGGCATGCTTGTTGCCCTGACGATCGCGACCGCCGTGGCCGCGCTCGCGCTCGCCGCGTGGTGCGGCTTCGCCGCTTACCGGGACCAGCCGACCAAGGACTGGCACTTCATCGGCATGGGCGTGGTGACCTTCCTGGCCACGGTCCAGCTGATCGTCGGCATCGTCCAGCTGGCGCGGGGCGAGAAGCCCGAGCAGGGCATGACGATCTTCATCGCGTACTTGATCGGTTCCTTCGCCTGTATCCCGGCGGCGGGCTTCATGTCCCTGGCCGAGCGCACCCGCTGGGGTTCCATCACGGTCGCCGCGGGTGGCGTGGTCCTCGCCGTGCTCCAGGTGCGGCTCTACGACATCTGGGGAGGCTGAGGTGACGGTGACCGAACCCGCGCGGCGAAAGCAGAGGCTCATCACCGGGCCGGGCATCCTTCTGGTGTGGCTGTACGGGGTGATGGTGGTCGGCGCCGTGTCGCGCTCGGCCGTGCAGATCTCGTCGGACTTCCACAAGGCCCCGCTCGCGTACACGCTGTCCGCGCTCGCGGGTCTCGTCTACGGCTTCATCACGTACTCGCTCGTGCGCGGCGGCGAGAAGGCCCGCAAGGCGGCGCTGGTGTGCTGCGCCGCCGAGCTGGTGGGCGTCCTGGCGGTGGGGACGTGGACGCTCGTCGAGCCGTCCGCCTTCCCCGACGCCACGGTGTGGTCGGACTTCGGGATGGGCTATCTGTTCATCCCGGTGATCCTCCCGGTCACGGCGATCTTCTGGCTGAACAAGGCGCGGAAAGCGGGGCGCTAGGCCCGGGTCACATAGGCCTGCGCGGCGGACTCCTTGGCGAGTGTGACCAGTGTGAGCCGGTCGTTCACGTGCCGGGTGTTCACGGCCGTATAGCCGTGTTTGCGGTAGAGCTGGAGGTTCTGTTCGCTGCGGTGACCGCTGGAGAGCTGGAAGCACTTGGCGGTGCCGCCCGCGCCCAGGCGTCCCTCTATCGCGTTCAGGAGCCGGCCGCCCAGGCCGTGGCGCTGCATCCTGGGGTGGACGATGAGCTTCTCGATCCGCGCCGTTCCGTCGGTGTCGACCGTGCCGCGCACCGACGCGACCACCTCGTCCCCGAGGCGGGCCACCAGCACGTTCCCGGTGGTCAGTTCGGCCTTGATGGAGTCGAGGGACTGCGTGAGCGGCTCGATCGAATAGTCGCCGTACAGCTCGGCCTCGCTCTGGTAGCACAGGTACTGCAGTTTGAGGATCTTCTCGGCGTCCTGTCCGCCCGCCTCCGAGATGGTCACGCTCATGCCCATGTGTGCATGCCTCCCGCTCACCTGCTCCGCCGGTTGTCTATCGCTCCATTCCCCGCGGGTCAGGAGCTGCAACCTCCGCCGCGAGCATTCTGCGCAGGCATCCCAGGCAACGGGAACGTTCAGGCCCCAGGCTGCCCTGTGACATTCCCAACTCACCTGCGATCTCCCGGTAGGTGAGGTCCTTGGGGGAAAGGAGCGCCGCCATGAGTCCGGGGCACCGGCCGGGCAGTTTGCGCACCGCCGCGTGCAGGGTGCGGTCGCGGTCGGCCCGCAGGGCGCGCTGCTCGGGCCCGCACTCGGAGTCGTCGGCGGGCTCGGCCGCGTACGCCACCTCGCGCTCCTGTGTACGGCGGGTGCGGCGCGCCTCGGAGGCGACGGCGGCGCGCAGCCAGGTGGCCGGGTCGGCGGGTGGGTCGGCGGCGTCCATCCGTTCCAGCAGCCGCAGCCAGACGGCCTGTTCCAGGTCACCGGGGTCGGCGCCGGAGCCGTGCGCCGCGGCGGAGGCCTCGGCGGCGAGGAGCGGGCGCAGCGTGGGGATGAGCGAGTGAGTCATGCAGGGCGTGACGCGCCCGCCCCGGCAGGAGGTTGCCGGGGCGGGCGTCTGTCACCCCAACCGGGGCCGGGCGGTCAGCCGTTGACGAAGTCCTCGCGGGCGAGCAGCGCGGTGTCGCAGTTGTCGGAGAAGATCCCGTCGATGCCCGTCTCGAAGTACGCCTTGAAGGCCCCGAAGGCGTCGCCGTAGGCCGCCGGGTCGGTGCCCTTCCTGAAGTTCGCGGGCAGGAAGGTGTTCTCGTTGCGCATCGTGTACGGGTGGAGGATCAGGCCCGCCTTGTGCGCGTCGTCGACCAGGGTGGTCGGGGTGCCGAGGCTGCCGTCCGGTTTCCTCGGGATGATCAGGTCGAGCGTGGGGCCGATGCCCTGCGCGTACGACGCGATCCACTTCAGGCCCTCGGGCTTGATGAGGTCGGCGACGGTGCGCGGGTCGCCCGCCTCGACGAAGTCCCAGGGGCGCGAGGCCGCGGAGGACAGGAGCACCACGAGCGGCGCGTCGACCAGCTTGTTCAGGCGCTGGATGCTGCTGGGCTCGAAGGACTGCAGGAAGTTGGGCGAGCTCTTCTTGTGGCGGCCGTACTTGCGGAGCAGCTTGGCGAGCGGCTCCTCCAGGCCGAGGCCCAGCTTGCGGAAGTACGTGGGGTGCTTGGTCTCGATGTGCAGCCAGACCCGCTTGCCGCGCTCACGGCCCTGCTTGTCGGCCCACCGGAGGACCTCCTCCAGGGTCGGCACGTCCCAGCGGCCGTCGTAGAGGGTGTTGCGCTGGCGGGTGCCGGGGATGCGCTCCTTGGCGCGCAGCGTCTTCAGCTCGGCGAGCGTGAAGTCCTCGGTGAACCAGCCGGTGAACGAGGTGCCGTCCACCGACTTGGTGGTCTTGCGGGACGCGAACTCGGGGTGCGCGGCGACGTCCGTGGTCGCGGTGATGTCGTTCTCGTGACGGCATACGAGATGGCCGTCCTTGGTGGGCACGATGTCCTGCTCGATGACGTGCGCGCCCATGTCGAGGGCGAGCTGGTACGCGCCGAGCGTGTGCTCGGGCCGGTAACCGCTGGCGCCGCGGTGCGCGACGACCGTGGGCACCGGCAGGTCTCTGTGCCCGTGCCCGTGCCTGGCGTCGGCTCTCGCCACGCCGGGCAGCCCCACGACGGCGGTGCCCGCCCCGAGGACCGCCGCTCCCAGTACCGCGCGTCGCCCCGGGCTCCGCTCCCCCGACCCCGACCGACCCGACTTCTGTGTGGCCATTGAGCGCTCCTCCCGATGTACTGCCTTGCACCTGACAAAGCGGCACGATCGTAGGTGGCCTCACGTGACGGACGGGAGACCCTGGACCGAACGTAAGGGTGACGCCGGATGGCGACTGGTGTGCGGGGTGGGGTCCTTTCGGTGGGCATCGGTGCGCGCGTACCGCGTCGGAACTCCGTGGCAGCGCGTGACCTCGGTGCGTGACAAGGACCACTAGGACGCGCCACATGGGGCACACGGAGATAACGTCATCACAGGGAGAGCGGTCCGAGGGCTACACCACGCACCTGCATGTCAACTCTGCGTATCCAGTGCGTGAACCCGATGTGCGGTGAGCGTGGACCCGCGAGTATCGTCCTCACCTGCACATACTCGTCGTCGACCCGTTGACACCGGAGGGCCCGTTGTCCCGTCTCGCGCTCATCAAGGCTGTGCTCGGACCGATCTTGCGTCTGATGTTCCGCCCTCGGGTGGAAGGCGCCGAGAACATTCCGGGTACTGGCCCGGTCATCATGGCCGGAAATCACCTCACGTTCATCGACTCGATGATCATGCCCCTCGTCTGCCCGCGCCCGGTGTACTTCATCGGCAAGGACGAGTACGTCACGGGCAAGGGGCTCAAGGGCCGCCTCATGGCCTGGTTCTTCACCGGCTCCGGCATGATCCCCGTGGACCGCGACGGCGGCCACGGCGGTGTCGCCGCGCTGATGACCGGGCGGCGCGTGCTGGAGGAGGGCAAGCTCTTCGGCATCTACCCCGAAGGCACCCGCTCCCCCGACGGCCGCCTGTACCGCGGCCGCACCGGCATCGCCCGGCTGACCCTCATGACCGGCGCGCCCGTCGTCCCCTTCGCGATGATCGGCACGGACAAGCTCCAGCCCGGCGGCAAGGGCCTGCCGCGCCCGGGCCGCGTGACGGTCCGGTTCGGTGAGCCGATGGAGTTCTCGCGCTACGAGGGCATGGACCGCGACCGCTACGTGCTGCGCGCCGTGACGGACTCCGTGATGACGGAGGTCATGCAGCTCTCCGGTCAGGAGTACGTGGACATGTACGCCACAAAGGCGAAGGCCGCCTGACGGTACGTGACGCACGAAGGAGGGCCGTACCCCACGGGGTACGGCCCTCCTTCGTGTCAGCGGTCAACGACTAGTGCTCGACGCCGTCCTCCAGCTTTGAGCCCTTCAGGAGGAACCATGCCGCCACCGCGGTGGCGATGAGTACTCCCGCGCCCACGCCCGCCGCCAGGCGCAGGCCGTCGACGAAGGCGTCCTGGGCCGAGGCCAGCATGGCCTGGGCCTCGTGGGCGGGCAGGCTCGCGGAGGATTCCACCGCGCCGCCCAGCGACTCGTGCGCCGCCGCGGCCACCTCGGGCGGGGTGCCCGCCGGGGCGGTGAAGTCGCGGTAGACCCCGGTGACGATGGAGCCGAGCAGGGCGATGCCGAGGGCGGCGCCCAGTTCGTACGCCGTCTCCGAGACCGCGGACGCGGCACCGGCCTGCTCCTTGGGCACGCTGGAGAGGATGACGTCGGCGGTCACCGTGAACGAGAAACCCGCGCCGATGCCGACGACCAGGAGCGAGGCGCCGAGCAGCGGATAGCCGGTGCTCTGTTCCAGCGTGGTGAGCGCCGCCAAGGCGATGCCCACCGCCGCGAGTCCGCCGGCCACCACCGCGCGCACGGAGAACCGCCGCGCGACCACGCCCGCGATCAGACCGGCCGCCACCGCGCCCACCGCGGCGGGCAGTTCGGCCAGGCCCGCCTCGAACGGCCGCCGTCCCTGGACCAGTTGCAGGAACTGGGAGAGGAAGAAGACCAGGCCCGAGAGCCCCAGCACGGTGAGGAGGTCGGCGAGGACCGCCCCGGAGAATCCCCGGTTGCGGAAGAGCCGCATGTCCAGGAGGGGTGCGTTCAGGGTGAGCTGGCGCCGTACGAACCAGGTGAGCGCCGCCACGCCGAGCACGGCCGCCGCCCCGATGTCCCAGCGGACGCCGTGCGCGGCCGCCTCCTTGATGGCGTACACGACGGCGATCATGCCGATGAGCGAGAGCACGACGCTGATCAGGTCCCACGGGCCCGGCGCCGGGTTCTTCGACTCGGGCAGCAGCTTGATGCCGACGACGACCAGGACCGCCATCACGGGCAGGTTGATCAGGAAGACCGAGCCCCACCAGAAGTGTTCGAGCAGAAAGCCGCCGACGACCGGACCGACGGCCGCACCCGCCGACGCCATCGCGCCCCAGATGCCGACCGCGAGGCTGCGCTCGCGGGGGTCGTGGAAGATGTTGCGGATCAGCGCGAGCGTGGACGGCATCAGCGTCGCACCCGCGACACCGAGCAGCGCGCGGGCCAGCATGAGCATCTCGGGCGTGGTCGCGTAGGCGTTCAGGACCGAGACCGCGCCGAAGGCGACGGCGCCGACCAGCAGGAGCTTCTTGCGGCCGATGCGGTCGCCGAGGCTGCCCATGGAGACGAGCAGACCGGCGATGACGAACGAGTACACGTCGCCGATCCACAGCAGCTGCGTGCCGGTCGGCTTGAGGTCCTCGCTGATGTAGGGGGTGGCGAGGCCGAGCACCGTCGCGTCCACGGCGACGAGCAGCACGGCCAGGACCAGCACGGCGAGCGCGAGCCAGCGGCCGGGGCTGCGCTCGACCTCCGCCGACGCGGTCCGCTGTTCGATGCTGGTCATGGTTCCACTCTCCGTTGTGCGCCGCCGATCAGCAGCTCGGCGATCATGTGTGTGAAGTCCTTGGCGGCCACGCGGCCGTCCAGTACGGCCCAGGCGCCCGCGCCGATGAGGCCGTACAGCGCCTCCGTGAGCCAGACGGGGCTCAGGTCGATGCGGAACTCTCCGCTCTCCTGGCCGCGCCGGAAGAGGGCGCCGATGCTGTCGTCGAGCCGGGACCAGCCCTCGTGCGGGGCGTCGTCCTCGAACAGCTGGTTCTCGGTGACGAGGAACGCGAGCAGGCCCGCGGCCGGCTGGATCTCCTTCACCAGGCGGCGCAGTGCCTCCTGGGCGCTGTCCTCGCCGAGCCTGGCCGCCTCCAGGGCGGCCTCGCACTCCTGGATGCCGAGCTCCTCCAGGGCGCGCACGAGGGCGTCGCGCCCGGCGAAGTGGCGGTGCAGGGTGGCGCGGCTGATCCCCGCCGCGCGCGCCACTTCGTCCATCGTGGCCGAGCCCTTGCGGGTGAGGAGCGCCGCGGCGCTGCGCAGCACCTGATCGCGATCGACTGACATGAGACAACCATAAGCCACATGAGACTTTTTTGTCTCATGGGATACGCATACCTCTCAGCAGAGGGTGGCCTACGGGGTTTTCTCAGTGCCAGGGCAGCTGCCCGCGCCGCTCCCAGTACGCGGCGGGTTCCTCCACCAGGCCCGCGAGCCGCTCCAGCTGCCCCGCGTCGAGGTCCACGGCCGCCGCGTGCAGGTTGGAGACGAGCTGAACGGAGGTGGCGGCGCCGGAGAGGACCACGCCCGCCCACGGCTGCCGGAGCACCAGGGCGAGGGCGACGGCGTCACAGCCGAACCCGGTGGCTTCGGCGATCTCGCGCAGGGCGGCCGGAGCCTGCGGGCCGGCCAGGCGGCCGTTGGCCATGGCCTCCTTGATCAGCACGGTGAGCCCCGCGTCATGGGCCTCGGCGAGCGCGGGGCCCGCCGACGTCTCCAGGGCGTTGTACGTCGCCTGGACCGTACGGAAGAGCGGCTCGCCGTCGACGGTCACTTCGAGCGCGGCGCGGATCGCGGCCGCCTGCCGGGGACCGCTGACGGAGAGCCCGACCGTCACGCCCGTGGACGCCAACTCGGCCAGCTTGGCCTGCAGTTCCTTGTCGGTGAGGGCGGGGCTCTCCGGAGTCACGGAGTGGATCTGATAGAGGTCGAGCCGCTCGCCGAGCAGCTGGGCGCTCTCCTCGCGCTGGCGGACGTACGCGGCGAGGCTGTGGTCCTTGACCTCGTGCGGGCCCGCGGCGTCGGCGTTCCACGCGGCCGTGTACGTGTAGCCCCACTTGCTGCCGATCACGACGTCGTGGATGTCGGGCCTGGCGTGCAGCCAGTCGGCGAGGAACTCCTCGGAGCGGCCGTAGGAGCGCGCCACGTCGATGTACCGCACGCCCAACGCGTAGGCGGCATCTAGGAGTTCGAGGGTGCGTTCGCGCAGGGCCTCGACACTGCGGGAGGGCGGCAGGTCGGCGTCGCGGCCGAGCGTGATGTAGCCGGGCCTGCCGACGGCGGCCAGGCCGAAGCCGATGTGGGCGGTGGGGGTGGTCGCTGCGGCCAGACGTGCGAAAGGCATCGCGGGCTCCGTTCGGTCGGCTCCTTCGGCTTCCTGCGGAAGAACGACCAACGTAACCCGCGATGCCCACGTCAACGCGGCACGCGCTGCCCCGGCGTCACTTACGCGCCGCGGCCCACTCCTGCTGGACCGTCAGATCGGCCTTGACCTCGGCGAGCTGGGCGGCGACGGCCGAGGGGGCGGTGCCGCCGCGGCCGTTGCGGGATGCCAGGGCGCCGGGGACGTTCAGGACGGTGCGGACCTCGGGGGTCAGGTGCTCGGAGATCTTGGCGAACTGCTCGTCCGTGAGCTGGTCGAGCTCGATGCCGTTCGCCTCGCACTCCTTGACGCACTCGCCCGCGACCTCGTGTGCCACACGGAACGGCACACCCTGCTTGACCAGCCACTCGGCGATGTCCGTGGCGAGCGAGAAGCCGGCCGGGGCCAGCTCCTCCATGCGCTCGCGGTGCACGGTGAGCGTCGCCATCATGCCGGTGAAGGCGGGGAGCAGGACCTCGAGCTGGTCGCAGGAGTCGAAGACCGGCTCCTTGTCCTCCTGGAGGTCGCGGTTGTACGCGAGCGGCAGCGCCTTGAGCGTGGCCATCAGGCCCGTCAGGTTGCCGATGAGCCGCCCGGACTTGCCGCGCGCCAGCTCGGCGATGTCCGGATTCTTCTTCTGCGGCATGATCGACGAGCCGGTCGAGAAGGCGTCGTGGAGCGTGACGAAGGAGAACTCCTTCGTGTTCCAGAGGATGATCTCCTCGGCGATCCGGGAGAGGTTCACGCCGATCATCGCGGTGATGAAGGCGAACTCCGCCGCGAAGTCCCGGGACGCCGTCCCGTCGATGGAGTTGGCGGCCGAGCCGTGCTCGAAGCCGAGGTCCGCGGCGACGGCCTCCGGGTCGAGACCGAGCGAGGACCCCGCGAGCGCACCCGAGCCGTACGGCGACACGGCCGTCCGCTCGTCCCACTGCCGCAGGCGTTCCGCGTCCCGGGAGAGGGACTGGACGTGCGCGAGCACGTGGTGCGCGAAGAGCACGGGCTGGGCGTGCTGGAGGTGCGTACGGCCCGGCATGGCGACGTCGGGGTGTGCCTCGGCGAGGCCGACGAGCGCGCCCTGGAGGTCGGCGATCAGGCCGCCGATGATGCGGGCGTGGTCCCGCAGATACATCCGGAAGAGCGTCGCCACCTGGTCGTTGCGCGAGCGTCCCGCGCGCAGTTTGCCGCCGAGGTCGGCCCCGAGGCGTTCGAGGAGGCCCCGCTCCAGGGCGGTGTGGACGTCCTCGTCGGCGATGGTGCCCACGAAGGAGCCATCGGCCACGTCGGCCTCGAGCTGGTCGAGGCCGCCCAGCATGCGGGTCAGCTCGTCCTCGGTGAGCAGCCCCGCCTTGTGGAGCACGCGCGCGTGGGCGCGGGACCCGGCGATGTCGTACGGCGCGAGGCGCCAGTCGAAGTGGACCGACGCCGACAGCTTGGCCAGGGCCTCGGCCGGGCCGTCCGCGAACCGGCCGCCCCAGAGCCGGACGTCACCGCCGTTGTTGCTGCTCACTTCACGTACTCCTTAGCCTGCAATCGCCGTCATGCATGAGTATGCAGAACTCCGTATGTTTCGTCAATCCAGCCATGGCGTGCGGCGGCGCGTGAAGTCATTAGACAGGCGAAGTATCTCGGCGAATAATCCCTGACCATGGGAAAGACTCACGAACGCATCGACGGCAGGCTCCGCTCCTTCATCGAGGCTCAGCCCGTCTTCTTCACCGCCACCGCGCCGCTGGCCGACGACGGCACGATCAACCTCTCGCCCAAGGGCCTCACCGGCTCACTCGCCGTCATCGACGATCTCACCATCGCCTACCTGGACTTCGCGGGCAGCAACGCGGAGACGGTCGCGCATCTGCGCGAGAACGGCCGCATCACCCTGATGTGGACCGCCTTCCAGGGCCCGCCGAACATCGTCCGCGTGCACGGGCGCGGCGAACCCGTCTTCCGCGACGACCCGCGCTGGGCGGAACTCCTCGGGCACTTCCCCGACATAGACCCGACCCCGCACGGCCTGCGCGCCATCATCGTCGTGACGGCCGAACTCATCCGCGACACCTGCGGATACGCGGTGCCCTTCATGTCGTACGACGAGGACCGCGATCTGCACGCCAAGCGCTTCGCCCGCGAGGACGACGCGTCGCTGAACGCCTACTTCAGCAAGAAGGAGTACATCGCACGGAGCATCGACGGCCTGCCGGGCCTGCCGTTGCCCCTGCCCCCCACTACGGTCTGAGCCATGCGCCCCCGTGCCGCCGTTCTCGCCTCCGCAGCCGCCCTCGTGCTCGCCGTCACCGGAACCCTCGGGGCCGCGCCGGGCACGGCCCCGCCGCTGCCGGACCGGATGGCCGACACGGGCGGCGGCAGCCAGCTCATCACCGCCGAGGCCGCACGCACCGGCTCCACCACCGGCACCGTCACCTGGTGGGACCGGCGCGGCGGGCGCTGGACGAAGACCGGGTCGGTGGCGGCACGCTTCGGCGCGAACGGCCTGGCGGAGGGCCGCTCCCGCAAGCAGGGCACCAACACGACCCCCACCGGGCTCTTCCGCCTCCCGTACGCCTTCGGGATCAGGGCCGAGCCGTCGGGCACGACCTATCCGTACCGCCGGGTCACCAAGGACTCCTGGTGGTGTCAGGACAACGACTCCCGCTCCTACAACCGCTGGACCCAGCCCCGCCCCGCCGACTGCCGCGCCGCCGAGTCCGAGCACCTCATCACGTACGACCCCCAGTACACGCACGCCCTCGTGATCAGCTTCAACTACGACCGCCCGGTGCGCGGCCGCGGCGCCGGGATCTTCCTACACGTCAACGGCCGCGGGGCGACGGCGGGTTGCGTGTCCGTGCCGGGCGGGGCCATGGCCCGCATCCTGGACTGGGCCGAGCCGGAGCGGCGGCCGCACATGGCGATCGGGACGGCGTCGGGGGCGACCGACATCACGCGCTACTGAGCTACCACGCCGGACGGCACGACCACGCTCGGCCGCCCGTCCGCGCCAGCTCCGTGTAGCGACCACATATCGAGACGGGTTTGCGCCGTGCTGCGCGGCGGCGTTGCATCGCCGGGTGCAAACCGAACAGACGATCCCCAGTTCAACGAAGAGCGGCGACAGGGCGGCCCGCCTCGCCGTCACGGTCTTCCCCGTCCTCGTGCTCGCCGCGGGCGCGCTCGGCCTGCTGACGCCGGACACCTTCAAGGGCTGGGGCACGAACGTCCCGTACCTCCTGGGGCTCGTGATGTTCTGCATGGGGCTCACCATGACCCCGCTCGACTTCCAGGGCGTCGTCAAGCGGCCCTGGGCCGTCGCACTCGGCCTGGTCGCGCACTACGTGATCATGCCGGGGCTCGGCTGGCTGATCGCCCACGCGCTCGGGCTCTCGCCGCAACTGGCGGCCGGCGTGATCCTCGTGGGCTGCGCGCCGAGTGGGACCGCGTCCAACGTGGTGACCTACCTGGCGCGCGGCGACGTGGCCCTGTCCGTCTCGGTGGCGACCGTCTCGACCGTGCTCGCGCCGCTCATCACGCCGCCGCTGACCCTGCTCCTGGCGGGCGAGTACCTGCCCGTGGACGCGGGATCGATGGTCACCGACATCCTCAAGACCGTGCTGCTCCCGGTCCTCGCCGGTCTCGTCGTACGCCTGCTATTCGGCCGCTACATCGGGCGGGTGCTCAGCGCGCTGCCGTGGCTGTCCGCGCTGACCATCGCCGTCATCGTGGCCGTGGTGGTGGCGGGCAGCGCGGCGGCCATCAAGTCCGCCGCCCTGCTCGTGTTCGTCGCCGTCGTCCTGCACAACGGCCTCGGCCTCGCGCTCGGCTACGGCGCGGGCAAGCTGGCCCGGCTCGGGCCGCCCGCGTCGCGTGCCATGGCCTTCGAGGTCGGCATGCAGAACTCGGGGCTCGCGGCATCACTCGCCACCGCCCACTTCAGCCCGCTCGCCGCACTGCCCGCCGCCGTGTTCTCCGTGTGGCACAACATCTCGGGGGCGCTGGTCGCCGCGTGGATGGCGCACCGGGCACGGCGGACGGGCTGAAGAGACTCAGCCCGTCCGGCGATTGAGGACGAACTCGGCGAAGCCGGTGACAGGGGGGGCCAAGGCCAGGGGCCCGGCTAGTGCTCGTTCGACGCCAGCCTGAGCAGGTGATCGGCCAGCGCCTGGCCCCCCGTGGCCTCCCGGCTGATCAGCATCAGGGTGTCGTCGCCCGCGATCGTTCCCAGGATGTCGTGCAGTTCCGCCTGGTCGATCGCCGAGGCGAGGAACTGGGCCGCGCCCGGCGGCGTCCGCAGGACCACCAGGTTGGCCGAGGCCTCCGCGGAGATCAGGAGCTCCGCGGAGAGGCGGCGCATCCGCTCCTCCTTGGCGGACTCCCCCAGCGGCGCGCGCGGCGTGCGGAAGCCGCCCTCGCTCGGCACCGCGTAGATGAGGTCGCCCTCGGCGTTGCGGATCTTCACGGCGTTCAGCTCGTCCAGGTCCCGCGAGAGCGTCGCCTGGGTGACCGTGAGGCCGTCGTCGGCGAGCAGCTTCGCCAGCTGGCTCTGGGAGCGCACCGGCTGCCGGTTGAGGATGTCCACGATCCGGCGGTGGCGTGCGGTGCGGGTCTGCGGCACGGCGGGCCCGGCGTGATCCGGGTGTTCCGCGTGCTCGTTGCCTTGCGCCTGGCTCATCGTCGTCTCATTCTCCGGATCGTCCGTCCCCGTCGGCCGCGGTGGCCTGGTCAAGCACGCCTGGCAGGACCCCGATGAGCGCGTCCACCTCGTCGTCGCGCACGTTCAGCGGCGGCATCAGCCGTACGACATCAGGGGCGGGCGCGTTCACCAGGAAGCCGGCGTCCTGAGCCGCCTGCTGCACCTGGGGCGCGAGCGGCTCGGTGAGCACGATACCCAGCAGCAGGCCCGCGCCCCGGACATGGCCCACCAGCGGGTGCCCGAGTGACTCGATTCCGTCGCGCAGCTTCTCGCCCGCCCGCTTCACGTTCTCCAGGAGTCCGTCGGCCTCGATCGTGTCGAGCACCGCGAGTCCCGCGGCACACGCCACGGGGTTCCCGCCGAACGTCGTCCCGTGGTGACCGGGCTTGAGCAGCTCGGCCGCCGCGCCGAACGCGACCGTCGCGCCGAGCGGCAGACCGCCGCCGAGACCCTTCGCGAGCGTGACGACGTCGGGCTGCACGCCCTCGTGCGCGAGGTACTCGAACCAGTGGCCGGTACGGCCGATTCCGGTCTGCACCTCGTCGAGGACGAGGAGGGTTCCGGTGGCCTTGGTGATCTCGCGGGCCGCCTTGAGGTAGCCGGCGGGCGGCACGACCACGCCGTTCTCCCCCTGGATGGGCTCGATGACGACAAGGGCCGTCTCCTCGGTGACCGCTGCCCGCAGGGCCTCGGCATCGCCGTACGGCACGTGGGTGACGTCGCCGGGCAGCGGCAGGAACGGCTCCTGCTTGGCGGGCTGGCCCGTGAGCGCGAGCGCCCCCATGGTCCGGCCGTGGAAGCCGCCGTCCGTGGCGACCATGTGCGAACGCCCGGTCAGGCGGCCGATCTTGAAGGCGCCTTCGTTGGCCTCGGCGCCGGAGTTGCAGAAGTACACCCGGCCCTCGCGCCCGAAGAGCTGGAGCAGCCGCTCGGCCAGGGCGACCGGCGGCTCGGCGACGAAGAGGTTCGACACGTGGCCCAGGGAGGCGATCTGGGTGCTGACCGCCTCGACGACCGCCGGGTGGGCGTGGCCGAGCGCGTTGACCGCGATGCCGCCGACGAAGTCGACGTACTCCTTGCCGTCGGCGTCCCAGAGCTTGCTGCCCGCGCCGCGGACGAGGGGCAGCCTGGGGGTGCCGTAGTTGTCCATCAGCGCATCCTGCCAGCGCTTGGTCAGCTCCTCGTTGCCGGTCATGCCGCTTCCCCCTCTGTCGCGTCGTCGGATACGCCGGGCGCGTCGGGCACGACCATCGTGCCGATGCCCTCGTCGGTGAAGATCTCGAGCAGGATCGAGTGCTGGACCCGGCCGTCGATCACGCGGGCCGTCTCGACGCCGTTGCGCACGGCGTGCAGGCAGCCCTCCATCTTCGGGACCATGCCGCTGGCCAGCTCGGGCAGGAGCTTCTCCAGCTCCTTGGCGGTCAGGCGGCTGATCACCTCGTCGCTGTTCGGCCAGTCCTCGTAAAGGCCCTCGACGTCCGTGAGGACCATCAGGGTTTCGGCGTCCAGCGCAGCCGCAAGTGCCGCAGCCGCCGTATCAGCATTGACGTTGTAGACATGTCCGTCGTCCTGGGAGCGGGCGATCGAGGAGACGACCGGGATACGGCCGTCCGCGAGCAGCGCCTCGATGGCGCCGGTGTCGATCTCGGTGATCTCGCCGACGCGGCCGATGTCGACCAACTCGCCCTCGATGCGGGGCTGGTGCTTGGTGGCGGTGATGGTGTGCGCGTCCTCGCCGGTGAGGCCGACGGCGAGCGGGCCGTGCTGGTTGAGCAGCCCGACGAGCTCACGCTGCACCTGTCCGGCGAGCACCATGCGTACGACGTCCATGGCGTCCTCGGTGGTGACGCGCAGGCCTGCCTTGAACTCGCTGACGATGCCGTGCCGGTCGAGGGCCTTGCTGATCTGCGGGCCGCCGCCGTGCACGACGACGGGCTTGAGGCCCGCGTGGTGCAGGAAGACGACGTCCTGCGCGAACGCGGCCTTCAGCTCCTCGTCGACCATGGCGTTGCCGCCGAACTTGATGACGACGGTCTTGCCGCGGTGCCGGGTCAGCCAGGGCAGCGCCTCGATGAGGATCTGTGCCTTGGGGAGCGCGGTGTGCTTCCGCGCGGTCGGATTGCCGCTCGTGCTGCCGCTCATGAGCTGTACGCGCTGTTCTCGTGGACGTAGTCGGCGGTGAGGTCGTTGGCCCAGATCACGACGGGCTCGGCGGTGCCTGCCGCCAGGTCGGCGGTGATCTTGACCTCTCGGTAGCGCATGTCGACGAGGTCGCGGTCCTCACCCACGCTGCCGTTCTTGCAGACCCATACGCCGTTGATGGCGACGTTCAGCTGGTCCGGCTCGAAGGCGGCCTTCGTCGTGCCGATGGCGGAGAGCACCCGGCCCCAGTTCGGGTCCTCGCCGTGGATGGCGCACTTGAGGAGGTTGTTGCGGGCGATGGAGCGGCCCACCTCGACGGCGTCGTCCTCGGAGGCCGCGTTGACGACCTCGATCCGGATGTCCTTGCTCGCGCCCTCGGCGTCGCCGATGAGCTGGCGTGCGAGGTCGTCGCAGACGGTACGGACGGCTTCGGCGAACTCGGCGTATTCCGGGGCGACTTGAGCAGCGCCGGAGGCGAGAAGCAGCACTGTGTCGTTCGTCGACATGCAGCCGTCGGAGTCCACCCGGTCGAAGGTGACCTTCGTGGCGTCCCGCAGGGCCTTGTCCAGGACGTCGGCCTCCAGGTCGGCGTCCGTGGTCAGGACGACGAGCATCGTGGCGAGTCCGGGGGCGAGCATTCCCGCGCCCTTCGCCATGCCGCCGACCGTCCAGTTGTCCTTGGTGACCACGGCCGTCTTGTGCACGCTGTCGGTGGTCTTGATGGCGATGGCGGCCTTCTCGCCGCCGTGCGCGGAGAGTTCGGCCGCTGCCGTCTCGACGCCCGGCAGGAGCTTGTCCATGGGGAGCGTGACGCCGATGAGGCCCGTCGACGCGACGGCGACCTCGCCGGCGTTCAGGTCGAGCGTCTCGGCGACCTTCTCGGCGGTGGCGTGCGTGTCCTGGAAGCCCTGCGGGCCCGTACAGGCGTTGGCGCCACCGGAGTTGAGGACGACGGCCGAGACGAGTCCGCCCTTGACGACCTGCTCCGACCAGAGGACGGGGGCGGCCTTGACGCGGTTGGAGGTGAAGACGCCCGCGGCGGCCAGGCGGGGCCCGGTGTTGACCACGAGGGCCAGGTCCGGGTTGCCGTTCTCCTTGATCCCGGCGGCGATGCCCGCCGCCGTGAATCCCTTAGCTGCCGTCACACTCACGGCGCGACTCCGATCGTAGAGAGCCCGGTGGCCTCGTCGAGGCCGAGGGCGATGTTCATGCTCTGCAGGGCGCCGCCCGCGGTGCCCTTGGTGAGGTTGTCGATGGCGCTGATCACGATGACGCGCCCCGCCGCCTCGTCGTACGCGACCTGGATCTGCACGGCGTTCGAGCCGTACACCGCCGCGGTCGCGGGCCACTGCCCCTCGGGGAGCAGCCGGACGAAGGGCTCGTCGGCGAAGGCCTTCTCGTACGCGGCCCGCACACTCTCGGCGGTGACTCCCGGCGTCGCCTTCGCGCTGCACGTGGCGAGGATGCCGCGGGGCATCGGGGCCAGGGTGGGCGTGAAGGAGACGGCGACGGGGGTGCCCGCGGCGGCGGAGAGGTTCTGGATCATCTCGGGGGTGTGCCGGTGGACTCCGCCGACGCCGTACGGCGACATGGAGCCCATGACCTCGGAGCCGAGCAGATGCGGCTTGGCGGCCTTGCCCGCGCCCGAGGTCCCGGACGCGGCGACGATCACCGCTTCGGCCTCGGCGAGCCCGGCGGCGTACGCGGGAAAGAGCGCGAGCGAGACGGCCGTGGGATAGCAGCCGGGCACCGCGATGCGCTTGGAACCTTCCAGGGCGGCGCGGGCGCCGGGCAGCTCGGGCAGGCCGTAGGGCCAGGTCCCGGCGTGCTCGCTGCCGTAGAACTTCTCCCAGTCGGCCGCGTCATTGAGCCGGAAGTCGGCGCCCATGTCGACCACGAGGACGTCCGGGCCGAGCTGTTCGGCGACGGCGGCGGACTGGCCGTGGGGCAGGGCGAGGAAGACGACATCGTGACCGGCGAGCACCTCGGCGGTGGTCGGCTCCAGGACACGGTCGGCGAGCGGCGTCAGGTGCGGCTGCAGCGCGCCCAGACGCTGGCCCGCGTTCGAGTTGCCGGTGAGGGCGCCGATCTCCACTTCGGGGTGGACGAGCAGCAGCCGCAGCAATTCACCGCCCGCGTACCCACTCGCTCCCGCCACTGCTGCACGTACCGCCATGGAACCCTCCTCTTGGATGGCATGACTATACGCAGGGCCGCACTTTTATGCAACGAAGGTGCCGCGGGCCCTGTGCTGCGAGACCTTGCACCTGCCGTGGCGTCATGTGCTGTCGTGAAGGAAGTACTGCACGAAAGGCTCCTCATGGACTTCCCCCTCAGCACGCCCCGGCAGGTCAGGATCGGTGATGCCGCCGCGTTCGCCGGAACCACGCCCAGAGCCATCCGGCACTACCACGCCATCGGTCTGCTGCCGGAGCCCGAACGGGGCGGGGACGGAAAACGCCGCTACGGGTACGACGACATGATCCGCCTGCTGTGGATCCGCAAGATGACGGACGCCGGCATCGGCCTGGACGACATCCGGACCTCCTTCGACGGCACTCGGACCATCGACGAGACCCTGGAGCGCCTTGAAGAGACGCTGGCTGCCCAGGAAGCCGCCCTCCGGCGCCGGCGCGCGGCCGTGCACCGGCTTCGGGAGGCGGGCAGCCCTCTGGGCCTTCTCTCTCCCCTGGTCACCAGCCGGCTCCGGGACCTGCCCCCGGACGCCCTGCGCCAGTCCGACCTGGACAGCCTGCTGGTATCGGAACGGATCTTCGGCCCGCTGGGTTCCGCCCTCCAGGCCAGTGTGTGCATCGTGCTCGCGGCCGACCCCGAGCTACGGGCCGAAGCCGACCGCCTCGACGCAGCCGAGGAGGCGCTGGACGACACCGTCGATCCTCACGACCCGCGCGTCGAGGAGATCGCCGTCCGGCGATGCGCCTTCCAGAAGGCCCTGGAGCAGGCCATCGAGGCTGCCGGGCTCGAAGAGGCCGAGGAAGAGCTCTTCGACCTGTACGACGCCGACCTGACGGGCGAGGAGAACGCGTCGATGAGCGCCTTCGAGGCAATCGGCAAGATGCCGTACGACTTCTCGCGCGCCCGGCTGCGCTGCATGGAGCGCGCCATCGAGCTGAGCGCCCCGTCAGCTCAGTGACACAGCCATTGCCAGCGGCGGCGTTCCGTGACGAGGGTGGCGGTGGCCAGCAGGATCACGGGGACCGCCGCCCAGACCGGCCAGGCCGCCCACGAGGAAGCCACGGCGGCGACCAGCTGGAGCAGCACGAGCAGGATCGTGACCGGGCCCGGCACGGCGATGATCACATGGGCCTTGTCCCCCGGGGTCGAGAACAGCGTCGGTAGGCCGATCAGGACCACCACGGACAGGGCCGCCAGCAGCCATGAGTACTCGGCAAGGGCCCAGGGGGTGGCCACCCACGCGACGAGTTCCGTCGTGAAGCGCAGGGCGGACGCGGTGCGGTCGTCCGGTCGCGTCGAGGTCGCCGGCCCGCCGGCAGAGTCGGTCACCCGCGGACGATCTCACGGCGCGCGGGCCGCCGCCAGAGACCGGGAGGCCGTCGGCGCCACAGCTTTTCGCTCACGGTCACGCGAATGGCGATGAGTTCACGCCCGAGCGAGGGTCAGTACAGACAGACACACGCCGTGCCGTTCAAAGCTGACGACAGGAGAGAGTCATGCCTCGCATCACGCCCACCCTCTGGTTCGACACGCAGGGCGAGGACGCCGCCAAGTTCTACGTGTCGGTCTTCCCCAACTCGAAGATCACGAACGTCGTCCACTACGGCGCCGCCGGGCCGCGGCCGGCCGGGACCGTGATGACCGTCGACTTCGAGCTCGACGGCCTGCCCTATCTGGCACTCAACGGCGGTCCCGAGTTCACCTTCAACGAAGCGGTCTCCTTCACGATCGAGTGCGCCGACCAGAAAGAGGTCGATCACTACTGGACGAAGCTCTCCGAGGGCGGCGAGGAAGGCCCCTGCGGCTGGCTCAAGGACAAGTTCGGCCTCTCCTGGCAGGTCGTCCCCGCCGCCCTGGGCGAGCTCGTCTCCGACCCCGACGAGGCACGGGCGCAGCGCGCCATGACCGCCATGCTCGGCATGAAGAAGATCGACGTGGCGGCGCTGTACGCGGCGGCGGACCAGAAGTGACCGTCCCAACGCCCGCCCAAATGGTTTGACTTGGAGTCGACTCCAGCTCCTAGGGTCGGAGCCGTCCGCCCGACACGGGCTCACGGCTCCACCTGGAGGTACCGGCATGACCAGCATTCCCACCCGCCGTCTGGGCGCACTGACCGTCTCGGCGCAGGGGCTCGGCTGCATGGGGATGAGCCACGCGTACGGCGCCTCGGACGACGCGCAGTCGATCGCGACGCTCCACCGCGCCCTCGACCTCGGCGTCACCCTGCTCGACACGTCCGACTTCTACGGCGCGGGGCACAACGAAGAGCTGATCGGCCGCGCACTGGCCGGCCGCCGCGAGCAGGCCGTCCTCGCCACCAAGTTCGGCTTCGCCAACCGCCTCGGCGAGCCGACGCGGATCAGGGGCGACGCGGCCTACGTACGAGAGGCGTGCGACGCCTCGCTGCGGCGGCTCGGGGTCGACCACATCGACCTGTACTACCTGCACCGCGTCGACCAGGACGTGCCGATCGAGGAGACCGTCGGCGCGATGGCCGAGCTCGTCGAGGCCGGGAAGGTGCGTCACCTCGGGCTCTCCGAGGCGAGCGCGCAGACGATCCGGCGGGCGTACGCGGTGCATCCGATCGCCGCACTGCAGAGCGAGTGGTCGCTGTGGACGCGGGACCTGGAGGCGGAGATCGCGCCGGTCTGCCGCGAACTCGGCGTCGGCATCGTGCCGTTCTCGCCGCTCGGCCGCGGTTTCCTGACCGGGCGCTACACCTCGGCCGCCGGTCTTCAGGAAGGGGACATGCGGCGCGACCAGCCGCGGTTCGCCGACGGGAACCTGGAGCGCAACCTGCCCATCGTCACCGCCCTGAACGCCCTGGCCGAGGAGAAGGGCGTCACCGCCGGGCAGCTCGCCCTCGCCTGGGTCCAGCACCGCGGCGACGACGTGGTGCCGATCCCGGGCACGCGCCGGGAGAAGTACCTCACGGAGAACCTGGGCGCGCTGGCCATCGAGCTCTCCGCCGAGGATCTCGCCGCCATCGACGCGGCGGCACCCGCGCATGCGGTCGCCGGGACGCGGTACGACGAGAACAGTCTCGGTTTCGTCGACAAGTAGACATCCCGGGGCGCGGGCCGGGGGCGGTGGCCGCGTAGCCTGCGGTCATGCCCTTTCCGGATGAAGCAGCCGCGCACGACGGCACGCGACACGTGGGAGGCCTCCAGACCTTCCACGGCGTGCCGGACGTGCTGGCGTACTTGGCCGGGACCTGGCGGGTGGAACGGACGGCGCGGGATCTGGCGGGCAACGCGGAGGGGCACTTCTCGGGCACCACGGTGTTCACCCCGTCCGACGACGGCGGCGGCGGCCTTCTGCACCACGAGTCCGGCACCTTCACCTGGCGCGGCACTCCCCGCCCCGCCGAGCGCACCCTCCGCTTCATGCCGGGGGACGACCCGGCCACCGCGCACGTCCTGTTCGCCGACGGCCGTCCCTTCCACGACCTGAACCTGCGCACCGGCAGCCACACCGCCGACCACCCGTGCGGACTCGACCTCTACCGCGGCGAGTTCGAGGTGTACGACGAGCGGCGCTGGCGCATGCGGTGGCGCGTCGCGGGCCCCGCGAAGGACCTGATCCTCACGACGGCCTACACGCGAGCTGAACCCGAGGAGCGTCGTGAGCGGGCCGATCCGAGGTAGACGCGGTGGGCGTCTCGTGACCGGTGGGGAGCGTGTGGTGTGCGCCGGTCATGGGCGCAGGCCTCGCGGCCGCTCCGGCAGGCAGCCTCAGCGGGCGCTCCCCCGCACCTCGTCGCACGCCCCGCGCAGCCTGCGCACCCCCTCGGCGATCTCTCCGGTCCCCGCGACCGCGGCGAAGCTCAACCGCACGTGCGCCGCCGGGGGTTCGGCCGCGAAGTAGGGGCGGCCGGGGGCCACCGCGACGCCCGCGCGCAGTGCCGCTCCCGCCAGGGCCGCCTCGTCCGTGCCGTCGGGCAGGCGCAGCCACAGGAGGTAGCCGCCCGCGGGGATGTGCGGCAGGGCGAGTTCGGGCAGGTGGAGGCGCAGGGCGGCGGCCATCGCGTCCCTGCGGTCCTTCAACTCGGCAGCCACGTTGCGCAGATGGCGCGGCCAGGCCGGGGAGCCGACCAGTTCGAGCGCCGCCTCCTGAAGCGGTCTCGGCACGAAGAAGTGGTCGACGACCTGGATCGCGCGCAGCCGTTCGAGGACCGGTCCGCGCGCGGCGAGCGCGCTCACCCTGAAGCTCGGCGAGGTGGCCTTGGTGAGCGAGCAGACGTGCACGACGACCCCGTCGGGGTCGTCGGACTGCAGGGGCCTCGGCAGCGGCCCCGCGTCCTCGTGGACGAGACGGCGCACGAAGTCGTCCTCGATGACGAAGGCCCCGGCCTCCCGCGCGATCCGCAGCACCTCCGGGCGGCGCTCGGCGGACAGCACCGCCCCCGTCGGGTTCTGGAACAGCGGCTGGCAGACGAACACCCTCGCCCCCGTGGCCTTGAACGCCGCGGCGAGCAGGTGCGGCCGTACGCCGTCCACGTCCACCGGCACCGGAACGGGCCGCAGTCCCGCCGCGCGGGCGATGGCCAGCATGCCGGGGTACGTCGGCGACTCGACCAGGACGGGCGCGCCCGGCGGGGCGAGCGCCCGCAGCGCCGTGGTGAGCCCGCTCTGGCCGCCCGCGGTGATCAGCACCTCGGCGGCCGTGATCGCGCCGCCGATCCCCCGCGCGAACCATTCCCGCAGCTCGGGCAGGCCGTCGATCGGCGGCCTCCCCCACGCCCCGGGCCGCCGCCCCGCCCTGGCGAGGGCCGCCGCCATCGCACGCTCGGGCTGCAGCGAGGGGTGCAGATAGCCGCCGTTGAACTCGATGACGCCGTGCGAGGGCGCCGCCAGCGTGGCCAGGACCCCGGAGGCGTCCACCGCGCGCGGCACCAGCTCCGTCGCCGCGTCGGCGCTCAGCGTCACCTCCTGCCAGGAGGTGTCCCCCGCCGGCGCCGCGGCGGCCTGCGGTTCGGCGCGGAAGACTCCGGCGCCGGGCCGGGTGACGACCAGGCCCTCGGCGGCCAGTTGCCCCAGGGCCCGCGACACGGTCACCGGGCTCACCCTGAACCGGTCGACCAGTGCCCGGCTCGACGGCAGCTTTCCACCTGGAGAGTAGCGGTCCAGCTCGTCCCGCAACCGTTTGGCCAACTCAGCGACACTGCTACTCTCGTGCATGACAGCACAGGATAGCGCTACTCGCCCAAGCCGGATAGCGGTCACCACGACCCCGATCTCCCGGAACGGCGCACGCCGCAGCGGCACCGTCATGGCCGCGCTCGGCGTCACCGCCTTCTCGCTCACCTTCCCGTCCACCGCCTGGGGCCTCGAAGGCATCGGCCCCTGGACGTTCGTGGCCCTGCGCTGCGTCCTGAGCGCGGTCATCGCGGGCGGCGCCCTGCTCGCCCTGCGCGTCCCGCTGCCCGCCCGCCGCCACTGGGCCGGGCTCGCGGTCGTGGCCGCCGGGGTCGTCGTCGGCTTCCCGCTGCTCACCACGCTCGCCCTGCAGACCTCCACCACCGCCCACGCGGCCGTCGTCGTCGGCCTGCTCCCGCTGACCACCGCCGTGTTCTCGGCGCTGCGCACCGGGGCACGTCCTTCGCGGACGTTCTGGGCCGCGGCCCTCACCGGCGCGGCGGCGGTGATCGCGTTCACGGTCCAGCAGAGCGGCGGCGCCCTGTCGACCGCCGACCTCTACCTCTTCGCCTCGCTCCTCATCTGCGCGGCCGGCTACACCGAGGGCGGCCGTCTCGCCCGCGAGATGCCGGGCTGGCAGGTCATCGGCTGGGCACTGGTCCTGTGCCTGCCGCTCGCCGCGATCGGGGCCGCCGTCGCCCTCCAGCACGAGCCCTTCCAGCTCACCGGGCACAGCACCGCGGGGCTGCTGTACGCCGCCATCGGCTCGCAGTTCCTCGGCCTGGTCGTCTGGTACTGCGGCATGGCCGCGATCGGCGTGCCCAAGGCCAGCCAGCTCCAGCTGGCGCAGCCGCTGCTCACGCTGGTCTGGTCGGTGTTCCTGCTCGGCGAGCAGCTCACCCCGGCCGCGCCACTGACCGCCGCGGCCGTCCTCGTGTGCATCGCGGTGACCCAGCGGGCACGCGGTTAGGGCCCTTCTGCCGCCGACGGCCGGGGCTCAAGGTCCCGCCACCGGACGTAGACTTGCGGCCACGGAAAGCAACCGCAGGGTGGGACGAGGAGGTCGCTCCAGATGCGTGCAACCGTAGGCGACGAGCTGGTGCTGCACGGCAGGACCGTCGGGCAGCACGACCGGATCGCACAGGTCGTCGAGGTGCTCGGCGCGGACGGCGGCCCGCCGTATCGCGTCCGCTTCGACGACGGTCACGAGACGCTGCTGTCACCGGGCCCCGACACCGTCGTACGGCACCAGGACCCGGCCTCATAACGTCCGGCGAGAGACCCGAATAACATCCGGCGAGAAACCCGACCGGCGTCAGCGGGGTGGCTTGGCCGGCTTTTGGTAGTGGTCGGCCACCACGCGCGCCATCGCGCCGATCCTGTCCACGCCCACTTCCTTCGCCGAGAAGTACACATGCCCGCGGGCCTGCGGGAACCCCTTGGCGTACGTGAGGTGGCGGGACAGCTCGGCGGGATCCTGCCAGGCGGCGGGCTGTGCGGGGTCGCCCGCCTTGTAGAGGGCCTCCCCCACGTACAGGCGCACGCCCGTGTCCTCGACGACATCGGCCCACCAGGGCAACAGCTTGCCGTAGTCCGCCACGGTGAAGCCGATGTTCCAGTAGAGCTGCGGGCAGATGTAGTCGAGCCAGCCCTTCTTGACCCAGCCGCGGGTGTCGGCGTGCAGGTTGTCGTAGGTCTGCACGCCGGCCTGGGTGTCCGAACCGAGCGGATCGGTCGAGGCGTTGCGCCAGACCCCGAACGGGCTGATCCCGAACTGCGCGTGCTTGCGTACCTTCTTCACGCGCGTCGCCATCTCCCGCACCAGGCGGTCGATGTTGTCGCGCCGCCAGGCGGCCCGGTCCGGGAAACCGCCGCCGTAGCGCGCGAAGGCTTCGTCGTCGTCGAAGACCTGCCCGGCGACCGGGTACGGGTAGAAGTAGTCGTCCCAGTGCACCGCGTCGATGGCGTAGTGCCGCAGGGCGTCGAGCATCGCGTCCTGGACGAAGCGGCGCACCTCGGGCAGGCCGGGGTTGTAGTAGAGCTTCCCGCCGTACGGCACGACCCAGTCGGGGTGCAGTCGCGCCGGGTGTGTCGGGACGAGCCGCGAGGGGTCCGTGTGGTTGGCGATGCGGAAGGGGTTGAACCACGCGTGCAGTTCAAGGCCCCTGCGGTGCGCCTCGGCCACGGCGGTGCCCAGCGGGTCCCAGCCGGGGTGCTTGCCCTGCACGCCGGTGAGGCACTCCGCCCACGGTTCGTACGGCGAGGGCCACAAGGCGTCGGCGGTGGGCCGCACTTGGAAGATCACGGCGTTCAGCCGACGCCGTACGGCCGTGTCGAGGTGCCCGATCAGTTCGGCGCGCTGCTCGGCCACCGTGAGTCCGGGCTTCGACGGCCAGTCACGGTTGGCGACGGTCGCCAGCCACATGCCCCGCAGCTCACGGCGCGAGCGGGCCTTCCCGGGCACGGCGGCCGCGTCCCCCGCGGCTGTGAGCCCCGCCACCATCGCGGCTGCCGCAATCGTGAAACCTCGGCGTGACATACGCCTCATCCGCTCGCCCCCTGGCCTGCATATCCGCCGGAACCGCTGCTTGTACCGGACAGCATGCCCGACCCGGCACGTCATGCACCGGAGGTTCGGCGGTAACGTTCACCGCTGGGGCAGACACCGCAACCGTACGGGGGACTGCCCGCCCGTTGATCAGCGAAAGGCACGAGGTGACCGACTCTATGCCCGACATCGCACGCGTCGGAGTAGTGGGCTGTGGCCAGATGGGCGCCGGGATCGCGGAGGTCTGCGCCCGCTCCGGACTGGATGTGATGGTCGCGGAGACCACCGGCGAGGCCCTGGAGATCGGCCGCACCCGGCTCTACAACTCTCTCTCCAAGGCCGCCGAACGCGGCAAGATCTCGGAGGAGGAGCGGGACGAGACGCTCGCCCGGCTCAGCTTCACGACCGACCTCGGGGAGTTCTCCGACCGCGACCTCGTCATCGAGGCGGTCGTCGAGAACGAGGCGGTCAAGACCGAGATCTTCCAGGTGCTCGACCAGGTGGTGACCCGGCAGGACGCGATCCTCGCCTCCAACACCTCGTCCATCCCGCTGGTGAAGCTGGCCGTCGCGACGTCCCGCCCGGACGCGGTCATCGGCATCCACTTCTTCAACCCGGCACCGGTGCAGCAGCTCGTCGAGCTGATCCCCGCGCTCACGACGTCCGAGGGGACGATCAGCCGCGCGCAGTCCATGGTCGAGAAGGTGCTCGGCAAGCACGCGATCCGCGCCCAGGACCGCTCGGGCTTCGTGGTGAACGCCCTGCTCATCCCGTACCTGCTCTCCGCGATCCGGATGTTCGAGTCGGGCATCGCCAGCCGCGAGGACATCGACAACGGCATGGAGATGGGCTGCGCCCACCCGATGGGTCCGCTCAAGCTCGCCGACCTGATCGGCCTCGACACCGTCGCCTCGGTCGCGGACAGCATGTACGCCGAGTACAAGGAGCCGCTGTACGCCGCTCCCCCGCTGCTCCAGCGGATGGTGGACGCGGGGAGGCTCGGCCGCAAGTCCGGCTCGGGCTTCTACCCCTACGGCTGAGGCGGCTCACACCTGCACCCGGCGCTTCGCACCGCACGCGGGCCCGGCACTCGATCGAGTGCCGGGCCCGCGGCGTTCACACACCGTGTGCGCCATGGGCTCGCATATGCCCTTCGCACACTCTCCCGTCCCGGCCACCAGGCAGGTTCACTTTTCCGTGCGTAGCAGGGGGATCGACAGCTACAGAGAGGAGCGGACCAGTGACCGCCGACCCCGAGCATCGCGTGGTCCCGCACGAACTCGCCGAGTTACGCCGCAGCTTGGACGTGGGGCTGACCCGCGTCGACGGAGAGCTGGCGTTGCTCACCCAACATGACGAACAAAGCGTCAAGAACCAGGATGAATTGACCGTAAGGATCACCGCACTCGAGCACACTCGATGGCCGCTGCCCGCCCTGCTCGCCCTGACGGCGGTCGGCGCGCTCGCCGTGGCGATCTGGCAGGCCATCGGCCGTTAGTGCGCGTCCTGGCCCAGACGCAGGTGGTGCAGGAGGAGTAGTGCCGCCGCCATGTTGGCGGCGGGTACTTCTCCGCGGGCCACCATGTCAGGGACGAGTTTGAGTGGGACCCATTCACGGCGGTCGGACTCGAAGTCGTCCTCGGGATGACCGATGTAGGTGCACTCGTCGGACCAGTAGATGTGGTGCCTTGCATCGGTGAGCCCATTGGACGGCTCGACACTCATCAGGTGTCGTAACGGGCCCGGCCGCCAGCCGGTCTCCTCCTCCATTTCCCGGGCGGCCGCGTACGCGAGATCCTCCCCGTCCTCGACGACGCCGGCCGCGAGTTCCCAGCCCCAGCTGTCGGTGATGAAGCGGTGCCGCCAGAGCAGCAGCACCTCGTTGGCCTCATTGACCACGGTGGCCACGGCGACGGGCCGCAGCCGTATCAGGAAGTGATCGAGGTGCCGGCCGTCGGGCAGCTCCACGTCTGCCAAATTGACCGTGAACCATCGATTTCCATACACAGTTTGTTCGCTTTGTTTCGTCCACTGCACGGTTCTGCCACCTTCCGCCGAGTAGATGGCAATATCGCAGCAGGAGGGTGTTCAGAGCAGTGCCGGGCGGTGCACGTCACAGGGGTACGCGCAACGCCCCGTCGATGAGTTCGGCTGCCTCGGCCGTGCCCGCGCAGTCACTGCGCACCAGATGTTCCCGCACGGCCCGGAGGCGGTCGCGCAGCCGTTGGGACTCCATCCCCCGTGCCTGTTCTGCCATTTCCACCGCCGTGGCCACTGCCTCGTCGGTGTTCCCCTGGCGCAGTTCGATCTGGCTGAGCATGGCGAGCCGGTGGACCCGGCCCCTGTCATGTGCCGGAGTGTCCACCGCCGCGGCCGCGTGTTCGTACGCCCCCGAGAGGTCTCCGAGGCTGAGCAGCGCCTCCGCCACTTGTACGTTGACGAGTCCGGGCTGGACATAGCCGGTTTCGTCCGGCTCACGTCCGCGCCGGATGCGATCCGCCGCGACCTCCGCACGCCGGATGCACGACAGCGCGCTGCTGCCATCGCCCAGGTGTGCGTACGACTTGGCCTGCATGGCGTAGAGATCGGAGGCCAGGGCCGGGGTCAGCTCGCGCCCCGCGGCGCGCAGCGCGGCCTCCGCGAAGGCCACCGCCTGGCGGTACTCGCGCATGAACAGCGACTGGTTGACTAGCAGCGCGATGACGTAGGCGCCAAGGCCCCTGTCGCCGCTGGCCTTCGCCAGGCGCAGGGCCTGGTGGAAGTAGCGCTGGGCCAGGCCGTGCGCGTCCGAGTCGTAGGCGCAGATCCCCGCGATGGCCAC
The DNA here is from genome assembly GCF_053607685.1 of Streptomyces sp. NPDC055099. NCBI lineage: Bacteria > Bacillati > Actinomycetota > Actinomycetes > Kitasatosporales > Streptomycetaceae > Streptomyces > Streptomyces sp. NPDC055099. The sequence goes on along the minus strand of NZ_JBSGUA010000011.1, from coordinate 288,696 downwards.
CAACCCGCCGGTGGATCTGTGCAGTTGGCGCCCCGTCTCGTCCGTGTAGCTGCCGCGCAGCAGCGGCGCGGCCTCGGCGTTGAGGAAACCGACGATGCGGGTGCGGGTCGCGATGCCGCCGGTCTTGCGGTACATCTGCTCGTAGTGGGCGCGGGCCGCGCGCATCATGTCGATGTCGGCCGTGCTCACCGGATGCCTGCCACCCCGTGAGACGTCCACGTCCTCGGGCGGGTTCTCCCACTCCCAGACCGGCATCACCGCGGGGGTTCCCGTGACCGCGGGTGCGCCGAGGAGGTGCGGGCGCTGCTGTTCGTCCGAGCGCCACAGGGCCGTGGCCCGCTCCACGAACCCGGAGAGCGTCGAGGCCATGGAGTGGTGCCCGACGGCCGGCAGCCCCGGCACGCCGAGGCCGATGTCGTCGAGGGTGACGGTGCGCTGGAGCCGCCCCGCCAGTACCTCGCAGATCAGGTCGGGCACCTGGCCTCGTGGGCGCTGGCCCTTCAGCCACCGTGACACGGCGGTGTGTTCGTACCGCAGGGCGAGGCCTCGCCTCTTCCCCGCCTGATTGACGTGGGCAGCCAGGCCCGCGTGGGAGATTCCCGCCTCGTCGAGGATCGCGTCGAGCAGGGTATTGGGCTGCATGGAGGCCCTCCGGTGGCTCGGTGTGGCCAGCGTAGTAGAGGTGACTTCACACGGGGTGTGAACGGAACGCCCGAATCCGGGGGGTGTGCGCTCTGCCGTCGCCACTCCCGTCACGCTTGACTGAGATTCCTCACAAGGAGGCCGGCCGGGCCGCCGGCTCCCCCTCGAAAAGTACGGCGGCCCACACCGGCGCCGCCCGCCCCGCCGTCTGCCCGACACCTACAGGCGGGACCGGGCGGCGCAAGGCCGGTGGAGGTTGACGGTGCGTCACGTCATGGTGCTTTGCCGACGCACCGTCTCCCCCTGCTGGACCGGCACCCGTCGGCGGTCGTTCCGCAGGACCAGCAGCGCGGCGTCGTCGGTGGGCAACCGCCCCGCGTGGCGCGCGAGTTGGGCGTACACCGCACGGATCACCGACTGGGGTGCGACCGGCGGGACCCGCACCGCTTCGGTGAGCGCCGCCTGGAGCGGGAAGAAACGGCCGGCCGCGTCCCGCGCGTCCTCCATGCCGTCCGTGTGCAGGGCGAGCGCCTCCCCCGGCAGGAGCGGCCCGCAGTGCAGCAGGGGCAGTTCGGCGGGGAGCGGGAAGGGGCCGAGCGGCGGCAGCGGGTCCCCGTCGGAGACCGGCTCGGCGTGCCCGCTCAGGCGGTACGGCCAGGGATGACCGCAGTTGAGCGCGGTCAGCTCGCCTTCGGGGCCGATCTCCATCAGCAGGACGGTGACGAACTCCTCGGCCGGTGGACTCTCCGGCACCGGAGCGCCGTTGGCCGGATGCTCGGCCCGCGACCGCTCCCGTAGATGCCGCTCCAGGGAACGCTCCAACTTCCGCAGCACATGAGGCAGTTCGGGCTCCTCGTGCGCCGCCTCGCGGAAGCTGCCGAGCACCGCGGCGGCCGTGCCGACGGCGGGCAGGCCGTGCCCGCGCACATCGCCCATGACCACCCGCACGCCATGATCGGTGGCCATCACCTCGTACAGATCCCCGCCGACGGAGGCGCCGCGGGACGCGGAGACCCGTCCTGCCGCGACCGTGAGGCCCTCGACGCGCGGCGGCAGCGGGCGGAGCAGGACGTTCTGTGCGGCGCCCGCGATCTCCCGGAGCTGGCGCAGCTCCCGCAGCAGAGCGCCGCGGACCTGCAATATCAGACCGGTGCCGACCGCGAAGAAGACCGCGCTGGTGACGATCCGGGCCCCCAGGCCGTCCTGCTGGGCGAGCGGGCAGACGAGTTTGTACGTGATGGCGGCCGCGCCCCACGCCGTGGGAAGACCGAGCGTGAGGACGCGCCGGACGCGTGGCGGCTCCACCCGGGACACCCGCGTCCCGGCCTTCACCCGGAGCCTGGCCCGGCTCCTCGCCCGGAGCAACGCCCGGCGGGGATCTCCAGCCCTGATACGGATCATGCCGACGGCCCCCCTACGGCCCTGTTCAGCGTGCGGACCGCGCAGGCCGTACAGATCAAGGCCCTGCGGCCGCACCGATTCTGTCGACCGTATGAGCCGATCGGACCATAGAGGGCTTAGTTGTCACTCAAACGAGTGAAGGGCGTATCCGGAGGTCCGGATACGCCCTTCTTTGCGCCTCTTGTGCGCCTGGCGGCGACTACTGGCGGTGACTACGCTCCGCGCAGCACCGCGCCGGTCCGCTCGGCCGCCAGGGCGACGGCCGCGTCCCGGGCCGCGGAGGCCTCGTCGACGGTCAGCGTGCGGTCGGCCGCACGGAAGCGCAGCGCGTACGCCAGGGACTTCTTGCCCTCACCGATCTGCTCGCCCTCGAAGACGTCGAACAGCCGGATGGACTCCAGGAGTTCACCCGCGCCCTCGCGCAGCACCTTCTCCACGTCGGCGGCGGGCACGCCCCCGTCGACGACGAGCGCGACATCCTGCGTGGCGACCGGGAAGGTGGAGATCTTCGGGCCCTGCGGGACGCCGGTGCCCGCCTCCTCCAGACGGTCGAGGTCCAGCTCCATCGCGCAGGTGCGCGCGGGCAGCGAGAGCGCCTTGACGACGCGCGGATGCAGCTCGCCCGCGTGCCCGATGACCTGCTCCGCTCCGTCGATCACGACGGCGAGCTCGGCGCACCGGCCCGGGTGCCACGGGCCGTACTGGCCCTGGCGCACGAGCAGTTCGGTGCCCGACTCGGCGGCCAGGACGCGGGCGGCCTGGATCGCGTCGGCCCACTCGGACGGCCGGCCCTTGCCCCACCAGCCGGCCTGCTCACGGGCGCCCGACAGCACGACGGCGGCGTGCCGCGGCTGCACGGGGAGCGCCTCGGTCAGGGAGGCGATCTCCTCGTCCGTGGGACGCCGGTCGACGGGCAGCCGGACCGCGACGCGGGCTTCGTCACGAGGCTGGAAAACCAGGCCGGTCTCGAAGAGCGCCAGGTCGTGGCTGCCGCGGCCTTCGTTGCGGCGCAGCGCGCCGAGCAGACCCGGCAGCAGCGTCGTACGAAGAGCGGGCTCCTCGTCGGAGAGCGGGTTGACCAGCTTCACGACCCGTCGCTTGGGGTCGCCGGGCTCGAGTCCCAGCTGGTCGAAGACCTGCTCGCCGATGAAGGGGTAGTTCGGCGCCTCGACGAAGCCACTTCCGGCCAGAGCGCGGCCGACGCGGCGGTGCAGCCGCTGCCGGTCGGTCAGGCCACGGCCCGCGGGGGGCTTGGGCAGCGTGGAGGGGAGGTTCTCGTACCCCTCCAGGCGGATGACCTCTTCGGCGAGGTCGTTCGGCTCGGCGAGGTCGGGACGCCAGGACGGCACGGTGACGGTCAGGGCGTCCTGGCCGTACACGTCGCAGCCGACCTCCTGGAGGCGGCGCACGACGGTCTCGCGGCCGTACTCCACACCGGCGACCTTGTCCGGGTGATCGGCGGGCATGGCGATCGTGTGCGGCGCGGAGGGCGCGATGACCTCGGTGACGCCGGCCTCGGCGGTGCCGCCCGCGAGCAGCACGAGGAGATCCACCGTGCGCTGCGCGGCGGCGGACGCGGCCTGCGGGTCCACGCCGCGCTCGAAGCGCTTGGCCGCCTCGGAGGGCAGCTTGTGGCGCCGGGCCGTGCGGGCGATGGAGATCGCGTCGAAGTGCGCGGCCTCGATGACGACGTCGGTGGTCCCGGCGGCCTCTTCGTGGTCCGCGATCTCGGTGTTGGCGCCGCCCATGACGCCCGCGAGGCCGATCGGGCCGCGGTCGTCGGTGATGACCAGGTCCTCGGCGTCCAGGACGCGCTTGACGCCGTCGAGCGTCGTGAACTTCTCGCCCTGCTCGGCACGGCGCACGCCGATCGTGCCCTCGATGCGGGAGCGGTCGTAGGCGTGCAGGGGCTGGCCGAGCTCCAGCATCACGTAGTTGGTGATGTCGACGGCGAGCGAGATCGGGCGCATGCCCGCCTTCTGCAGGCGGCGCTGCAGCCAGATCGGCGAGCGGGCCTCGGGCTTCAGGCCCGTGACCGTGCGCGCGGTGAAGCGGTCGCAGCCCATCGGGTCGGAGATCTTGACCGGGTAGCCGAGGGCGTTCGGCGCGGGCACGTCCAGGAGCGCCGGGTCGCGCAGCGGCAGGCCGTACGCGATGGCGGCCTCGCGGGCGACACCGCGCATCGAGAGCGCGTACCCGCGGTCGGGCGTGACGGCGATGTCCAGGACCTCGTCGACCAGTTCGAGCAGCTTGATCGCGTCGGTGCCGGCCTCGTGCTCGGGCGGCAGGACGATGATGCCGCCGCTGCCGTCGTCGCCCATGCCCAGCTCGTCGCCGGAGCAGATCATGCCGTGCGACGTCTTGCCGTACGTCTTGCGCGCGGCGATCTTGAAGTCGCCGGGCAGGACGGCGCCGGGCAGCACGACGACGACCTTGTCGCCGACGGCGAAGTTGCGCGCGCCGCAGACGATCTCCTGCGGCTCGCCCGTGCCGTTGGCCTGGCCGACGTCGACCGTGCAGAAGCGGATGGGCTTCTTGAAGCCCTCCAGCTCCTCGATGGTGAGGACCTTGCCGACGACCAGCGGGCCGGTCAGTCCGGCGCCGGTCTGCTCGACGGTCTCGACCTCGAGGCCGACCTCGATCAGCTTGGCCTGGACGTCACGGCCGGTCTCGGTGGCGGGGAGATCGACGTACTCCCGCAGCCAGGAAAGCGGGACCCGCATCAGATCTCCATCCCGAACGGCCGGGTGAACCGGATGTCACCCTCGACCATGTCTCGCATGTCTTCGACGTTGTGGCGGAACATCAGCATCCGTTCGATGCCGAACCCGAAGGCGAATCCGCTGTACTTCTGGGGGTCGACGCCGCAGGCGGTGAGCACCTTCGGGTTGACCATGCCGCAGCCGCCCAGCTCGATCCAGCCCTCGCTGCCGCAGGTGCGGCAGGGGCGGTCGGGGTTGCCCACGGACTCGCCACGGCAGACGTAGCAGACCATGTCCATCTCGGCGGACGGCTCGGTGAACGGGAAGTAGTTCGGGCGCAGGCGGGTCTTCATGTCCGCGCCGAAGAGCGACTGGACCATGTGGTCCAGGGTGCCCTTGAGGTCGGCCATGGTCAGGCCCTCGTCCACCGCGAGCAGCTCGATCTGGTGGAAGACCGGGGTGTGCGTCGCGTCCAGCTCGTCCGTGCGGTACACGCGGCCGGGGCAGACGATGTAGACGGGCGGCTCGCGGCGTTCGAGCAGCGCGCGGGCCTGCACGGGCGAGGTGTGCGTCCGCAGCACGACACCGGACTCGTCCCCATCAGTACCCTTCGGGCCCTGGACGAAGAACGTGTCCTGCATCTGCCGCGCCGGGTGGTCCGGGGTGAAGTTCAGGGCGTCGAAGTTGAACCACTCCGCCTCGACCTCGGGGCCCTCCGCGATCTCGTAGCCCATCGCGACGAAGACGTCGGCGACACGCTCCATGAACGTGGTCAGCGGGTGCCTGGCACCGGCCGGGACGCGGTCGTACGGCAGCGTGACGTCCACTGCCTCCTCGACGAGCACCCGGGCGTCGCGCTCGGCCTCCAGCTCGGTCTGGCGGGCGGCGAGCGCCTTGCTGACCGCGCCGCGCGCCATGCCGACGCGCTTGCCGGCCTCGGCCTTGGCCTGCGGGGGCAGCGCGCCGATCTCGCGGTTGGCGAGGGCCAGCGGCGAGGTGCCGCCGGTGTGCGCGACCTTGGCCTCCTGGAGCTTTTCGAGGTCGCCGGCGGCGGCGAAGGCGGCGAGCGCCTCGTCCCGCATGCGCTCGATCTCTTCAGGTTTCAGTGCCTCGACCTCAACAGGGTCGTACGACTTGTTCGGTGCCGACATCTCTTCCCGTGCTTCCGGTTGGCTGGTGATGGTCCCCGTCTACGACTCGGAGACGAATCGTCCACAGATCAGGGACGCAAACGTGCCAAGGATCGAGTCTAACGGGGGTGACGCGGGTGAATGAGCCCGCGGGCGGTGCTCAGGCGGATCAGAGGTGATCAGTGGTGACCGGGGAAGGTCACAGGAGATACGCCGGAGTGCCCACGGGCAACGTAAATCGGAACTGGGCGCCGCCGCCGGGCGCGCGGCCGACGGTGATCGTCCCGCCGTGCGCTTCCACGATGCCCTTCACGATGTACAAGCCGAGTCCCGTCCCGCCGCGCTTGCTGCCCCGCCAGAAGCGGGTGAAGACGCGGCCCATCGATTCCTCCGGAATGCCGGTGCCCTCATCGCTCACGGTCACGGCCGTCTCGGCCCCGCCCCGCTCACGCGGGGATGCCATCGACGAGGTTGCTGCCACGTCGATGGTGACGGTTCCCTCGCCGTGCCGCACGGCATTTTCCAGCAGGTTGCTGAGCACCTGGTCGATCTTGTCGGGGTCGGCCCAGCAGTCGGGCAGCGGCTGCTGTATCCGGACGAGGAAGCGGTCCGCGTCCTGGCCGGAGGCGACATGGGCCTGGATGTGGCGGCCCACGGCGGCGCCGATGTCGACGGGCTGGCGGCGCAGCTCGAGGCGGCCGGAGTCGATGCGGGAGATGTCGAGGAGTTCGGCGATGAGCCGCGTGACGCGGTTGGCGTCGGCGTCCACCGTCTCCAGCATCAGCTTCTTCTGGTCGTCGGTGAAGCGCTCCCATTTGGCGAGCAGCGTCGCGGTGAAGCCCTTCACGGAGGTGAGGGGCGAGCGGAGCTCGTGGGCGACGGTGGCGATCAGCTCCGCGTGGCTGCGCTCGGTGCGGCGGCGGGCCTCGGTGTCGCGCAGGGAGACGACGACGCGGCGGACGGGGCCGGTGGGCGCGGTGCGCACATAGCGCGCGGAGACGAGGACCTCACGCCCGCCGGGGAGCAGCAGATTGCGCTCGGGCTGGGCGAAGCGGGTGGCGAGGCCGCCGTACGGATCGGTCAGCTGCCACCAGCGGCGGCCTTCGAGGTCCTCTAACGGAAGAGCTCGTTCCAGTGGCGCGCCCAGGGCCTCGTCGGCGTCCACCGCGGTGATCCGCACGGCCGCCGCGTTGAAGCAGATGACGTGGCCCGCCTCGTCCGCGACCACGAGGCCGTCGGGCAGGTCGTCCGGGTCGACACCGAGGCCGCCGAGGTCACCGAGGGCGCCATGGTCCGCGCGAGTGGACAGAATGTCCCGTACTCCCGGTGATCTGCTCGTGCCGATGCTCATTCCCCGTACCCCACCTCTCGGACCGGCGCAGGAGGCCTCCGAGCCCGTCACCCTACTAGCTGGGAGTGACGGAACGGCACCCTCCAGCCGCACGCTGTGCACGGGCGGACGCATAGAGGCACACGGCCGCGGCCGTCGCGAGATTGAGGCTTTCGGCTCTGCCGTGGATCGGAACGCGCACCACGGCGTCGGCGAGTGCGCGGGTCTCCTCCGGCAGCCCCCAGGCCTCGTTGCCGAAGACCCAGGCGGAGGGCGTGCCCATGGTGCCCTTGTCGAGCTCGTCGTCGAGGTCGTCCTGGCCCGCTCCGTCGGCGGCGAGGATGCGTACGCCCGCGTCCTTCAGCCCCTGGACGGCCCGCTCCACGGGTACGCCGACGGCGACGGGCAGATGGAACAGCGAACCGACCGAGGCGCGCACGCACTTGGGGTTGTAGAGATCCACGGAGGCGTCCGTCAGGACGACGGCGTCGGCCCCCGCCGCGTCGGCGCACCGCAGCACGGTGCCGGCGTTCCCGGGGTCACGGACGTGCGCGAGGACGGCGACCAGCTTCGGCCTTGCGGCCAGGATGCCATCGAAGGAGGTGTCCAGGAACCGGCAGACACCGACGAGCCCCTGCGGCGTGACCGTCGTGGAGATGTCGGCGATGACGTCCTCGTCGGCGAGGTGCACCCGGGCCCCCGCGGCACGGGCCTCCCCCACGATGTCGGCGTACCGCTCGGCGGCCTCGACGGTGGCGAACAGCTCGACGAGCGTGTCCGGATGCGCGGCCCCTTCCCGCACGGCCTGCGGCCCCTCGGCGAGGAACAGCTGCTCCTTCCCCCGGAAGTTCCGCTTGGCGAGCCGCCGGGCGGCGCTGACGCGGGGGGACTTGGGGGAGATCAACTCGGGGGCGGCGGGCATCAAGTCACCTTCGTGGAACGAGAACGGATCGGGGCGCGCGCGGGGCCCCGTCAGGGGCGCGGGGAACTGCGCGACAAGCCCCCACGGCCCGCGGTCGGCGGACAGCGGACGCAATCGGACCCGCAAGCCACAGGCTTGCGGGTCCGGTCACGTACAGCTCAACGCAAGGTTCAGGCGGCCTTGGGTGCGTTGACGTCCGAAGGCAGAGCCTTCTGGGCAACCTCGACGAGCGCGGCGAACGCGTTCGCGTCGTTGACGGCGAGCTCCGCGAGGATCTTGCGGTCCACCTCGATGTTGGCGGCCTTCAGACCCTGGATGAGGCGGTTGTACGTCATGCCGTTCTGGCGGGCAGCGGCGTTGATGCGCTGGATCCACAGCTGACGGAAGTCGCCCTTGCGCTTCTTGCGGTCGTTGTAGTTGTAGACCAGGGAGTGGGTGACCTGCTCCTTGGCCTTGCGGTACAGGCGCGAACGCTGGCCGCGGTAGCCGCTGGCCGCTTCGAGGATCGCCCGACGCTTCTTGTGGGCGTTGACTGCCCGCTTGACGCGTGCCACTTGTTAACTCCTTGTAGCGGGGCCGTGGTTGGACTCACACGACCCGGTATCGATTGGGTCCCGGTCAGAGTTCAGGCGCGGTGTGCGCCGGAACTCACTTGCCGAGAAGCTTCTTGATCTTCTTGGCGTCGCCCGGGGCCATCTCGGCGTTGCCGGAGAGGCGACGCGTCAGACGGGACGACTTGTGCTCGAGCAGGTGGCGCTTGCCGGCGCGCTCGCGGAGCACCTTGCCGGAGCCGGTGATCTTGAAGCGCTTGCTGGCACCGCTGTGCGTCTTGTTCTTCGGCATAGCGCCGTTCTCTCCTCGTCAGTGGCACTCGGATGCCCGGTCGTGAAACCGGGCATCCGGGAACCGTATGTGTCAGTTGGCGATCCCCGGACTCGCGTCCTGGGATCAGGCCTCGGCGGGAGCCTCGGCCGGGGCCTCGGCAGGAGCTTCGGCGGCGGCCTCGGCAGGGGCCCCTGCGGGCTCCTCGCCTTCGGCGGAGTTCTGCGAGCGACCCGGGTTGGCCTTCGCGTCCGCCTTGCGGACCGCCTGGGCCTCGCGAGCCTCGGCCATGGCTTCGGTCTTCTTCTTGTGCGGACCGAGGACCATGATCATGTTTCGGCCGTCCTGCTTCGGGTTCGACTCGATGAACCCGAGGTCTTCGACGTCGTTCGCGAGACGCTGCAGCAATCGGTAGCCGAGTTCCGGCCTGGACTGCTCGCGACCACGGAACATGATCGTGATCTTGACCTTGTCGCCCTGCTTGAGGAACCGGACGACGTGACCCTTCTTGGTGTCATAGTCGTGCGGGTCGATCTTCGGCCGGAGCTTCATCTCCTTGATGACCGTGTGCGCCTGGTTCTTGCGCGCCTCACGGGCCTTCATGGCCGACTCGTACTTGAACTTCCCGTAGTCCATGAGCTTGCACACGGGCGGACGGGCGGTCGCCGCCACCTCGACCAGGTCGAGGTCGTACTCCTGTGCGAGCTCAAGGGCCTTGGCAAGCGGAACAATCCCGACCTGCTCGCCGCTGGGACCGACAAGTCGCACCTCGGGAACGCGAATCCGGTCGTTGATGCGGGGCTCGGCGCTGATGGATCCTCCTCGGTAGCACCACGCGGCGGTCTGGCGGACAGCCGCGTTACGTCTGTTATCTCGACCAACCGAGTGAGTACACAAAAAATGCCCCAACCGATCACAGGAAGGGGCTCCATTACTACCGGAGCACCTCCGCGGTGATCGCGGGGCGCAACTCGGGCCTGCCGTAGTCTCGGGGACTGCGGCCGCCTGACCGGTGACCCGCCGCTCTGGGAGCGGCCAGGTGGGAAGCGGAGCCTCCACTTGTGGGCCGGATCTCTGCGTGGCACGCGAGTGTCCGGCCGGTCGTTACACAAGGTTAGCAGCTCCGCGGGGGTGGGGCTAACCAACGGCGCCCACGGGCTGCCGCGGCCTCCCGCGGACCGCTCCGGACGGGGCTCCGCTTATCGTGTGGGACATGAGCGACGCGACCCCCACTCCCGAGTCCGCGGCCCCCGGGCCCGACTCCCCCGACTTCGACACCCTGACCCGTGACATCGCGGACGTCCCCGCGGTCGAGGTGATCACCACGGTCGCCGTCCACCTGATGAGCGCGGCGGCCGTGAACCTCGGTCTCGCCGAGGGCGGCGAGGGCCACAAAGACCTCGACGAGGCCCGCAAGCTGATCCACTCCCTCGCCGGCCTGATGGACGCGAGCGCCACGGAGATCTCCTCGTTCCACGCGGCCCCGCTGCGCGACGGCCTGAAGTCGCTGCAGCTGGCCTTCCGCGAGGCGTCCGAGGTCCCGGACGAGCCGGGGCAGGGCCCGGGCGAGAAGTACACGGGCCCGGTCTTCGGCTGAGCGGTCACGTGGGACACGTGCACCACGTGCGTCACGGACGTACGTAGAAGGGCTCGCCCGGTGGCGTCGCCTCGGCAGGCAGCAGTGCCAGGTCGAGGCCGCTGACCAGGCGGGCCCTCAGTGTTTCGTCGGCCGCGATGTGCCGGGCCACGCGCTGGGCGGCTTCGGCGGGGTCCGCCGACGGGTCCAGGACGAGCGCGAGGGTGCCGTCCGCGGTGCCCGCGCCGAGGTAGGCGCGCAGGACGGCGGGCTCGGCGGCGACGGACGCACGCACGGCGGCCGTGACCGCGGGGTCCGAGAGCGGGTCCGGGGTGTGGCGGCCTTCGGAGAGGGCGATCAGGGCGGGCCGGTTGATCTCGTAGGCGACGGGTCCCGCGAGGTCGAGCACGATCGTGTCGGCCTGCTCGTGCGCGGCGGCCTGGAGCGCCTGGTGCAGGGGGACGGCGACGGGCCTGGCCGCCGGGTCCCACAGGGCGAGGGCCTCGGTCGACGTGAACGCGGGCAGGGCCTTGCGGTCGCCCGCCTTGAGGGTGGGCACCGCCATGTCGCTGGACTTCTCGCGGCGCAGGCCGTTCTCGTCCTCCTCGACCTCGCCCAGTACGGCGACCACCGGGACGAGCAGCCGGGCGCCGGTGAGCGCCTCCAGGACGGGGCCGTGGGCCGTGCGGTCCTCGGCCCACGCGGTCAGCGCCGCGGTGAGCCGGGGGTCGGCTGAGCCGTCGTCGTCGGAGAAGCCGGGGTCGGGGATGTTCTTGTTCGCCACGGTCACGAGCCTATCGACCGCCGGCCCGGCCCTCTCGGGCGGTGCCGGGGCGGGCTTCCCTGCGGCCACGCCACAGATACACGCCCGCGCCGAGCAGGACGACGCCGAGACCGCCCGCCACCGGCCCCACCCAGCCGGCGGGTCCGTCGTCGCCCCGGTCCGTGTCCGGGCCTGGGCCGAAGTACTTCTTTCCGTACGTCGCCGATTTCAGGCCCTCGGGCTTCTTCTTGCCGCCCTCGGCGATCGCGGCCGCCGGGTCGATGAAGCCGAAGCCGCGTGAGTCGTCGCGGCCGCCGCTCGGCACGTCGCGGGCGGTGTCCTGGAGGAGCTGCTTGATCTGGGCCGGGGTCAGGCCGGGATGGGCGGCGCGGATGAGGGCGACGGCGCCGGAGACGAACGCCGAGGCTGCGCTGGTGCCCCAGCCCTCGTAGTACTCCCGGTCCGGGTCGGCGATGACGATGTCCTTGCCGGGGGCGCTGACCGTGGCGTACCAGCGGCGGGTGGAGAAGGAGGCGCGTTCGCCGCTCTCGTCGACGGCGGCGGCGGCGATGACGCCGGGGTAGGCCGCGGGGTACGAGATGTGGTCGCCGCGTTCGCCGCCGTTGCCCGCCGACGCGACGACGACGATGCCCTTCTTCAGGGCGTACTGGACGGCGGCGTCCTCGGCGGGCTCCGGGTGCGCGGACTTGGAGTCGTCGCCCAGGGAGAGGTTGATGACGTCGGCGCCGTGGTCGGTGGCCCAGCGGATGCCGTCGGCGAGGGCGTTGCCCCGGGTGTTGCGGGCCTTCGAGCGGTCCGGGTCCCCGTCCTCGAGGATCACGCGGATCGGCAGGATCTTGGCCTCCGGCGCGATGCCGACCACTCCGTCCTCGCGGCCCGCGCCGTGTCCGTGGCCCGCGATGATGCCGGCCATGGCGGTGCCGTGCCGGGCCCAGGGGCGGTCGCCCTTCTTCGCCCCGAAGCCGACCATGTCCTTCCCTTCGAGGACGCTGCCGGCCAGGTCGGGGTGGTCGCCGTCTATGCCGGTGTCCAGGACCGCGACGGTGATGCCCTTGCCCTTCGTGGTCTGCCAGGCCTGGCTGGTGTGCATGGCGTCGAGGGCCCACTGCTGGGCTCGTATGCCGTCGTCGGCGTGGGCGGTCGCGGGCAGGAGGGCGAGCGAGACGGCGAGGGCGACGACGGCCGGCCGGCGGATTCTCATGATTCCTCCGTGGCCGCGATGGTCTTGCGCAGGCGCCGCTCCACGCGGTCGGCGATGCCCTGCGCCTCATGCCCGAGGCCCGCCTGGGCGGGGGCGGATGTGGCGGAGGTCTTCATGGCCTCTTCGGCGGGCTCGGGTTCGGTGAGCGTGCGGCCGTCGGCAAAGCCGGAGACGGAGAAGGCGACCACGGGGGCGTCCGGGAGCACGGAGACGGTCCAGGAGGCGCGCTGGGCGTCGCCGAAGTCCGCGGCCGGGGTGCCCTTGGCGGCGTACGGCCGTGGCATCAGGTCGGGGCGCCGGTCGAGGCCTTCCTCCGTGAAGCGGGTGCGCAGCGAGCGCATCGCGTCGGCGTCGGCCTTGGTGAACAGCAGGCCCACGGTGGTGACATGGCTGCGGGTGGCGTCCGTATACGTGGCGCGCAGCAGCCGCAGGCAGCCCGCGGGGGCCAGGGCCTTGCGCAGGAGGGGATCGAAGGCGCTCTTGCAGTGGGAGTCGGGGGCGACGGCGACGCGGGTCCAGGTGCGGTCGGCTCCGCCGGGGCCCGCGCCCTCTCCCTTGATGGTGGCCGGGAAGAGCTGGTCGACGGGCACGCTGTGCCAGAGCTCGCCCGCCGCGGCGTACGCGTTGCGCGTGACGGCCGTTCCTTCGGAGCCCCCGGTCAGCCAACTCCCCGTCGCCGCGCCGCCGATGAGGCCGAGACCGAGCACGACACAGGCAGCGGCGGCGGTCACGCGGGGCTGTGCCCAGGCCCGGACGGGACGCAGCCGCGTGGTGCTGTCGTCGTACATGGCGGGCCGGGCGAACGACACGAAGGGCCGCCCCGCTCCGGGCCCGGGCGTCAGATCGACGGCACCGACGGCGCGGCGGGCAGCGGCCGTTCGGGGGGACGGCGGGGGCGGGGATATGGGTTCGGGTGTGTGGGGGTGTGCGGGGGCGGGCGGGGCCACGGGGCTCCTTGCCTCGCGGACGGGCGGGGGTTCTGAAGGGGGTGCCACGGCGCCGGTATCCACGGGTTCGGTCACGGAACCGGTGACCAGTCGCGACGGCTCGCCAGGTATGCCCACCACCGTCGCGTCCGGCGGCGCCACCGAAGGCATCGGCGGCCGGAGCCGGTACTCGGCGGTGTGCCGCTCCTCTTCCGTGTCCGGGTCGCCGATGTGCGGCGGGGGGTGGAGCCGGTACTCCGCCGTGTGCCGCTCCTCCTCCGCGTCCGGGTCACCGACGTGCGGCGGGGGCTGAGTGGCGCCCGGGGCAGGGTCCGCGGTGTGCGCGGATGCCCTCGTCGCCCCAGACGGCGGGGGCACGTCGGGGAGCGGACGGAGCCGGTACTCCGCCGTGTGCCGCTCCTCCTCGATGTACGGGTCGCCGACGTGCGGCGGAGCGGCAGGGGGCGGCGGGGGCTGGGCGGGGTCCGCGGCGCGCGCGGGTGTCCGCGTCGTCGCCGACGGCGGCGGTGCGTCGGGGAGCGGGCGGAACCCGTACTCCGCGGTGTGCCGCTCCTCCTCCATGTACGAGTCGGCGACGTGCGGCGGAGCCGCAGGGGGTGGCGGGGGCTGGGCAGGGTCCGCGGTGCGCGCGGGTGTCCGCCTCGTCGGCGGCGGCGGGGGCGCGTCGGGGAAGCGTGCCGACGCGGGCGGCGGGGGCGGAGAGTGCGGAGGGTGCTGTGACTCCGCATCGTCAGCGCCACGCGGC
>NZ_JBSGUA010000011.1:164158-274396 GCF_053607685.1 Streptomyces sp. NPDC055099 | reverse complement strand
GCACCTCGTCAGCGCCACGCGGCACCTCGTCAGCGCCACGCGGCACCTCGTCAGCGCCACGCGGCACCTCGTCAGCGCCACGCGGCACCTCGTCAGCGCCACGCGGCACCTCGTCAGTGCCTCGGGGCGCCTCGTCAGTGCCTCGGGGCGCCTCGGCGGGAGTCTGGTCCGTGCTGCCCGGAGCGTCCGCGTCGTCCGGCGCCGCCGATGGCCGTGGCAGCCGGACCCGGTCGAAGGGCGCGAGCAGGTCGCCGATGACGGAGTCCTGGTCGTCGTCGGAGTCGGACGGGTCGGGATCCGCCGGGGGCGGACTCGCGTCTGGGAAGCGGGATGAAGGAACGGGCGGCGGCATCGACGAGGGCGGGGCCGGCGGCGGGGGCGGAGTCGTGGGACGTGGCGGGACCGGGGCCCGTCGCGCTTCCGTGCTCATGCACCCCCCGTTTCCTCGCTCTTCTGCGCGTAACTCTAAGGGCAGATTCCGGTCGTGCGGGAACCAGTCCGCGGCCCCGGGCGATCTGCCCGGATCATCCCCCTACCCTCGGGTAATCCCGTCTGGCAGGCTTCGGCCATGACCTCCCGTGCAGCAGACCGGGCCCGCTACGACCGGGCCACCGCACACCTCGACGCCCCCGTCGCGATCGTCGATCTGGAGGCATTCGACGCCAATGCCGACGACCTCGTGCGCCGGGCCGGCGGCAAGCCGATCCGGGTCGCGAGCAAGTCCGTACGGTGCCGGGCGCTGCTCGAACGCGTCCTGGCCCGCGACGGCTTCGCCGGGATCATGTCCTACACGCTCGCCGAGTCCCTGTGGCTCGCGCGTTCGGGGTTCGAGGACATCCTGCTCGCCTATCCCTCGGCCGACCGTGCCGCCTTCGCCGAGCTTGCCGCCGACCCGAAGCTCGCGTCCTCGGTGACGGTGATGATCGACGACCCCGCGCAGCTGCGGCTCATCGACGAGGCCAGGGACGGCGGACGCGAAGAGGTGCGGGTCTGCCTGGAGTTGGACACCGCCTACAAGATCCTCGGCGGGCGCCTGCGCATCGGCGCGCTGCGCTCGCCCCTGCACTCCCCCGCCCAAGTCGCCGCCTTGGCCCGCGCCGTGGTCCGCCGGCCGGGCTTCAGGCTCGTGGGCGTGATGGCGTACGAGGGTCATGTGGCGGGAGTCGGTGACGCGATCGCCGGCCGCCCCGCGCGCTCGCGGGCGATCCGGCTGATGCAGGCCGCCGCCCGCAAGGAGCTGGCGGCGCGCCGGGCCGAGACCATCCGCGCGGTGCGGGCGGTCGCGCCGGACCTGGAGTTCGTCAACGGCGGCGGCACGGGCAGCGTGCAGCACACCGCGGCCGAGCGGGCGGTGACCGAGATCGCGGCGGGGTCAGGCCTCTACGTGCCGCGGCTCTTCGACAACTACACGTCGTTCAGCGGGCGTCCGGCCGCGCTCTTCGCCCAGCCCGTCGTGCGCCGTCCCGGCGTGGGCACCGTGACCGTGCTCGGCGGCGGCTACCCCGCTTCGGGCGCCGCGGGCGCCGACCGCTCCCCGGTGCCGTACCTCCCGGAGGGTCTGCGCTACGACCCGCAGGAGGGCGCGGGCGAGGTGCAGACCCCGCTGCTGGGCGCACCCGCCGACGATCTGCTGATCGGCGACAAGGTGTGGTTCCGGCACGCCAAGGCCGGGGAGATGTGCGAGCGGTTCGACGCACTGCATCTGGTCGAGGGCGACCGCGTGACGGCGACGGTCCCGACGTACCGCGGGGAAGGCCACACGTTCCTGTAGCGCGAGGCGGCGGGTCAGACAGTCAGGGCGTCGCGCCCACGCTGCTGCCCACGCCGCCGCTCGTCTCCGAGTCGCCGACCGCCCTGATCCCCTTGGTGATCTCGTCCATGTCGGAGAGGGGCGGCGTCTTCGTCCCGGCGTCGATGGCGAAGCGGACGATCACCATCGCCTCGGATCCGACGCTGGAGGGGAAGGCGAGCGACTGGACGTATCCGCCGGAGCCCTTCTCCGTGTGGACGCGCCAGCGCACGAGGTAGCCGGAGCGGCCCGCGACCGCCACGGTCCCCTCCTTGACCTTCTGGTGCCGGACGATCCCGCCGAACGGCTCCATGCCGACCTTGTCCTCGTCGTACGCCCGGTCGGCCGCGTCCTTGATGTCCCTCAGCGCGAGCACCTTGGGCGAGCGTTCGTCGGTCGCCGTCGACGTGCGCGAGTACACCGTGCCGTGGCGGCAGAGGCTGCCCTCGCCGGGGCAGTCGTAGACGTCCGGGGTGCGGACGGTCGGGTCGCCGCCGACCGTGCTGTCGGCCTTCTCCCAGCCGTCGGGGACGGGGATCGTGATGCCGTTGAGCTGGTCGACGAGGGTGGAGGGGTCGGGGTCCGGCGCCGAGGTGGTCGGCGACGGCGAGGTCGGCGACGGCGGGTCCACCGGCTCCGACGCTCCCGGAACGGGTCCTTCGACCTGCGGGTCGCCTCCGTCGTCCTTGCCCAGGAGCACCACGCCGGTGACGATCGACGCGACAAGGACGACCCCGGCGGTGGTCAGCGCCACCACCTTGGCCCGGCCGTTTCCAGGGGTGGTTCCCGCGAGCGGCTGGACCTGCGTCTGTGGCTGCGGCGGGCCGAACCCCGGCTGCGCCTGGCCCATGTGGGGCGTCTCGGGCGCACGCCGGTGCTCGGTCCACGCCGACCCGTCCCACCAGCGCTCGACGTGCTGCGTCGGCGGCGCCGACGGGTCGGTGTACCAGCCGGGAGGGGGCGACATGCTCATCCCGGCACTCTAGGACGTGCCCTGAAGATCAGAACACCGCGTCCTCCTGATCGGGCACCACCGAGCCGTCCTCGCGCAGGACCGGACCCTTGCCTCCCTCGGGCACGTTGTACGCGGCCGTCGAGCACGGGTAGCGGCCGGACTTCTGCTTCATGGGCTCGATGAACATGGGGTTCACGACCCAGCGGCCGTCGGCGTTGTCGTACGCACGGCACATGAACTCGTCCTTGTTGCGGTTCAGGACGAGGTGGGCGCCCGTGGCGTCGCCGACGAACGTCACGTCCGTGTCGGCGTCACCGCCGCCGAGCGCGATGCGGTGGGACGGGTCCTGCTTGTCCCAGGCCGACTTGCCCTTGACGCCGAAGATCTCCTGGTTGATCCAGCAGCGCTTGCCGTCGATGTAGGGGATGGCCTCGCCCTTGTTCACCGGTACGTCGCCGCAGCCCTGGTTCCAGGTGGTGATCCGGCCCTTGCGGTCCAGGACGGAGCGGATGGCGATGGTGTGCTCGCGGTCGACGCCGACGCTCTTCGACCAGACCTCCGTGACCGGCTCCGAGCCCGCCGAGACGATGTAGACGTCGAACCCGGCCTTCTTGAGCGTGCGGATGAGGTCGCGCTGCTGGTCGTAGTAGCGGGCGTAGCCGGGGATCTCGTGCGTGCCGACGGTCTGCGTGGCGCCCACGGGGGCGGCGAGCACCTGCTTGCGGGCCTTCGCGGCGTACGACCTCAGTTCGGGGACGGTGTGTCCGGCGAAGAGCTGGGGCACCCAGGCGTACTGCGGGACGGTGTGCCGGTGGTCCCACTCCCCCGCGAAGGCGGCCGCGCCGCTCATCGTCTTCCCGTCCTCGCGGACCTCGAAGATCTCGTCGGCGCAGTCGGTGTCCGTGGAGGTGGGCAGCGGCTTGCCGACCGGCACCTTGGTGCCGCAGGCCTTGGTGAGCGCCTTGTCGGCCTCGTCCGTCATCCACTTGCTGGTGGACTTCCAGGAGGCGGGGCGCGGGATCTTGTCGTGGCGCAGGGACCAGGCGATCGTCGCGTCGGTGATGTCGTTCTTGACGACGGTGTTGTCCCAGTCGAAGGCGGCGACGGGACGCTTCTCGTCGTGGTCCCGGTGGGAGCCGCAGCGTCCGCGCTCGTCGATCATCTGCTGGAGCCGGTCGCGGTTGTCGCCGAACCAGGTCAGCTTCGTGGAGAGCTGCGGGCAATGCGCCTTCGCAGCAGGGGGGTTCGCGGGCGTGGCGGCGGCCGCGGGGAGCGACGCGGGCACGGCGGCCAGAGTGGCGGCCGTGGCCAGCGTCAACGCCAAGGCATGTCTGTTGCGCATGCGCATGGACCGTACATCAATCTCCCTGGCCAGGTCAGGCCCCGTGCACCGTGTCCTTCTGGTCGGGGATGATGGACCCGTCGGCGCGGCGCACGGGGCCCTCGTCGCCGTTCCGTTCGGTGTAAGCGGTGCTCGCGCAGGGGTACGGCTCGGCGAGCCTGCCCTTGGGCTCGATGAACATGGGGTTCACCAGCCAGCGGCCGTCGCCGTTGTCGTAGGCGCGGCACATCAGCTCGTTCTTGTTGCGGTTCAGGACGAGGCGCAGGGCCGTGGCGTCGCGCAGGAAGGAGATGTCGGTGTCGGAGTCCCCGGCGGCGAACACCTGTCGCCTGGACGCGGGTTGGACTTTCTCCGCGGCCGCTCCCCGGACCCCGTAGATCTCCTGGTTGATCCAGCAGCGCTTGCCGTCGATGTACGTGATCATCGAGTCGTCGCCGTCCTTGACGGTGCCGCACCCCTTCAGATGGGCCGTCAGCTTCCCGTGGGTGGCGACGTTGCGGATGCCGATGGTGTGCCGGGCGTCGACGCCGACGCTCCTGGCCCACACCTCGGCGACCGGCTCGGGGGACGCGGAGACCACGTAGACGTCGAACCCGGCCTTCTTGAGCGTGCGGATCAGGTCGCGCTGCTGGTCGTAGTAGCGGACCCAGCCGGTGAACTCGCCGGTGCCGACGCGCTGTTCGGTGCCGACGGGCGCGGCGAGGTTCTCCTTGCGGGCCGCGGCGGCGAACCCCTTGACCTGCTGGGCGGACCAGCCGCGGGTGAGCTGGGCGAGCCAGGCGTACTGGGGTTCCATGCGCCGGTGGTCGAAGCCTGCGAAGGCCGGGTCGCCGCCGGTGGTGGTGCCCTCGCTGTAGACGGAGGCGATCTCGTCGGCGCAGCCCGTGTCGCGGCCGGTGGGAAGGGTGGTCCGCGTGGCCGGGCAGGCCTTGGCGAGGGCCTTGGCCGCCGGGTCGGTGAGATAGCGGCTGGTGGTGTGCCAGTCGGCATTCCGCGGCGTACGTATCTTGCTGTTGCGCAGGAGCCAGAACATGGTGGCGTCGCCGACGTCGTTCTTGATGACCGTGTTGTCCCAGTCGAAGGTGGCGACGGGCTTGGCACCTCCTCGGCCGTGGCGCTCGCCGCACGTCCCGTACGTGTCGATCATCTTCTGGAGTCTGGCCTTGTTGTCGCCGTACCAGCCCTTGGAGAGGGTGAGCGAGGGGCAGTTTTTCACCTCGGCCCGCACCGGCTGGGTGGCTTCCGCGGTGGCCTGGACGGTGACGAGACCGGCTCCGGCGACGGCGATCACTGCTGCTGCCGCGGCGGCGCGGCGCTTGAAGTTCACGAACACACTCCCGTGTTTACGCAGGTCAGCCGGGCGTCGTGCGACGCCCGGCTGACGGGGTGGTTGCTGGAGGATGAACTACATGGGCGTCGTGCGGGTGAACTACATGGGCGTGACGTACGCCCCGGCGATGCCGCCGTCCACGAGGAAGTCGGTGGCGTTCACGAAGGAGGAGTCGTCGCTGGCGAGGAACGCCACGGCCGCGGCGAGCTCGTCGGCCTCGGCGAAGCGGCCCACGGGGATGTGGACGAGGCGGCGCGCGGCCCGCTCGGGGTCCTTGGCGAAGAGCTCCTGGAGGAGCGGGGTGTTGACCGGGCCGGGGCAGAGCGCGTTGACGCGGATGCCTTCGCGGGCGAACTGCACGCCGAGTTCGCGGGACATGGCGAGGACGCCGCCCTTGGAGGCCGTGTACGAGATCTGCGAGGTCGCCGCGCCCATCTTCGCCACGAAGGAGGCCGTGTTGATGATCGAGCCCTTGCCCTGGCGCCGCATGTAGGGGATGGCGGCCTTGCAGCACAGGTAGACGGAGGTGAGGTTGACCTCCTGGACGCGCTTCCAGGCCTCCAGGCCCGTGTCCAGGATGGAGTCGTCGTCGGGCGGCGAGATGCCCGCGTTGTTGAAGGCGATGTCGACCGAGCCATAGGTGTCGTACGCGGTCTTGAAGAGCGCCTCGACCTGCTCGGCGTCGGTCACGTCGACCTTGACGAAGGTCCCGCCCACCTCGTCGGCGGCGGCCTTGCCCGCGGTCTCGTCGATGTCGCCGCAGACGACGTGCGCGCCCTCGGACGCGAGACGGCGCGCGGTGGCGAGGCCGATGCCGCTGCCGGCGCCGGTGATGACGGCGGTGCGGCCGACGAGACGGCGGCAGATGTTCTGGTCGGACATAAGGCTCAGGCCTCCGTGCTTTCCGTGCGTTCTGTGCGTTCCGTACTGATGAAGACGTTCTTGGTTTCCGTGAAGGCGGCCAGCGCGTCCGGGCCGAGCTCACGGCCGAGCCCGGACTGCTTGTAACCCCCGAAGGGGGTCCAATAGCGCACGCTGGAGTGCGAGTTGACGGACAGGTTCCCGGCCTGGACGGCAGCCGAGACCCGCAGCGCACGGCCCACGTCCCGCGTCCAGATGGACCCGGAGAGGCCGTACTCGGTCGCGTTGGCGAGGCGGATCGCGTCGGCCTCGTCGTCGAAGGGGAGGACGACGGCGACCGGGCCGAAGACCTCCTCCGTCGCCACCGCCGAGGTGGGGTCGACGTCGGTGAGGAGCGTCGGCGGGAACCAGAAGCCGGGGCCTTCGGGGACCGTGCCGTGGATTCCGGTGCCGGTGGGGACGTACCCGCGCACGCGCTCCAGCTGGGACCTGGAGATCAGCGGGCCCATCTGGGTCTTCTCGTCGGACGGATCGCCGACGACGACCGACTCGACCGCGGGCCGCACGATCTCCAGGAAGCGGTCGTAGACCGAGCGCTGGACGAGGATGCGGGTGCGGGCGCAGCAGTCCTGGCCGGAGTTGTCGAGGTACGACATGGGGGTGGCGAGGGCGGCGGCCTCCACGTCCGCGTCGGCGAAGACGATGTTCGGGCTCTTGCCGCCCAGTTCGAGCGTCACGCGCTTCACGCGGTCGGCGCACTTGGCCATGATCTGCTTGCCGACACCCGTGGAGCCGGTGAACACGATCTTGGCGACGCCGGGGTGTTCGACCAGGGCGTTGCCCGCGACGCCGCCGACGCCGGGCAGTACCTGGAACAGGCCCTCGGGTAGGCCTGCCTCCAGGGCGAGTTCGGCGAGGCGCAGCGCGGTGAGCGGGGTGGTCTCGGCGGGCTTCAGGATGACCGCGTTGCCGGCCGCGAGCGCCGGGGCGGTGCCCCAGGCCGCGATCGGCATGGGGAAGTTCCAGGGCGCGATGACGCCGACGACCCCGAGGGGTTCGAGGATCGTGACGTTCAGGCCGCCGGGCACCGGGATCTGACGGCCGCTCAGCCGCTCGACTCCCCCGGCCGCGAAGTCCAGGAGATCGCGGACGTTGCCCGCCTCCCAGCGTGCGTTGCCGATGAGGTGTCCGGCTTCGCGGACCTCCAACTGGGCCAGTTCTTCCAGGTGTTCGTCTACTTTCGCCGCGAAACGGCGGAGCAGGCGGGCGCGGTCGGCGGGGGCTGTGGCGGCCCACTTGACCTGTGCGGATGTCGCACGCGCGACGGCGGCGTCGACGTCCTGCGGGGTGGCGGCCGGGACGGTCGCGACGACCTCTTCGGTCGCCGGATTCAGTACTTCGAGGTGCTGTTCGTCGGGCAAGGGTGCCTCACATGCGTTCGAAGGAGCGGCGGAGCTCCCAGTCGGTCACCGCGGAGTCGAAGGCGTCCAGCTCGACCCGGGCCATGTTGCTGTAGTGCGCGACCACCTCGTCGCCGAAGGCGGCCTTGGCGATGGCGCTGTTCTCCCAGAGTTCGGCGGCCTCGCGCAGGGTGGTGGGGACGTGCGCGTAGTCACCGGTGTAGGCGTTGCCCGTGCACTCGTCGGGCAGTTCCAGCTTCTGCTCTATGCCGTGCAGACCGGCGGCCACGAGTCCGGCGACCGCGAGGTGCGGGTTGACGTCGCCGCCCGGCAGGCGGTTCTCGAAGCGCATCGAGCGGCCGTGGCCGACGACGCGCAGGGCGCACGTGCGGTTGTCGTACCCCCAGGCGGCGGCGGTCGGCGCGAAGGAGCCCGGCCGGAACCGCTTGTAGGAGTTGATGTTGGGCGCGTAGAGCAGGGAGAACTCCCGGAGCGCCGCGAGCTGCCCGGCCAGGAAGTGCCGCATGACGGGCGACATGCCCCCGGGATCGTCAGAGGTACCGGCCATGGCGTTGGCGCCGTCCGCGTCGGCGAGCGAGAGGTGGATGTGACAGGAGTTGCCCTCGGCCTCGTTGTACTTGGCCATGAAGGTGAGCGAGACACCCTCCTGGGAGGCGATCTCCTTGGCGCCGGTCTTGTAGATGGCGTGCTGGTCGCAGGTGACGAGGGCGTCGTCGTAGCGGAACACGATCTCGTGCTGGCCGGGGTTGCACTCGCCCTTGGCCGACTCGACGACGAGCCCGGCGGCCGCCATCTCGTTGCGGATGCGGCGCAGGAGCGGCTCGATGCGGCCCGTGCCGAGCACCGAGTAGTCGATGTTGTACTGGTTGGCCGGGGTCAGGGCCTTGTAGCCCGCGTCCCAGGCCTGCTCGTACGTGTCCTTGAAGACGATGAACTCAAGCTCGGTGCCGACGTTGGCGGTGTAGCCGAGTTCGGCGAGGCGGTCGAGCTGGCGGCGCAGGATCTGGCGGGGCGCGGCCACGACGGGCGAGGAGTCGTTCCAGGCGAGGTCCGCGATCAGCATCGCGGTGCCCTCGTTCCAGGGGACGCGGCGCAGGGTGCTCAGGTCGGGGTGCATGGCGAAGTCGCCGTAGCCGCGGTCCCAGGAGGACATCGCGTAGCCCTCGACGGTGTTCATCTCCGCGTCTACGGCCAGGAGGTAGTTGCAGCCCTCCGTGCCGTGCTCAAGGACGTCGTCGAGGAAGAAGCGGGCGGCGAACCGCTTGCCCTGAAGCCGCCCTTGCATATCGGGGAAGGCCAGGACGACAGTGTCGATCTCGCCGCTCGCGACGAGAGCACGCAGCTCCTCGATCCCGAGCGGTGGTGTGCGGTCTGCCACGGGAAAAGCCTCCTTGGGTCAGCCGAGAGCCATAAGGTATTGCCGAGAACCATTAATTGGGAAGGGGGTACGGCCAGATGTCGCACACGGATGCCGACGTCGCCGGTGAGGCGGGCCCTGACGGCTCCGCCGCGACCGCGGACGACCGGCTCACACCGGTCCTGCGCCCCGTACGGGCGGGCAACGGCTTCGAGGAGGCCCTGGAACAGATCCTCCAGGTCGTACGCCTCGGCCTGGTGCCCGGCGGCGAACGCCTGCCGTCGGAGCGGGAGTTGGCCGACCGCCTCGGCATCAGCCGGGTCACGCTGCGCGAGGTCCTCAAGGTGCTCCAGGACCAGGGCCTGGTCGAGTCGCGGCGGGGCAGGTACGGCGGCACGTTCGTGCGTCCGCGCCCCGAGGCGGCCGGCGAGGACGAGCTGCGGCGGCGCGTGGCGGATGTCGACGTCGAGGACGCACTGCGGTTCCGCGAGGTCCTCGAGGTCGGCGCGGCCGGGCTCTGCGCGGCGCACGGCCTGAGCGACGAGCAGCGGGAGCGGCTGCGTGCGGCGCTCGTACAGACGCACGAGGCGCCCCTCTCCGAATACCGTCGTCTGGACACGCTGCTGCACCTGACACTCGCCGAGCTGTGCGGCTCCCCCTCGCTCACCGCGCAGTACGCGGCGGTCCGCGCGACCGTCAACGACCTCCTGGACTGCATCCCGCTCCTGGTCCGGAACCTGGAGCATTCGCAGCGCCAGCACACCGCTCTGGTGGAGGCCGTGCTCGACGGGGACGCGGACGGGGCGCGGGAGATGATGCGCGAGCACTGCGCCGGTACGGCCGCCTTGCTGCGGGGCTTCCTGACATAAGGGGCGGGGTGAGGGGCGGAGAGGGGCGATTAACGGCGACGTAACGCAGGGGTCTTGCTTTCTCGCCGGTCGCACGGCAAAGGTATGCATCCGTTCCATTGAGTCACCCCGCCGCAGTGCCGCCGCCGCGCAGTCACATAGGAGCCGTGCCATGACCATGGAGTCCCCCAAGACGAGCGCCGCCGAACCGGCGGACGACTATCTGGAGCGCAGGACACTGCGCCGGGGCAGCGCGGGCTGGCTGCTGCTCACCGGCCTCGGTGTCGCCTATGTGGTGTCCGGCGACTACTCGGGCTGGAACTTCGGCCTGGCGGAGGGCGGATTCGGCGGCCTCGGGATCGCCATGGCGTTGATGGGCGTCATGTACGCGTGCATGGTGTTCTCGCTGGCGGAACTGTCGTCGGTCCTGCCGACGGCGGGCGGCGGCTACGGCTTCGCGCGCCGGGCGCTCGGCCCGCTGGGAGGCTTCCTCACCGGCACGGCGATCCTCATCGAGTACATCCTGGCGCCGGCCGCGATCTCCATCTTCATCGGCGACTACGTCGAGTCGCTCGGCCTGTTCGGACTCACCTCCGGCTGGCCGGTGTACCTGGCCTGCTTCGTGATCTTCATCGGCATCCACCTGTGGGGGGTCGGCGAAGCGCTGCGGTTCAGTTTCGTGGTCACGGGCATCGCGGTGGCGGCGCTGCTCGTCTTCGCGGTCGGCGCGTTCATGGACTTCGACGCGTCGAAGCTGAACGACATCCCCGTGGAGGCGGACGCGTTCGGCTCCAACTCCTGGCTGCCGATGGGGTTGTTGGGCATCTGGGCGGCGTTCCCGTTCGGCATGTGGTTCTTCCTGGGGGTGGAAGGCGTCCCCTTGGCGGCGGAGGAGACGAAGGACCCGGCCCGCACCCTGCCGCGCGCGATCCGCTGGTCGATGGCCATCCTCATCGTCCTCGCGCTCCTCACGTTCTTCGCGTCGGCGGGGGCACGCGGCGCGAACGCGATCCAGGACGCGGGCAATCCGCTGGTGGAGGCGTTGCAGCCGAACGGTGAGGCGACGGCACTGAGCCGGATCGTGAACTACGCGGGCCTCGCGGGTCTGGTGGCCTCCTTCTTCTCCCTGATCTACGCGGGCTCGCGCCAGCTGTTCGCCCTGTCCAGGGCGGGCTACCTGCCGCGCTTCCTCTCCCTCACGAGCAGCCGCAAGGCTCCCTACCTGGGACTTTTGGTCCCCGGGGCGATCGGCTTCAGCCTGGCCGCGGCGACCGGGGACGGTGCGCGGATGCTGAACGTGGCGGTGTTCGGGGCGACGATCTCGTACGCCCTGATGTCGCTGTCGCACATCGTGCTGCGCCGCAGGGAGCCGCACCTGGAGCGGCCGTACCGCACGCCGGGCGGCATGCTGACGTCGTCGGTGGCGCTGGTCCTCGCCTGCTCGGCGCTGGTCGCGACGTTCCTGGTGGACGTGACGGCGGCGCTGATCGCGCTCGCGGTATACGTGGTGGCGATCGCGTACTTCGGCCTCTACAGCCGCAAGCATCTCGTGGCGCGGGCGCCCGAGGAGGAGTTCGCGGCGCTGGCGGCCGCGGAGGCGGAACTGGAACGCGACTGAGCATGTCGCGGCTGAGTGTGAGGGAGACGAGGGTGAGCACGACGACCACCGGCCGACCGCTGATCGGTGTCAGCACGTACCTGGAGGCGAAGGCGAGGTGGGGCGTGTGGGAGCTGCCCGCGGCGCTGCTCCCGGCCGGCTACCCGGGCCTTGTGCAGGCGGCGGGCGGACTCACCGCCATGCTTCCGCCGGATGATCCTTCGTACGCCGATGCTGTCGTCGCCAGGCTGGACGGCGTGGTCATCGCGGGTGGCCCCGATGTCGACCCGTCCTGTTACGGCGCGGAGCGTGAGGAGCGTACCGGCCCTCCGGCGCCGGAGCGGGACGCGTGGGAACTCGCCCTGATCGGGGCGGCGTTGGCGTCCGGTACGCCGCTGCTCGGCATCTGCCGGGGGATGCAGCTCCTGAACGTGGCCCTCGGCGGGACGCTGGTGCAGCACCTGGACGGTCATGTGGTGGAGGTGGGCGTCTTCGGCACGCACGAGGTGAAGCCGGTGCCGGGCACGCTCTACGCGTCCATCGCGCCGGCCGCGACGGCCGTCCCCACCTACCACCACCAGGCGGTGGACCGCCTGGGCCGCGAGCTGATCGCATCGGCCCACGCGGAGGACGGCACGGTGGAGGCGGTGGAACTGCCGTCCGCGGACTGGGTACTGGGGGTGCAGTGGCACCCGGAGATGGGTACGGACCTCCGGGTGATGTCGGCGCTGGTGGAGGCGGCGGGGCGGTAGGCGTTCGGGGGGCGGGGCTGAACTCAGCCCCCGGCGGGGGAAGCCGGGCCCCCCGCCCGAGTGAGCGACAGCAGGTCCCTCGCCGGTCCCGTGGGGCGATGCCCCGTGGGCCACACCGCCCGAAGCGCACGGCGTAGCTGAACCCCCTCCAGGGGGACGGCCACCAGGCGCCGCGCCGACAACTCCTCGCCCACCGCGAGCTCACTCAGCACCGCGGGCCCCGCCCCGCTCACCGCGGAGGCCTTCACCGCCGTGGTGGACGACAGCTCGATCAGCGGACGCGCGAGACCGCCCAGCGCCGCGTCGAGAACCTGCCGCGTCCCCGAACCCTCCTCCCGGAGAATCAGTGGCGTGGCCGCCAACTCCCCCGCCCCCAGCGGCTTTCGGCGCCGTGCCCAGGCGTGGCCGGGCGCCGTGACGACGACCAGGCTGTCGTGGGCGATGACCGCCGAGTCCAGACCGGTCGGCACGGCGAGCCCCTCGACGAAGCCGAGGTCCGCCTCGCCCGCGAGCAGCCGCTCCGCGACCGCGGTCGAGTTGCCCGCCGTCAGGGACACCGCCGTGTCCGGCCGCTGCGTCCGCAGCGCGATCAGCCAGCCCGGCAGCAGATACTCGGCGATCGTCATGCTCGCCGCGACCCGCAGCCGGGAGTCCCGCCGGTCCCGCAAAGCCTGCGCACCCGCGTCGAACGCCT
Organism: Streptomyces sp. NPDC055099; assembly: GCF_053607685.1. Taxonomy (NCBI): domain Bacteria; kingdom Bacillati; phylum Actinomycetota; class Actinomycetes; order Kitasatosporales; family Streptomycetaceae; genus Streptomyces; species Streptomyces sp. NPDC055099. The sequence goes on along the minus strand of NZ_JBSGUA010000011.1, from coordinate 261,450 downwards.
CGGCCGCCTCTACGATCCGCCGCGCCCAGTCGGTGACCAGCGCCCCGGCGTCCGTGAGCCGCGACCCCCGCGGCGACCGGTCGACCAGCGCGACCCCGAGCTGCCGCTCCATCGACCGGACACGGCTGCTCGCGGCGGGCTGCGTGATGCCGAGCTCCTTCGCGGCCCGCCCCAGGCTGCCGAGCCGCGCCACGGCGAGCAGCAGTTCGAGCGCCCCGAGATCCGGCACGCGATGCGCGAGCGGCGACGCCCCCGGCGACGTATCGGACACACCGGAGGAACCAGAAGACGTACTCATAAGCCCAGGTTATGCCCTCATACGAAGATGCCTCCTGGTGGGGGGCCCGCCGAACGGCGACGGTGGAACCATGGTCACCGTCGCCCACCCCCAGACACTCACGAGAACCACCGCCGGCACCACCCCCGGTATCACCCGACACCTCGGCCCGAACTGGTACGCCGCCGTCATGGGCACGGCGATCATCGGCGGCGCCGGCGCGACCCTGCCGGTCCACGTCCCCGGCCTGCGGAGCGCCTGCACCGCGGTCTGGGCGCTCTCCCTGTTGATGCTGGCCGCCCTGCTCGCCGCCCGGACGCTGCACTGGATCCACCACCGCGACCAGGCCCGCGCCCACCTCCTCGACCCCGCCGTGGCGCCCTTCTACGGATGCCTCTCCATGGCCCTGCTCGCCGTCGGCGGCGGCGCCCTCCTGGTGGGCGAGGACTGGATCGGGACGACCGCGGCGGTCGCGCTGGACGCCGTCCTCTTCACCGCGGGCACGGTCATCGGCCTCACGGCGGCCGTCGCGATCCCGTACCTCATGGTGGTGAAGCACCGCATCGAGCCGGCCCAGGCGTCCCCCGTCTGGCTGCTGCCCCTGGTGGCACCCATGGTGTCGGCCGCCCTCGGCCCGCTCCTGGTCCCCCATCTCCCGGCGGGCCAGGCCCAACAGACACTCCTCTACGCCTGCTTCGCGATGTTCGGCCTGAGCCTGCTCGCCACCCTGGTGATGCTCCCGATGATCTTCGCCCGCCTGCTGACCGGCGGCCCGTACCCCCTCGCGCTCACCCCCGCGCTGTTCCTGGTCCTCGGCCCGCTGGGCCAGTCGACGACCGCCGTGAACAAGTTCGCCGACACCGCCGCGGCAGGCGTCGTCCCGGCCCCGTACGACCAGGGCTTCGCCGTCTTCGCCGTGCTCTACGGCGTCCCGGTGATGGGTTTCGCCCTGCTGTGGCTGGCGCTCGCGGGCGCGATGGTGGTGCGGGCCAGGCGCCGGGGCATGCGCTTCGCGATGACCTGGTGGGCGTTCACCTTCCCCGTCGGTACCTGCGTCACGGGCGCAGAGGGCCTGGGCAAACACACCGGCCTCGCGTTCTACGACTGGCTGGCCCTCGCCCTGTACGCCCTGCTCCTGACCGCCTGGACAGTGGCCCTCACCCAAACCCTCCGCGGCCTCCTCAACGGCACGCTGCTCGCAGCGCCGCGCCGAGTACCGTCGGGGCCTCCGTCAGGGACGGGCCGTACCACGTGAGGTGGCGGCCGCTGATCAGGGCCGTGGGGGCGGTGAACGCCTCGGGGCCGTCCTCCGGGGTGAAGCGGTAGGGCTCGTCGGGGAGGACCACCACGTCCGGGGCCACGGCCCGCAGCTCCTCGATCGGGACGCGCGGATAGCGCTCGGCGTGCGTCCCGTACGCGTTGTCGACGCCGAGGCGCCGCAGCAGGTCCCCTGCGAACGTGTCGCGCCCCAGGACCATCCAGGGGCGCCGCCAGATGGGGACCACCGCCTTCAACCGGGCTTCGGGGAGCGGGAGTCGGCCCCACGCCCGCTCGGCGTCGGACAGCCACCCCGGCCGTCCGGCGCCGCACGCGGCCAGCACCCGGGTCAGTTCGCGGAAGGCGCCCGGCAGATCGCGTACCTCCGTCACGAGGACCTGGATGCCCGCCGCCCGCAGCGCCGCGAGGTCGGGTGCGCGGTTCTCCTCCTCGTTGGCGATCACCAGGTCCGGGGTGAGGGCGATGATCCGGCGCACGTCGGGATTCTTGGTGCCGCCGACGCGGACGACACCCAGGTCGTCGAGGTCCTCCGGATGGCTGCACCACTCCGTGGCCCCCACCAGCGCCCCCGGCGCGCTCACCGCGACCGCCTCGGTCAGCGAGGGCACCAGGGAGACGACCCGCGTTCCAGCAGCCACCGTGCTCCCCCTCCGTGCGATTCCCTCAGCGCCGCGAGCCGTCCACGGCCTCGATGTGGTCGGCGACGGCCACGACGAGCACTTGGCTGTCCGGCACGGTCGCCCGCCAGCGGTGGCGCACTCCGCCGGTCAGATAGAGGCTGTCGCCGCGTCCGAGGCGGTAGGCCCTGCCCTCCGCCTCGACCTCGACGGCGCCGCCCACCACGTACATCAACTCGTCGTTGCGGTGCTGGAACTCGCGGCCCTCGTCGTGGTCGCCGGTGAACTCGACGGCATGCAGCTGATGGTGGCCGCGCACCATGTTGCGGACACGGACGTCGGGGGACGAACCCTCCCCCTCGCCCTCGTCGGCGCGCATCAGGTCGACCGTGCACGCGGGATCCGCGGCGGCAAGCAGTTCGACGTCGGTCGTCAGGAGCGCGTCGGCGACACGCTGCAGGGAGCGCCTGCTGGGCCGCGCCCGCTCGTTCTCGACCTGGCTCAGGAAGGGCACCGAGAGACCGCTGCGCTCGGCCACCACGGCGAGGGTGAGCTCCAGCTGCCGGCGGCGGCGCCGCACGGCCGAGCCCACCCGGAGGGTTTCCTTCTGCTCGTCCATCGCCTCGGCTCCCTTCTGCGCATCGGTCCACTCTCAACCCTGTTGGGTTTTCTGCACCCTACGCATGTTCGCCAAACGGTTTTGCCCCGTTGCGAGGACCGCCGTCTACAGCTTGCGCCAGTAGACAAGCTGACCCGCCTCGCCGGGGGCCGCCCCTTGTGCCGGTATGAACAGGCTGACCAGCAACGCAGGCCTGCCCCGCGGGTCCCTGAGGAGGGTCGCCGAGGGATTGGCGAAGGCGCGGCTTTTGCCGTGGGTGGAGAGGGCGAGGCGGTCGGCCCGGCCGCTCGCGGGGTCGTAGGCGTAGGTCCGCCAGCTCCCGAAGTCACCCCGCCACCGCTGCCCCTCCACGAGCAGGACGCCCCGCCCGTCGAGCTGCACGGCGGCCCGGTCCCCGAGGTTTCCGCCGTTGCCCCACGTCTGCAGCGCCCGGTCGAGCCGCCGGTCGGGGGTCGCGTGCCAGTGGCGGAACCCGGTCAGGGTGGCGCGCAGCTGGCGGTCGGTGTCGCAGTCGGCGCGGTAGTGGCCGGTGAGCTCGATGGTGTCGCCGTGTACGGCGGTGACGTCGGGCGTGCCCTCGGCGCACCGCGAGAGGGTGCGCGGGGCGTCGAAGGCCCGGGCGGCCCGCCCGTCGAGCAGCGCCGCCCGGTCCCCGTACCCGCGTACGGCGATGTGGTTCTTGGGGTCCTTCTCGTAGGCGAGGACGTACCCGCCGCGTCCGTCGGAGGCGAGCGACGCCTGATGGGTGCCGGGACCGAAGTCGTGGCGGCGGTGCCAGTGCCGCAGATCGGTGGAGGTGGCGACGGCGGCATGGAAGCGGCCGTCGTCCAGGAGGGTGTGGTAGACGGCCAGATAGGTGCCGTCGGGGGCCTGCGTGATCTGCGCGGCGTCCATGGTGCGGCCGGTGTGGTCCCGCGTGTCGTAGCGGTGGCCGTCGGCGGCGGTGACGTCCTCGGCGAGGGCGGCGAGGCGGGCGGTGCCCGCGGAGGCGGGTGCGGAGCTCGCCCCCGCAACGTGCGCGAGGAGCAGGGCGGCGGCGAGGGCCAGGCACACGGCGAGGCCGAGGACGGTGCGGGAGACGCGCACGCTCACGGGGGACACAGAGGGCACGGGGGACACAGAAGGCACGGAGGGCACGGAGGGGCACTTACGTTCGAGCAGCGGGGAGGCTGCCCAGCCTAGGGAGCGCATTTGCCCCCGGGAACGCCGAGAGGGGTGGGCTTCGCCACAAGGACGACGCCCACCCCTCAAGGTGATTCAGCGGTACAGGGCTACGACTGCGGAGTCATCTTCTGCTCGAAGCCCGGGTTCTTCTTCAGCCACGAGTCGACGGCCTTGGGCTCATTGCCCTTGCCCGCCTTGTTGATCTCGTTCTCCAGGCTGGCCAGTTCCTTCTCGCTCATCTTGAAGTCCTTGAGCCACTTCGTGAGCTGCGGGTACTGCTTCGGGAACTCCTTGCTGGAGATCGTCCGGATCGTGTCGCCCTTGCCGAAGCCGACCTTGGGGTCCTTCAGCTTGGTGAGCTTGTACTCGTTGTACGCCCAGTGCGGCGACCAGAGCAGGACGGCGACCGGCTCCTTCTTGGCGTACGCCGACTTCAGCTCGGAGAGCATCGCGGGCGTCGAACCGGAGACGATCTTGTACTCCTTGTCCAGGCCGTAGCCCGGCAGGACCTTGTCCTTGAGCGCCGTCATCACACCCGTACCGGGCTCGATGCCGATGATCTTGCCCTTGAACTTGTCGCCCTTGCCCTTGAGGTCCTCGAGCGACTTCACGTCCTTGACGTAGGACGGGACGGCGATCTCCAGGGACGTCGGGCTGTACCAGGAGCCCAGGTCCTTGAGGTTCGCCTTGTTCTTCTCCCAGTACTGCTTCTGGGCGGTGGGCAGCCAGGCGTCGAGATCCAGGTCGAGGTCACCCTGCGCGAGAGCGGTGTAGACCGGGCCGACGTCGGACGGCGTCAGCTTCATCTTGTAGCCGCGCTTCTCCAGGACACGCTTCCAGAGATTGGTGACGGCGATGTTCTCGTCCCACGCGAAGTACGCGGCGTTCAGCGGACGCTTCGCCTCCGCGGGGGTGGAGTTCTTCGGCAGCGGGGCCAGCTTGTCGACGACGCCCGGGTTCTTCTTCAGCCAGGCGCGGACGGCTTCCTGCTGCTTGCCCTTGCCCGCCTTGTTGATCTCCGCCTCAAGGCTCGTGAGCTGCTTCTCGCTCATCTTGAAGTCCTTGAGCCACTTGGCGACCTGCGGGTTCTCCTTGGAGAAGCCCTTGCGCGCGAGCGAGTGCACGCCGTCGCCCTTGCCCCAGGAACCCTTGGGGTCCTTGAGCTTCTTCAGCTTGAAGTCGCTGTAGGCCCAGTGCGGCGACCAGAGCGTGGTGACGATCGGTTCCTTCTTGGCGTACGCGCGCTTCAGCTCGGCCAGCATCGCCGGGGTGGAGCCGTCGACGACCTTGTACTCCTTGTCGAGGCCGTACTCCTTGAGGACCTTGTCCTTGAGGAGGCCCATCATTCCGGCGCTCGGCTCGATGCCGACGATCTTGCCCTTGAACTTCCCGCTCTGGCCCTTGAGGTCCTCGAGCGAGTCGACGCCCTTGACGTACGAGGGCACGGAGAGCTCCAGCGAGGTCGGGCCGAACCACGAGCCCATGTCCTCCAGCTTGTCGCCGTACTTCTTCCAGTACGAGGCATGCGTCGTCGGCAGCCACGAGTCGGTCTGGAAGTCGATGCTGCCCTGCGCGAGCGAGGTGTAGAGCGGGCCCGCCTCGAGCTGCTTCGTCTGCGGCTTGAAGCCGCGCTGCTCCAGGATCTCCTTCCAGAGGAAGGTGGAGGCCACGCCCTCGTCCCAGGGGATGTAGCCGATGTTGATTTCCTTGCCCTGGCCGACGTTCTTGGAGTCGGCGGCCGCTTCCCCGGACTTCGATCCGCCGAACACGCCCATGCCGCCCGCGACGAGCGCGAGGACGACGACGCCGACGACCGCGACGGCGGCCTGCGGACGGTAGGTCCAGATGTTCAGACCGTGCGCGGCCCGCAGCTTCGCGACGGCGCGGCGGCCGAGCGGCGAGACCTGGGTGCCGAGCGAGCTGGTCATGCGGTCCAGGTAGATCGCCAGGATGACGATCGCGACGCCCGCCTCGGAGCCGAGGCCGACGTTCAGCTGGCCGATGGCCTCGTTGACGTCGGCGCCCAGGCCCTCGGTGCCGACCATGCCCGCGATGGCGGCCATGGACAGGCCCAGCATGATGACCTGGTTGACACCGGCCATGATCGTGGGAAGCGCGAGGGGCAGCTGGACGCGCATCAGGATGTTGCGCGGCGTGGTGCCGAACGCGTCCGCGGCCTCGACCAGTTCCTTGTCGACCTGGCGGATGCCCAGCTCCGTCATGCGGACGCCGGGGGCCAGGGCGAAGATCAGGGTGGCGACGATGCCCGCGGGGGCGCCCATCCCGAAGAAGAGGATGGCGGGGATGAGGTAGATCATCGCCGGCAGCGTCTGCATGAAGTCGAGCACCGGGCGGACGATGCCGCTGACGGTGCTGGAGCGCGCCGCCCAGATGCCCACGGGCACGGAGATGATCAGCGCGATGATCGTCGAGACGAGCACCAGGGACAGCGTCATCATCGCGTGGTCCCACAGCTCCATCGAGACGATGAAGGCGAAGCCCGCGAAGGTCAGCACGCCGGCGACCACACCGCGCAGCCAGAACGCGATGACCGCGAAGATGCCCGCGAGGAGCAGCGGCTCGGGCGCCTGGAGCAGGTCGGATATGCCGTCGTACGCGCCCTGGAAGACGGTCTGGAAGAAGTCGAACAGCCAGGCCATGTGGCTGAGCAGCCAGTCGACGCCGTCGTTGACCCACTCGCCGAAGGGAATCCTAGGCACCGCTGACCACCTTGCCCACGGCCTGCTCGCCGTCGTCCTGCGTCTTGTCGAGCGGGACGGCAGCGTCCTGCGGCTCTTCCTCACTGGTCATCGGCTCGCCGAGTACGGCGAGGAGCCGTTCTCGCGGCACGACGCCGACGAGCGCGCCCTCGTCGTCGGTCACGGCGACGGCCACGTCACTGGTGGAGCATGGCGTGAACAGCTCGATGATCGGCGTCTCGGCCCTGACCGTGGCGGGGGCCGCGGACAGCACGTCCTGCGCGGTCTGCAGCTCCTTGCCATCGGCCGTCTTCGTGCCGAAGACGGTCTCGGGCTCGGCCATGATCGCGCCCGCCGTGAGGACACGGGAGCGGTCGACGTCCTGCGTGAACGCGGCGACGTAGTCGTTGGCCGGTGTGACGAGGATGTCCTCGGCGGTGCCGATCTGGACGATCTCGCCGTCGCGCATGACGGCGATCTGGTCGCCCAGGCGCATGGCCTCGTTCAGGTCGTGGGTGATGAAGACGATGGTCTTCTTCAGCCGCTTCTGGAGCTCCAGGAGCTGGTCCTGCATGTCGCGGCGGATCAGCGGGTCGAGCGCGCTGAACGACTCGTCCATGAGGAGCAGGTCCGCGTCGGTCGCGAGCGCGCGGGCCAGGCCCACGCGCTGCTGCATGCCGCCGGAGAGCTCGTCGGGCCAGGACTTCTCCCAGCCCTTGAGCCCGGCGAGTTCGAGCGCGACCGTGGCGCGCTTCTCGCGCTCGGCGCGCGGCACGCCCTGCACCTCGAGGCCGTAGCCGGCGTTCTCGAGGACGCTGCGGTGCGGGAAGAGCGCGAAGTGCTGGAAGACCATGCTGATCTTCTTGGAGCGCACCTCGCGCAGCTCACGGGCGCTCAGACCCGTCAGGTCCTGACCGTCGAACAGCACCTGTCCGGCCGTTGGCTCCGACAGTCCGTTGAGCATGCGCAACAACGTGGACTTGCCGGATCCGGAGAGACCCATGACGACGAAGATCTGGCCCGGCTCGACCGTGAAGGAGGCGTCGATCACCGCGGCGGTGGTGCCTTCGGCGCGCAGCTCCTCTCGGTCGGTTCCGTGGCGGAGTTTCTCCACCGCGTCAGCGGGTCGTCTGCCGAATACCTTGTACAGGTGTTCGGCTTGCAGCCTGGACACATACACCTCTCGGGTTGAACCAAGACGGCCCGCCTCCCCCGCCGGCGGGCCGTGGAGCGACGCGGGTTCTGCCCGCTTACTTGCCCGCCGAAATAGTTGAATCCTCGACCGGAGGCGCTCCGGCCCGGCGCCTGCCCTGACTTACGCAGATCAAACGCAAGAGTGTTCCAGTTCACATTGCGTTCACTTCTGATGGCCGAGAAGGGCTGGTCGGCATCAGGTGCGGTGTCAGTGCCGTGCGGCATGATGCGAAGGTGACTCAGCGAACGCGACGGCTCATGCTGCTCGACACGGCGTCCCTGTACTACCGGGCCTATTTCGGGGTCCCCGATTCCGTGAAGGCCCCGGACGGCACACCGGTGAACGCGGTGCGCGGTCTGCTCGACTTCATCGCCCGGCTGGTCCAGGACCACCGCCCGGACGACCTGGTCGCCTGCATGGACGCGGACTGGCGCCCGCACTGGCGGGTCGAGCTGATCCCCTCGTACAAGGCGCATCGCGTCGCCGAGGAGGTCGAGCAGGGCCCGGACGCCGAGGAGACCCCGGACACCCTCGCGCCGCAGGTCCCGATCATCGAGGACGTCCTGGACGCGCTCGGCATCGCCCGCGTGGGCGTCCCGTCGTACGAGGCGGACGACGTGATCGGCACGTACGCCGGCCGCGCCACCGGCCCGGTCGACATCGTCACCGGCGACCGCGACCTCTATCAACTGGTCGACGACGAGCGGGGCATCCGCGTCCTCTACCCCCTCAAGGGCGTCGGCTCCCTCCAACTCACCGACGAGGCCTGGCTCCGCGAGAAGTACGGCGTCGACGGCTCCGGGTACGTGGACCTGGCACTGCTGCGCGGCGACCCGAGCGACGGCCTGCCCGGCGTCCCCGGCATCGGCGAGAAGACGGCGGCCAAGCTCCTTGACGCGTACGGAGACTTGGCCGGAATCATGGCGGCGGTGGACGACCGGACGAGCAAGCTGACGCCTTCCCAGCGCAAGCGGCTCGACGAGTCCCGGGCGTATGTGGCCGTCGCCCCGAAGGTGGTCCGCGTCGCGGGAGACGTACCCCTGCCGGACGTCGACCTCGCCCTGCCGGCCGAGCCCCGCGATCCCGCGGCCCTGGACGACCTGGCCGAGCGGTGGAATCTGGGCGGGGCGCTGAAGCGACTTCTCACGACTCTCCAGGGATGAGGTGTTAGCTTAGGTAAGCCTAAGCAACATTTGATCAGGGGAGGCCGCCGCCATGGCAGAACGTCCGGCACGCAAGGCACCGAAGGCCCACGTCGCCCAGGTGGTGCGCACCGAGCGCCTCACCCCGCACATGCAGCGCGTGGTCCTGGGCGGTGAGGGTCTCGCGGAGTTCACGGTGGGCGACTCCACCGATCATTACGTGAAGCTGCTCTTCGACGCCGAGGGCGTGACCTACCCGGAGCCGTTCGACATGCAGCGGATCCGCGAGGAGTTCCCCCGCGACCAGTGGCCCGTGACGCGTACGTACACGGTGCGCTCCTGGGACCCGCAGACCCGCGAGCTCGCCGTCGACTTCGTCGTCCACGGCGACGAGGGCCTCGCGGGCCCGTGGGCCCAGCACGTCCAGCCCGGCGCCACGGTCCGCTTCCTCGGCCCCGGCGGCGGGTACGCCCCGGACGCCGACGCCGACTGGCATCTGCTGGCCGGTGACGAGAGCGCGCTGCCCGCGATCGCCGCGTCGCTGGAGGCGCTGCCCGAGGGCGCCAAGGCGTACGCCTTCGTGGAGGTCGCCGACGCGGACGAGGAGCAGAAGATCAGCTCGGTCGCGGAGATCGTGTGGCTGCACCGCGGGCAGCGGCCGGTGGGCGAGGCCCTCGTCGAGGCCGTACGCGCCCTCGACTTCCCGGCGGGCGACGTCCAGGCGTTCGTGCACGGTGAGGCCGGGTTCGTGAAGGAGCTGCGCCGCTACCTCCGCGTGGAGCGCCAGGTCCCGCGCGAGCGCCTCTCGATCTCCGGCTACTGGCGCCTGGGCGACAACGAGGACGGCTGGCAGGCGTCCAAGCGCGACTGGAACGCACAGGTCGAGGCCGAGCAGGAGGCACCGCTGCCCTCGGCGTGACAGCCCCGTCAGGGGTGCGGGGATCTGCGCGATCAGCCCCCCCACCGGCTCGCACGTGAGCAGAGACCAAAACCGGTTTCCCCGGGCAGTGCCCGCTGGCACGATGCGCCCATGCCCTTCAAGATCTCGGACGTAGTCGCGGCGGGCGCCCTCGCCCGGCAGAAGCAGCCCACCATCGACGTTCCCGGAGGGCTGCTCCTGCGCCCCTGGTCGTTGGACGACGCGCCCGCCGTGTACGAGGCGTTCCAGGACCCGGTGCTGCGGCGCTGGCACGCGCGCGAGGCCGACTCCGTCGACGAGGCCCGCGGCTGGATCGACGGCTGGCGCGCGGCGTGGACCGAGGAACGCGACGCGCACTGGGCCGTCGCCGACGCCACGACGGACGAGGTGGTGGGGCGGATCTCGCTGCGGCTGATCGTGCTCGCCGACGGACAGGCCGAGGTCGCCTACTGGACCATGCCGTCCGCCCGCGGCCGGGGCATAGCCCCGCGCGCTGTGACGGCGCTGAGCGACTGGGCCTTCGGCGAGATCGGCCTGCACCGCCTCGAACTCACCCACGCCACGGCCAACGAGGCCTCCTGCCGTGTCGCGCTCAAGGCCGGCTTCGCGCCGGAGGGCACCAAGCGCAGCGCGGTCCTGCACGCGGACGGCTGGCACGACATGCATCTGCACGCCCGTGTCCACGGGGACGAGCCCGCGGGCTCCTGACCCGAGGCACACGGCGGGGCACCCCCGCCAGGCCCCGTACTGTTGCCGGTTGTGACCCGTAAGCCCCGTATCCCGCCCTCTCCCCTGCCGCAGCGGCGCGGCGTCGACCCCATGCGGGTCAAGCTGCCGGCCGACGGAGCGTGGGCGACCGTACGGGACCATCTCGTCGAGCGGCTGAAGGCCGGGCCCGGGGTCATCGACGGGATGCTGAGAGACGGGCTGATCGTCGGCGTGGACGGGCTTCCCGTGACGCCGGACGCCCCCTACGTCCCCGGCACCTTCGTGTGGTTCCACCGCGACCTGCCGGACGAGGTCCCGGTGCCGTACGCCATCGACGTGGTGTACCGCGACGAGCACATCGTCGTCGCCGACAAGCCCCACTTCCTGGCGACCACACCCCGCGGCAGCCATGTCACCGAGACCGCGCTCGCCCGGCTCCGCAGGGACCTCGGCCTCCCCACGCTCGGCGCGGCGCACCGCCTGGACCGGCTCACCGCGGGGCTGATCCTCTTCACCGTGCGGCCGGAGGAACGCGGCGCGTACCAGACGCTGTTCGGCGAGCGGCGGGTGTCGAAGGAGTACGAGGCCGTGGCCGCCCACGACCCCGGCATCGCACTCCCCCGCACCGTGCGCAGCCACATCGTCAAGGAGCGCGGCATCATCGCCGCCTACGAGGTTCCCGGCGCCGACCCCAACAGCGAGAGCCGCGTCGAACTCGTTGAGCACAACGGCACCTTGGGGCGCTACCGCCTCACTCCGCACACCGGCCGCACCCACCAGCTGCGCGTGCACATGAACGCCCTTGGCCTGCCGATCCTCGGAGATCCGGTCTACCCGCTGGTGGCGGGGCCGGTGCCGCCGGACGATTTCCGGCGGCCCCTCCAACTCCTCTCCCGCGTACTGGAGTTCAGGGACCCCGTCACGGGCGCCGACCACCGCTTCGTCAGCACCCGCACCCTGGGCGCCTGGACCTCGTACGACTCCTGGGAGAACGAGAACCCGTCAGCGGGCGGTCAGTAGCCCCGCCACCAGGTCACGAACCTCCGCCACGCCCCCTGCCGCGGCACCGAAACGGCCACCGGCGCGGCCTCCGGCACGGGCGGCGGAGCGGCAGGCTGCGCGGCCGGACCAGGCGTGGGCCGGGGCGCGGGCGTCGCGGGATACGCGGGCCGTGGAGCCGGCGACGACACATGCCATTCGTTGCGCGCGTCGGGGACCCGCGCCATGGGCCGCGCCATCACGTCCTGCGGAGGCCGCGGCGCGAAATGCACCGGGAGCGACACCAGGTGCCGGGAGAGGATCGAGGAGGTCCACCTCAACTCGTGTTCCTCGCAGTCGAGTTCCACGTCCGGGAAGCGCATGAGCAGCGCGTCCACCCCCGTGTCGGCGATGGCACGGCCGAGATCCTGCCCCGGGCACTCGTGCGGCCCGCCGCTGAACGCCAGGTGGGAGCGGTTGCCCTGCATGTTGGCGGTGAGGTCCGGGCGTACGACGGGGTCGACGTTGCCCGGCGCGATGCCGAGGATCAGACCGTCGCCCGCCTTGATCTGCTTGCCGCCGAGCTGGGTGTCCTGCTTGGCGAAGTAGCCGATCATCGCGCTGAACGGCGGCTCGTCCCACAGGGACTGCTCGACCGCCTCGGGGACCGTCATCTGGCCGCCGCTGAGCTGGGCGCGGAAGCGCGGGTCGGTCAGGACCATGCGCAGGGCGTTGGCGATGAGGTTGGCCGTGGCCTCGTACGAGGCGATGAGCACGAGGCGCAGGTGCGCGGCGACCTCGTCGTCCGTGAGCTGCGCGGGCTGCGCGATGAGGTTGCTGGTGAAGTCCTCCTCGGCCTGCGCCCGGCGCCGCGCCACGAGCCGCGTCAGCGCGTCCATGATGTACGCGTTGCTGGCGATGGCGGTCTCGGTGCCCCTGAGCATGTCGCGGGCGGCCTGCACCAGCCGCTCGTTGTACTCCTCGGGCATGCCGATGACATGGCACATCACCATCATCGGCAGATGCTCGGCGAACTGGCTCACGACGTCCGCGCGCCCGGCCTGGCAGATGTCGTTGAGCAGGAGGTTGCTGTACCGGTTGATGTAGCGGCGGATGCCGCGGTGGTCGAGGAGCGCCATGGCGCCGGTGACCGCGCCGCGCAGCCGCTCGTGCTCCGCGCCCTCGGCCATGCTGGCCATGGGCGTGTAGGTGACGACGGGGGCGAGCGGGTTGTCCGGGCCCATGGAGCCGTCGATGATGGCCCGCCACTGGCGTGGGTCGCGGGTGTACTGCGAGGGGGTGCGGACCATGTGCAGGTTCTCGCTGTGGCCGAGGACCGCCCAGATGGGTACGTCGTTGTGCAGCAGGGCCGGGGCCACCGCGCCGTGCTCGGCACGCAGCTTCTCGTACACGCCCGCGAGGTCGGTCTCCGCCTCGGGTCCGTAGAGACGGCGCAGGCCGCCGGCGCCCAGACCGTGCGCGGGACAGCCGGGCGGTGGCACGGCGGGGTCGTCCGTGCCGGTGTGGGGTTGGGAAGGAGTCGTCACGTTCGTCGCTCCGGGGTTGCGAATAGGGGGAGTTGTCAGACGGGGGCCACGGTCAGGGAGTGCAGGTACCGCATGAGGGTCAGCAGGGTGTCCCGGCTCGACGCGCGCTGCCGGGCGTCGCACTTCACCATCGGCACCGCGTCGTCCAGGTCGAGTGCGCGGCGCAGCGTCTCCATCGGGTGATGGGGCGCGTCGGGGAAGTCGTTGACGGCGACGACGAAGGGCACGCCGCGTTCCTCCAGGCGGCCGATCACGTCGAAGCTGACCTCGAGGCGTCGGGTGTCCAGGAGGACCACCGCGCCCAGCGCGCCTTCGAAGAGGCCGTTCCACAGGAACCAGAAGCGCTCCTGGCCGGGGGTGCCGAACAGGTAGAGCACCAGCTCTTCGGAGATGCTGATCCGGCCGAAGTCCATCGCGACGGTGGTGGCCGTCTTGGTGTCGGAGCCGTAGTTGTCGTCGACGCCGATGCCCGCCTGGGTCATGGTCTCTTCGGTGGTCAGCGGACGGATCTCGCTGACGGAGCCGACCATCGTCGTCTTGCCGACCCCGAAGCCGCCCACGATCACGATCTTCACGGCGGCCGTGGCCGTATGCGGCAGGACCTCTTCGCTGCTGGGCCCGGTGATCGTGTCAGAGCTTTTGAAGTCCATGCATCACCGCTTCGAGGAGTGAACGATCGGGGAGCGTGGAGCGGACGATCGATGCCCGCGCCTGTACCAGGTCGGCCTCGAGCATCCTGGTGAGGAGCACGGTCACAACGCTGTACGGCAGCGCGAGGTACGCGGAGAGCTCGGCGACGGACAGCGGCGTCTGACACAGCCGCAGGACGTCGGAGTGCTCGGGTTCTGCCGTGGGCGGTGCCTCGCCGTTCGCGACGATCAGCGTGACGAGGTCGATCGCTGCCCGCTCCGTGTCCTCACCGGTCAGGATGTAGAGCCGCTCGGGGTTCTCCGGGCTGCGCCGTTCCCGTTGGGGAGGGTCGTCTCGGTGGGAGGGGTTGTCCCCTTGCGGAGGATTCATACGGCCTGCCCGTCTCGCCGGGGCGGACTCGTCAGATGGGCGCCGATCCGGACGACCAGGTCCCGCATGCGGTTGCCGATGAGGCCCGCGTCGACGGTCTCGTCGGCGAGCACGGCGAGATACGCCCCGGCGCCCGCCGCCATCAGATAGAAGTAGCCGCCGCCGACCTCGATGATCACCATGCGCATGCCGCCGTCGGCGTGCGGGATCTCGGTGGCGACCGCCGCCGCCAGGGACTGAAGCCCCGCGCAGGCGGCGGCGATCCGGTCGGCCGCGTCAGGGTCGCCGCCGTAGCGCGCGATGCGCAGGCCGTCCGCGGAGAGCACCACGATCTGCCGGGTCTGCGGCACGCCGTCGGCGAGTTCCTTGAGCATCCAGTCGAAATTGGCCCGTTGCTGGATCACTTCCAGCCCCCCTCGTCGGCGTTGTCGGCACTGTCGGCGGTGCCGTGGTCGTTCTCGCTGTGGCCCTTGGGGAGCAACGGGTCATCGGCTGCGGAGTCGTCGCCGTTCACGCCCTTCATGAAGGCCTCGATCCAGAGGCCGGGCTCCTTCTCCTCCTTCTTCGCCGGTTCGGGTACAACCGGCGCGGCCGCCTGCGGGGCGTATTGAGCGCGCTGCTTGTGGTACTTCTCGTCCGCGGCTTCCTGGGCGAGACGCTCGGCCAGCGGGGTGCGGACGCGGCTGCGGCGCTGCGGCAGGCCGCCCGAGGTCCATTCGGTGACCTCGGGGATGTCGTCCTCCATGGCCGCGCCGAACGACTTGGGGAGCGGCGGTCCTGCCGTCATCACCCGGGGCTTCTTGCGCCGGATGCCGTGGGCCTCCTCGATGGGCACGCCTTCGGAGTTCACCCGGGGCACCGCGGACGCGCCGATGCCGTGGGCGAGGCCGGGGGCGGGTCCGGTGGTGAGCATCTCGCGCGGGACGATGAGCACCGCGCGGACGCCGCCGTACGCGGACTGCCGCAGCGAGACCTGCAGGTTGTACATCTGCGAGAGCCGTCCCACGACGGCCATGCCGAGGCGCGGGCTCTCGCCGAGGTCGTTCAGGTCGTAGCCGGCCTGGGCCTGCGCGAGCATGCGCTCGGCCCGGGCCCGTGCCTCCTCGCTGAGGCTGACGCCGCCGTCCTCGATCTCGACGGCGATGCCGGTCTGCACCTCGACGGCGGTGACGTGCACGCGGGTCTGCGGCGGCGAGTAGCGCGTAGCGTTGTCGAGCAGCTCGGCGCAGGCGTGGATGAGCGGTTCCACGGACGTGCCGCGGATCGCGACCTTGGCGATCGAGTGCAGGTCGACGCGCTGGTACTCCAGGATGCGGGACATGGCGCCGCGCAGCACGCTGAACAGCGGTACGGGCTTGGGCCATTGGCGTCCCGGGCGGGCGCCGCCGAGCACGGTGATCGAGTCGGCGAGGCGGCCGATCAGCGCGGTGCCGTGGTCGATGCGGAGCAGGTCGTCGAAGACCTCGGGGTTGCGGCCGTGGAACTCCTCCATCTCGCGCAGTTCCGCGGACTGCTGGTGGACGATGGCCTGGACGCGACGGGCGATGTTGACGAAGGCGCGCTGCGAGGACTCGCGGCTCGCCTCTCCGGAGTCCAGGGTGTCCAGGACGTTCCGGAGCAGCTTGCGCTGTGGGAACGGCAGCTCGGCGAAGGACTCGTCGCCGTCGATGAGATGGCGGATGATCTCCGAGGGCGCTTCGCCCTGCCGGAGCCGGAAGACGGCCTCGGGGATGATCTCCCTGCCCAGGCGGATGGTCTCGTCGTCATGGGACGCGATGCGCTGCTCCAGGGAAGCGATGCGTTGCGCGTACTGGGTGTGCAACTCCCGGATGGTCCGGCCGCGTCGCACGGCTGCGGCGCCGACCGCGACGACCACGAGGGTCGCGATCGCGCCGCACCAGCCCACCGCGATGCGGGCGGGTTCCGTCACCGCGGCGACCGCGGCTCCGGTGGCCGCGGCCATCAGCAGGGCGGGCAGCAACAGCACGCGTGCGTAAGGGACTTCTCGGCCACCGGGAGGCGATTGAACACTCACCATGTATGCCCTCTGAAGACTTGTCTCGGGGGAGGAATGGGGGGCGGTGCTGGGAAATGGGGGAAATGAGCGGGGAGTTGGCAGCGGTAGACGTAAGCGAACAATCGAAACATCTATGAACAAACGCGCGAATCCGTCGCAACACGTTTCAACTCGCCGCGCTCCGGGCGAGCTTAGTCCGCCGGAATCATCGCCGAGTCATATTCAGCAAGGCCCTGCATCGCGCGCATCGACGGGCATACACTCGGCTCCATTTGCACGCGTGGCGATCAATCGAACACGTGGAGTGATGGCGTCGAACAGGCGGATCTGGATACGAGAAAGGGCGGGCCCGGGGGTGAAATCCCCGGGCCCGCCCTTCGGCGCCGACCGCGCGTCGCGGCCGGTCAGCCGACGGAGCTGTACGCCACCACACCTCGCAGCAGCTGATCCACGGCCTTACGGGCGTTCTTGGCCACGGTGGACCCCTCGCGGGGAGCGGCGGCCGAGATCTGCCCCAGCACGTCGATCACCTGCTTGCACCACCGCACGAAGTCGCCCGCGGGCATCTCCGCCTCCCGCAGCACCTCGTCGAGGCCCTTGTCCGACGCCCACATGTACGCCGACCAGGCGAACCCGAGGTCCGGCTCCCGCTGCCCGACCCCCTCCGCCTGGTTGATCTTGAACTCTTCCTCCAGGGCATCGAGCCGGCCCCAGATCCGCACCATCTCGCCGAGGGACGCCTTCACCTTCCCCGACGGCAGCTTCGGGGCGATCGCGTCGTCCGCCGCCCGGGCCTCGAACACCAACGCCGAGACACACGCGGCCAGTTCGGCGGGGTTGAGCCCCTCCCACACGCCTTCGCGCAGGCATTCGCTCGCCAGGAGGTCCAGCTCGCCATAGAGCCGGGCGAGCCGCTTGCCGTTCTGGGTGACCTCGTCACCCCGGAGGTAGTCCAACTCGGTGAGCAGCGCGACGATCCGGTCGAAGGTCCGCGCGATGGTGTTCGTGCGCCCCTCGATGCGGCGCTCGAGCTGCACGGTGTCCCGCCGCAGGCGGTGGAAGCGCTCGGCCCACCGCGCGTGGTCCTCCCGCTCGTCGCACCCGTGGCAGGGGTGCGCCCGCAGTTCCGTGCGCAGCCGGGCGATCTCGCGGTCGTCGGCGGCGACCGCGCGCCCCTTGCGGTGCCGCTCCGGCACGATGTGCCCGGCCTTCGTGCGCAGGGCGGACGCCAGGTCCCGGCGCGACTGCGGCGAGCGCGCGTTGAACGACTTCGGGATGCGCATCCGCTCAAGGGCCTCGACCGGCACCGGGAAGTCCATCGAGGCCAGGCGCTTGACCTGCCGCTCGGCGGTGAGCACCAGGGGCCTGGGCCCGTCCTGGTGCTCGAAGCCGCGGTGGCCGTTGACCCGGCCCGCGGGGATGCCCGGGTCCAGGACGAGCGCCAGGCCCGCGTACTTCCCGGTCGGCACGTGGATGACGTCACCCGGCTTGAGCTTCTCCAGGGCGGCGGCCGCCGCAGCCCTGCGCTGGTTGGCGCCCTGCTTGGCGAGCTCGGTCTCCCGGTCCTTCAGCTCGCGGCGCAGCCGGGCGTACTCCTCGAAGTCGCCCAGGTGACAGGTCATCGAGGCCTTGTAGCCCTCAAGTCCCTCTTCGTTCTTCTGCACCTGCCGGGAGATCCCGACGACCGACTTGTCGGCCTGGAACTGCGCGAAGGACGTCTCCAGAAGCTCACGCGAGCGGTGGCGCCCGAACTGCTCGACCAGGTTCACCGCCATGTTGTACGAGGGCTTGAAGCTGGAGCGCAGCGGATACGTGCGCGTACCGGCGAGGCCCGCGAGGTGCTCCGGGCTCATGGCGCGCTGCCACAGGACCACGGCATGGCCCTCGACATCGATGCCACGCCGTCCGGCACGACCGGTCAGCTGGGTGTACTCACCGGGCGTGATGTCCGCGTGCTGCTCGCCGTTCCACTTGACGAGCTTCTCCAACACCACGCTGCGCGCGGGCATGTTGATGCCCAGGGCAAGGGTCTCGGTGGCGAAGACGGCTCGCACGAGACCGCGGACGAAGAGCTCCTCGACGACTTCCTTGAAGGTCGGCAGCATGCCCGCGTGGTGCGCGGCGATGCCGCGCTCCAGGCCTTCCAGCCATTCGTAGTAGCCAAGGACGTGCAGGTCCTCGTCCGGGATGGCGGCCGTGCGCTCCTCGACGATCTCGCGGACCTGGGCCCGCGCCTCCTCGCCGTTCAGCCTCAGTCCCGCGTGCAGGCACTGCTGCACGGCGGCCTCGCAGGCGGCGCGGCTGAAGATGAAGGTGATCGCGGGAAGGAGGCCCTCGGAGTCGAGCCGGTCGATGACCTCGGGGCGCCCCGGCGTCCAGATCCTCGACCGCTGTCTGCGCTCGCGCTCACGGTCGGCCTCGCGGACCATCTTGCCCTTGCGGCGGTCACGCGGGTTGTACGAGCGGCTGGCCTCCATCCGCGCCATGCGCGTGAGGTCGGGGTTGACGGCCTTGCGCTGGCCCTCGCCCTCCTCGAAGAGGTCGTACATCCGGCGTCCGGCGAGGACGTGCTGGAACAGCGGCACCGGCCGGTGCTCCGAGACGATCACCTGGGTGTCGCCGCGCACGGTGTCCAGCCAGTCGCCGAACTCCTCGGCGTTCGAGACGGTCGCCGACAGGGAGACCAGCGTCACCGACTCCTGGAGGTGGATGATCACCTCTTCCCAGACGGCTCCTCGGAAGCGGTCGGAGAGGTAGTGCACCTCGTCCATCACCACATAGCCGAGGTTCAGCAGCGACTGCGAGCCCGAATACAGCATGTTCCGCAGGACTTCGGTGGTCATCACGACCACCGGGGCGTCGGAGTTCACGCTGTTGTCGCCGGTCAGGAGACCGACCTTGTCCGCGCCGTACCTCTTGGAGAGGTCGGCGTACTTCTGGTTGGAGAGCGCCTTGATGGGCGTGGTGTAGAAGCATTTCTTGCCCTGAAGCAGGGCCAGGTGCACGGCGAACTCGCCGACGATCGTCTTGCCCGAACCCGTGGGGGCGGCCACGAGCACGCCCTTGCCCGCCTCGAGCGCCCGACAGGCCTCGATCTGGAAGGGGTCGAGGCCGAATTCGTACATCTCGCGGAAGCCGGCGAGTGCTGTGGCCTGCTCGACAGCGCGCTCGCGCGCCGCCGCATACCGCTCGGCCGGTGAGAGGTCCTCTGTCATCGTGCTTTCGAGACTACCGGCCACCACTGACAACGGACGATCATTATCTGTCTTACGGCTCCCGCGGTCCCCCGGGCCCGAGCACACGTACGGCCCCCGGCACGCACTGTGCCGTCAGCGGCAGGCCGCCGAGCTGCTCCCCGTCCGCGTAACCGGTGACTCCGGGCGCGGCGATCTCCACCTTCGAGGCCCGGAACACGGTGACCTTGGGGTGATCCAGGTGCGTGCCCTTGTAGACCCGCGGGAAGACCTTCAGGAGCGTCGTACGGCTGCAGTCACGGACGACCGTGACGTCGAAGAGGCCGTCACTCATGTCGGCCCGCGCGCAGATCCTCATGCCCCCGCCGTACGAGGTGCCGTTGCCCACGGCGACGAGCGTCGCGTCGATCTCGTGGACCTGCTCGTCGTCAAGGGTGATGCGGAACGGGGTGGGCCGGAAGGCCGCGAGCTCCACGGCCATGGCGAGGTCGTACTTGAAGCGGCCGGTGGGCCAGCGCATCCGGTTGCCCCGGTCGTTGACCCGTGAGTCGAAGCCGGAGGCGAGCACGGTGCCGAACCACGTCTTGCCCACCCGCCCCAGGTCGACGTCGCGGGTGCGCCCCGCGTCGAGCGCCTCGGCGATGACGGCCCCCGCGGCGGCCGGGTCGCGCACCGGAAGACCGAGGGCACGCGCGAAGTCGTTGCCGGTGCCCACGGCGACCACGCCCAAGGGCGTCGAGGTCCGCGCGACGGCCTGCAGCGCGAGGCTCGCCATGCCGTCACCGCCGACGGCGATCAGCGCGCGCGTCCCGGCGTCCACGGCTTCGCGTGCCCGGCGCAGCGCGTCGGCGGAGTCCTCCCCGATGACCGTGCGGACGGAGTGGCCCGCGGCCCGCAACGCGGAAGCGGCCGGCTGCGCCGCGTGGGCGCCCCGGCCGCGGCCCGCGGTGGGATTGACGAAGAGTGTGATGTCGCTGGTCACTGGGGTCCCCCGGACGGAGTGTGCGGGAGGACCTTACAAGGTCACGTCACGTCGTCGAAACCGTTTACCCGGTCTCGCTTCGCTCCGTCGCCGCTCGCCTGCTCGGGCAGCGCCCGGTGCGCGGAGACAGGCTCGATCTCGCCGACGTCCTCGGGCGTGAGGTCCAGCTCGGACGCTTCGTCGTCCGCGGGCTTCGCCGCTTCGATCCTGGCCTTGCGCCGGTCGTTCAGGAGCGAGAAGGCGGTGGCCGCGAAGTAGAGGACCCAGATCGGTCCGGCGAGGGCCATCATGGTCAGCGGGTCCGTGCTGGGCGTCGCCACGGCCGCGAAGACCGTGATGCCCATGATCATGCCGCGCCACCAGCCGAGCATGCGCTTGCCCGTGATGACTCCGGTGAGGTTGAGCATCACCAGAAGCAGCGGCAGCTCGAAGGAGAGACCGAAGACGACCACCATGCGCGTGACCAGGTCGATCAGCTCATCGAGCGGCAGCTGGTTGTCGACGCCCCCGGGCGAGAACTCAAGCAGCACGCGCGCCATCGTCGGCAGCGTCTTGTACGCGAAGAACGCGCCGCCCATGAACAGCGGGAAGCCCGCGCCCACGAACGCGTACGCGTACTTCTTCTCGCTCTTGTGCAGACCGGGCGCGATGAAGGCCCAGAGCTGGTACAGCCAGATCGGCGAAGCGAGCACCACGCCGGCCATCAGCGAGATCTTCAGGGCGAGCGTGAACGGCGTGATCAGACCGTTCAGCACGATGCGCGCGCAGGTCTCCTCGCCGCCCTTGTCCGCCAGCTCGGCGAAGCTCGACTCGCACCCTACGGAGCTCAGGATCGGGTTCGTGAAGAACTCGATGATGTCCTTGTAGAAGAAGGCAGCGACGATCGCGACGACGATGATGGCCAGCACGGCCTTCGCGAGCCGGTTGCGCAGCTCGCGCAGGTGCTCCGCAAGCGGCATCCGCCCCTCGGGATCCTGTTCCTTCTTGCGGGCAGACTTGAGCAACCCACGTCCTCATCTCGTGCGGCAGGCCGGCCGTCGCCGGCCTTGGATCAGCGCTGAGTGGTGCTGTCGGTGGGCTCGGTGACCGGGCGGGAGCTGGACACGTCGCCGGGCGCGGCCTGGATGGTGCGCGGCTGAGCGGCGGAAGGGTCACCGGGCGGGTCGGCCGGGGCGGCTTCGTCCTTCTTGCCGTCCGACTTCATCGCCTTGGCCTCGCTCTTGAGGATGCGCGCGGACTTGCCGAGCGACCGGGCCATGTCGGGAAGCTTCTTCGCGCCGAACAGCAGAATGACAACGACGAGAATGAGAATGATCTCGGGGGCGCCGATCTTTCCGGAAAACATACGTCTTTACCTTCTCACCGAGGCGGCAGGGGCGGGGCTGCCGGACAGGTCGGACTGCTGTCCGGCCACCGTGCTGACAGCGATCGTAACGCTCGGGGGTGAACGCAGGGCAATCCCTGTGCGTACCCCCAGTTGCGGCCCGCGCCTCGCACTCCGGGCTACTTCAGCAGCGTACCTTCCGGACAAGGGAAGTTGACAGGCAGCGGTGTCGACGTGCGTCTCCGCGACACCCGCAGGATCTTCTGGACCTACAGGACATCTCGGCTCGCCCGGGCCACACCGGTCGCCGCCGCCTCGAGATCCTCCGCCGCACGGTTGATCCGCTGTGTGGTCTGCGTCACTTGAGTGCTGAGGCGCTGCGCCTCGATGAAGACCCGAATCGCCAGTACGCCGAGCACGGCGAGGCCACAGAACCCCGCGGCAATCGCCAGCATCGCCCAGAACATGCGCCGAGCCTAGACGGTCGAGTGCAGACGCAGTGTCCGCACCCCGCCGCCGGTGAGCAGTTCGACGATGCGTTCGCCCGCGGGCTTGCGCACCGCGTTGCCGCACTCCGGGCAGGTGAACGAGTAGAAGGTGGTGCGGGCCGAGGCGCCGATGGCCAACCGCAGGGCGCCCGCGGAGAGTTCGAAGCGGGCGCGGCAGTCGGGGCAGGCGGCCTTGAAGAGCACGGGGGCGATTCTCGACATTCCGGGAATCTCGGACATGAGGCTGGTGGTCAACGCCCTTGCTCCTGCCTGTCGTACGACCCGCCGGGGTGTTTGTCGTGCTCGTCATAGGCCGCGAGGGCCTCGCGCGCCGCCTGCCGCGCGCTGTCCGCGAGATCCGCCGGGGAGACGATGTGCCCGTCCCCGCCGAGCCGCAGCGCGAGCCTGCGCAGCGAGGTGGGGTCCGGGGTGCGCAGCGTGATCCGCAGACCGCCGTCGGGGAGTTCCTCGGCGCTGTCGTGGGGGTAGTACTCGGCGACCCAGCGACCGCCGGGGCCTACCTCGACGACCACCTCGGGGTCCTCCGCGGCCGGCTGCACGAGCCCTTCGGAGAGGTCACGCAGCTCGACCTCGGGCGGCGCGGACGCCTCGTCCAGAATCCTGATCTCGGCCACCCGGTCGAGGCGGAAGGTGCGGCGCGCCTCGGAGAGGTAGCACCACGCCTCCATGTACGTGTGCCCGACGGCGAAGAGGCGGATCGGGTCGACCTCGCGCTCGGTGAGCTCGTCGCGCGCCGGTGAGTAGTAGCGCAGCCAGAGCCTGCGCCGCTCGGAGATGGCGCGGTCGACCTCGGCGAAGACGCCGCCCTCGGACTCGAAGGTCACCGAGAGCCGCGCGCTGGCGCCCGCGTTCTCCCCGGCCGCCGTCTCCAGCTTGGCGGTGGCGCGCACCAGCGCCTGCCGGTCGCTCTCGCGCAGCCCGGGGAGCGTGGAGACCGCGCGGGCGGCCACCAGGAGCGCGGTGGCCTCGTCGGCGGCGAGCCGCAGGGGGGCCGCCACGTCGTCCGGGTTGTGCCACCAGATGCGGTCGCCGTCGGTGTCGATGTCCAGGAGGTCGCCGCCGCGGAAGCTGGTCCCGCACAGCGGCAGCACGTCCAGGTCGGAGATCAGCTCGTCCTCGGTGATCCCGAAGGCGCGGGCGACGTCGCTGACGTGGGCGCCGGGGCGCTCGCGCAGATACGTCACCAGCGAGAGCATCCGCCGGGTCTGGTCGATGGCGTTCGTGGCCATGATTCGGTGTGTCCCCCTCAGCCCTTGGCCACGGCGCGCAGCCGGTCCACCACGTCGGCCCGCAGCTCGGCGGGCTCGAGGACCACCACGTCGGGCCCGAACTCCACCAGCCAGGCGTCGAGCCCGTGCCCGTACGGAATCTCCAACTCGTCCCACCCCTCGCCCACTTCACGTATCCGGGCGGCCTTGGCGCGCAGCGGGTAGCCCGCGCCCGTCCGCAGCCGGATCAGGGCGGAGCGGTCGGCGCTCTCCCCCGCCCAGCCCGCGACGGTCTCGCGCACCGTGACGACATCGGGGACGCCCGCGGTGAACTTGCCCGCGCGGGCGCGGACCTTCCCGGTGATGCGGGAGAGCCGGAACACGCGCTCGGCGCCGCGGTCACGGTCCCAGCCCGCGAGGTACCAGTGGCCGCGCCAGCATTCGAGCGCCCACGGCTCGACGTGGCGGGGCTCGGGGCGGGCCGCGGTGGCCTTGCGGTAGTCGAAGACGACGGGGCGGCGGTCGCGGCAGGCGAGCATCAGCGGCTCGAAGGATGCCTCGTGCACGGGGATGCGCGGCTCGAGCGCGCTGTGTGCCTCGTACGGGTCGACGTCCTCGGGGAGGCCCGCGGCGCGCAGCTTCTGCAGGGCGCCGCTGGCGGCTCCGGCGAGGCGTGCCTGCTGCCAGACCTTGGCCGCGAGGCCGAGCGCCGCGGCCTCCTCGGCGTCGATGGTGATGGGCGGGAGGCGGTTGCTGTCGCGGCGCGCGAGATAGCCGACCTCGCCGTCGAGATTCTCCACCGTCTCGATGACCAGGCCGAGTTCGCGCAGATCGTCCTTGTCGCGCTCGAACATCCGGTTGAAGGAGTCGTCGGACCCCGCCTCCAGATAGGCCTCGATGGACTCGCGCAGCTCGCGCTTGCTGAGCGGCCGCCGCGTCCCGAGCAGACACAGCGCCAGGTTCATCAGCCGCTCGGCCTTGGCAATGGCCATCGACGCCCTTTCTCAACAGTGCTTCCGACCGCCGACCGTACCGCCCCGGGGTGTCGTGGGAAAAGCCGAGGCCCATGCCGGAACCGGCATGGGCCTCGACGGACAGGTCTGATCAGACCTTGTCCTCAGTCATCGCTCGGTCGTCGCTCAGACGCCGACGAGGTCGCAGACGAAGATCAGGGCCTCGCCGGGCGCGATACGGCCGCCACCGGCGCCGCGCTCGCCGTACGCGAGGTGCGAGGGGATGGTCAGGCGGCGGCGACCGCCGACCTTCATGCCCTGGACGCCCTGGTCCCAGCCGGCGATGACCTGACCGGCGCCGAGCTGGAACTGGAGCGGCGTGCCGCGGTTCCAGGAGGCGTCGAACTCTTCACCGGTGGAGAAAGCCACTCCCACGTAGTGGACGGAGACGGTGGCGCCCGCCTTCGCCTCCGGGCCGTCGCCCTCCCAGATGTCCACGATCTGGAGGTCGGTGGGGACCGGGCCCTCGGGGAAGTCGATCTCGGGCTTCTCGATGCTCACGTCTATTGCTCCTGCTTTGATACGAATGGCCAGCCGGGACAGTGTTACATCTTCGCGAGGATGTCCACGGTGAAGACCAGCGTGGAGTCCTTCTTGATGGTGCTGCCCTGCGGCGGCTGGTCACCGTACCCGAGCTTCGGGGGGACGACGACCAGGACGCGACTGCCGACCTTCTTGCCGGTCAGGCCCTGCGCCCAGCCCTTGACGACCTGCGCGAGCTGGAACGAGGCCAGTTCGTTCCTCTTGTACGAGGAGTCGAACTCCTTGCCGTCGGCCCACAGCACGCCCTTGTACTGGCACAGGAGGCTGTCGGTCTCCTTGATCTCGTCGCCGTCGCCCTCGAGGATGTAGTTCGCGACGAGCTTCTTCGGGGCGTCCTTCTTCGGGACGTCGATCGAGGGGGCCTTGCCGTCCGTGTTCGTGCCGACCTTGGGCAGGTCGATGTTGGACTGCGCGACCTCCTTGCCCTTGGCCGAGCTCTTGGCGCTGAAGGTGCCCACCAGGTCGACGACGAAGACCAGCGTGTCGTCGCCCTTGATGCCCGCCTGCTTGTTGCCCTCCGTGCCGTAACCCATCTTCGGCGGGATCGCGAGCTGCACGCGGCTGTCGAGCTTCTTGCCCACGAGCGCCTGGTCCCAGCCGGGGATGACCTGACCGGTGCCGATCGGGAAGACCGTGGGGTTGCCGCGGTCGTACGAGTTGTCGAAGACCTTCGCCGTGGCCCAGATCTGGCCGAGGTAGTTGGCCTGGAGGTAATCGCCCTTCTTCACCTCGGCACCCTTGCCCTCGACCAGGGTCTTGACCGCGAGGTCGGAGGACGGCTTGCCGGGCCCCTTCGCGATGGTCGGCTTCTGGCCGAACTTCGTCCCTTTCGTGATCTCGGGCAGGGGCCCGTCCACGATCTTCGCCGTCGGTGCGGCCGAGGTCGAGTTGGAAGGGGCTGGGCTGTCGCTGGGCTTGGCTTTGTCGGCCTTCTTGTCGTCACCACACCCGGCCAGCGTGAGCAGGCCGGCCGGAACAGCAAGGAGGAGTGAGCGTCGGCGCACGGTGGGGGCCTCGTATCGGTCGATCTTGTCGGTTGGCGTGCGCGCAACTCTACGCATGGAGAAGGGCGCCGTACGAGGAACGTACGGCGCCCCGCGTTGCGTTCCCGCAACGCACCTGCTGTATCCGGGGTTACATCCCGGCGATCAGTTTCTCCACCCGGTCGTCCACCGACCGGAAGGGGTCCTTGCACAACACCGTGCGCTGTGCCTGGTCGTTGAGCTTCAGGTGCACCCAGTCGACCGTGAAGTCGCGGCGCTGCTCCTGGGCCCTGCGGATGAAGTCGCCGCGCAGCCGCGCGCGGGTGGTCTGCGGCGGCACCGACTTGCCCTCGAAGATCTTCAAGTCATTGCAGATGCGGGCGGCTTGCCCCTTCCTCTCCAGGAGGTAGTACAGCCCGCGACGGCGGTGGATGTCGTGATACGCGAGGTCTATCTGCGCGACCCGCGGATGCGACATGGTCATGTTGTTCTTCGCTCGGTACCGCTCGATGAGCTTGTACTTCATGACCCAGTCGATCTCGGTGCCGATGCGGTCGAGGTCCTCGGCCTCGATCGCGTCGAGCGTGCGGCCCCACAGTTCGAGGACCTGCTCGACCGTGCCCGTGCGGATGCCGCGGCGCTCCACGAAGTCCACGGCCTTCTCGTAGTACTCGCGCTGGACCTCGAGGGCGGAGGCCTCGCGGCCGCTGGCCAGACGCACCTTGCGGCGGCCCGTGATGTCGTGGCTGACCTCGCGGATCGCCCGGATCGGGTTCTCCAGGGTCAGGTCGCGCATCACCGTGCCCGCTTCGATCATGCGCAGCACGAGGTCGGTGGCGCCGACCTTCAGGAGCATGGTCGTCTCGGACATGTTCGAGTCACCGACGATGACGTGCAGCCTGCGGTAGCGCTCGGCGTCCGCGTGCGGTTCGTCGCGGGTGTTGATGATCGGCCGGGAGCGGGTGGTCGCGGAGGAGACCCCTTCCCAGATGTGCTCGGCACGCTGGCTGACGCAGTACACGGCGCCGCGTGGAGTCTGCAGCACCTTGCCCGCGCCGCAGAGCAGCTGTCGCGTGACGAGGAAGGGAATGAGGATGTCCGCGAGCCGCGAGAACTCCCCGTGCCGGGCCACCAGATAGTTCTCGTGGCAGCCGTAGGAGTTTCCCGCCGAGTCGGTGTTGTTCTTGAAGAGATAGACGTCGCCCGCGATTCCCTCCTCGTGCAGGCGGCGTTCGGCGTCGACGAGCAGGCCTTCCAGAATGCGCTCGCCCGCCTTGTCGTGCGTGACCAGCTCGGTCACGTTGTCACATTCCGGTGTTGCGTATTCCGGATGTGACCCGACGTCAAGATAGAGGCGGGCGCCGTTCCGCAGAAAGACGTTGCTGCTGCGGCCCCATGAGACAACACGGCGGAAGAGGTAGCGCGCCACCTCGTCAGGAGACAGACGGCGCTGTCCCCTAAACGTGCACGTGACGCCGTACTCATTCTCCAGCCCGAAAATGCGGCGGTCCATGACTGAACATTACGCCTGATGCCCTGCCCTGAAACCGGGTTCGACGGCACCGTTTCGATCATTTTCCGATGAACCCGCAACGACCGCCGAATCAGCGGGCAGTACGAGCACCCGCGCCGTGGCCAGCAGGACAAGCAGCGCGGCGACGCCCGCGCCCCCCGGAACGGCGAAGCCCCACACCGTCCCGCCCCACTCCACGACCGGCCCCGCCACCGCCGTGCCGAGCGACGCGCCGACCGTGAACGTGGTCACGAGCCATGAGAACGCCTCGGTGACGGTGCCCCGCGGCGCGTGCCGGTCCACGATGATGAACGCGCACGCGAGCGCCGGCGCGAGGAAGACTCCGGCGACGGCCGTGAGACCCGTCATGGCGACCGCGCCGGGCGTGAGCGTCAACGGCCAGTAGCAGAGGGCGAGCAGGGCCACCAGGACGGTCAGCCGCCGCTCCGGTACGCCGGCCCACTGCCGCGCCCCGTACACGGAACCGCCGACCAGGGCGCCGAGCCCGAGCGCCGCCATCATCCAGCCGTACACCGCGTCACCGCCGTGCTCGTCCGCGTACGACACCCCCGCGACCGTGATGGAGCCGAGCGCCATGCCGATGAAGAGGAAAGCGCCGAGCAGCGCGATGAGTCCGGGTGAGCGCAGCGCGCCGAGCCAGTGCGCCTCACGGGGCGCCGAGCGCCACGCGCGCGAGGGCTGCGACATCACCACGGAGAGGGCACCAAGAACGCCGATGACGTTCACCACCAGCAGCGCGGCCTGCTCCGACCAGAGCGCGACGCAGGCCGTGACGAGCAACGGCCCGACGGTGAACATGACTTCCTGCGCGATGGCGTCCATGGCGTACGCCCTGTGCACCTGCTCCTCCTTGCCGAGGACGCTGGGCCACAGCGCGCGCAGGCCGCCTTCGAGGGGCGGCGTGAAGAGGCCCGCCACGCCCACCGCGACATACGCGAGGCCAAGCGAATCGGGCCCGGTGAAGGCGAAGGCCGCCATGCCGAGGGCCGAGACGACCGCGGAGGGAAGCTGGATCCACGGCTGCCCGTACAGGTCCACCAGGCGGCCGAGCAGCGGCTGGCCCACCGCGTTGGCCACGCCGTACACCGCGGCGAGGGCGCCGGCCAGGCTGTAGGTCCCGCCCTCGGCGCGGATGAACAGCACGATGGCGATCGCGGCCGTCGCGTTCGGCAGCCGGCCCACCAGGGTGCCCGCGAGCAGCCGCCCGGCGTATCTCGTCCGAAGGATCTCCGCGTATCCGGCAGCCATGCGTCCCGCCCCTCCCGCTGCGCCGACGCGCAGAGGTTTTACGTATAACGTCGAGCGTCATACGTACCATGAGCGCTCACCGCGGGTCCATCCCGATCTCCCCCGCGGCACCGACCTGGGAGGTACCAGTAGTGGCCGGGCCAGAGCAGGAGGCCGCGGGGCCACGCCCCACGAGCCGCGACGTCGCACGCGCCGCCGGGGTCTCCCAGGCCACCGTCTCCCTCGTGTTCGGCGAGAAGTGGCGCGGCCGCGTCGCCGAGCGGACCGCCGAACGCGTCCGGGCCACCGCCCTCGAACTGGGCTACCGCCCCAACCTCGCCGCCCGCAACCTCCGCCTCGGCCGCACCAGGACCGCGCTCCTCGTCGTCCCCGCCCTCACCAACGAGTTCTTCGCCCGCGTCTACACCGGAGCCGCCCGCGTCGCCGCCGAACACGGCTTCGGAGTCGTCCTCTACCCCTCCCCCGAAGGCATCGGCCCCGCCCGCGACCCCTTCGGCTCCAGCCGCGCCGCCCTCGACGGCATCCTCGCGTCCTCCATGGCCTCCGACGCGCTCGCCACCATCCAGGGCGACGCGCTCCCCCTGGTCATGCTCGACAGCGACCCGGCCGACAGCCTCGGCGCCGCCACCGTCAACCTCGACATCGGCGACGGCATGCGCCGGGTGACCGAGCATCTCCTCGCCCTCGGCCACCGCGACTTCCTGCACCTCGCCGCGGGCGTCGACTCCTGGACCTTCGACGTACGCTCCGAGGCCCTCGCCACGGCGCTCAGCGGCACCGACGCGGCCGTACGCACCGTCCGGGCACTCCTCACCGTCGAGGACGCCCGCGCGGCCGCTGAAGCCGCCCTGGCGGCGCCGGGGCCCCGCCCCACGGCGCTCGTCTGCGACGACGACATCCTCGCCGCGGGCGCCTGCAAGGCGGCCCGCCGCCACGGCCTGCGCGTGCCCGAGGACCTCTCGGTGACCGGCTTCGACGACCTCACGCTGGCGACCGCCGTGGAACCCGAACTCACCACCGTGCGGCTCCCGGCGGAGCAGTTCGGCGAACGCGGCATGACCTCCCTGCTCGCCGTCCTCGACGGCCGCACGCCCCGGACCGACACCCTCCCCGTCGAACTGGTGGTCCGCGGCTCGACCGCACCCGCCGCCCGCTAGACATGCGTGTGCCCCGCGTCCCGGCCACAGGGCCGGCACACGGGGCACACGAGAAGCAGGCTCGCCTACTCGTCGTCGGAGTCGGCGTCCGGCTCTTCGTTGTCGGACGCGGCATCCGTGGGGGCCGACGCGCCCCCTTCGAGCAGCCGCGCGAGCTGACGCCCGACGATCCGCTTGAACTTGCGCTGCTGCGGCCGCGTACGGTCGAGGACCGCCACCTCCAGGCGCTCCGCGGGGATCTCCCGCTCGCTGCCGTTCGTGTCGCGGGACAGCGACTGCACGGCCAGCTTCAGTGCCTCCGCCAGCGTCATCCCGTCACGATGGCGCTGATCGAGATACGTGCTGATCTGTTCGGCGTTGCCGCCGACCGCGACCGAGCCGTGCTCGTCCACGATCGAACCGTCGTGCGGCAGCCGGTAGATCTGGTCGCCGTCCGGCGTGGCGCCCACCTCGGCGACGACCAACTCGACCTCGTACGGCTTCTCCGCGTTGCTCGAGAAGATCGTGCCCAGCGTCTGGGCATAGACGTTCGCGAGCCCACGGGCCGTCACATCGTCACGGTCGTACGTGTACCCACGGAGATCGGCGTACCGCACGCCGCCGATCCGCAGATTCTCGTACTCGTTGTACTTGCCGGCGGCCGCGAAGCCGATCCGGTCATAGATCTCGCTGAACTTGTGCAGCGCACGGGACGGGTTCTCGCCGACGAACACGATGCCATCGGCGAACTGCAGCACGACAAGGCTGCGACCGCGGGCGATGCCCTTGCGGGCGTATTCCGCCCGGTCGGCCATGGCCTGCTGGGGTGAGACATAGAACGGCGTCGACACCGGCTATCCGTCCCTTTCTGTCAGTGACTGAAACTGAAGTCAGTGGCGAATACGGATCGATCAGAGCAGCGAGGCCCGCGGGCCGTCGGGCTGCTCAAGACGCCGCTCCAGGATCGAGCGGGCGATCTCGGAGGACTCCTCCTCCGCCAGCCTCCGGAAGCCCTCTTCGGAGATCACGGTGACGATCGGGTAGATCCGGCGGGCGACATCAGGGCCGCCTGTCGCCGAGTCGTCGTCCGCCGCGTCGTACAACGCCTGCACGACGAGCGTCGTCGCCTCCTGCTCCGTCAGATCCTTGCGGTAGAGCTTCTTCATCGCTCCACGCGCGAAGACCGAACCGGAGCCGGTGGCCGCGAAGCCGTGCTCCTCGGAACGGCCGCCCGTGACGTCGTACGAGAAGATGCGCCCCTTCTCGCGGTCCACGTCATACCCCGCGAAGAGCGGGACGACGGCCAGGCCCTGCATGGCCATTCCCAGATTCGACCGGATCATCGTGGAGAGACGGTTCGCCTTGCCCTCCAGGGAAAGCGTGGCGCCCTCGACCTTCTCGAAGTGTTCGAGCTCCAGCTGGAAGAGCTTCACCATCTCCACGGCGAGACCGGCGGTGCCGGCGATGCCGACCGCTGAGTACTCGTCAGCCGGGAAGACCTTCTCGATGTCGCGCTGCGCGATCACGTTGCCCATGGTCGCCCGCCGGTCACCGGCGAGCACCACGCCACCGGGGAACGTCGTCGCCACGATCGTCGTGCCGTGCGGCGCCTCGACGACACCCTGCGTGGGCGGCAACTGCCGGTTGCCCGGCAGGATCTCCGGCTGATGCTCGGACAGAAAGTCCATGAAGGACGAAGAACCAGGCGTCAGGAAGGCAGCTGGTAGACGCCCGGTGCTACGAGTGTTGGCTTCCACGCGTTTCCTTCCAGGTAAGTGACGGCCGGGCGCTGTGCGCCGGGAGCGTGTCCCAACTCGCCGGTGGCCGATTTGCAGTTGAAGCGAATTACGTCTGAAGGGCTGTTCGTCACGGACCCTACCCGCCTCGCGGCGGTGATCCACATGTGCGGTCCAGGACGTTGAGGTGCGTGGCCCGGTACCGCGCCACGCACTCCCCGCGCCGTGTCCGCCGTGCCCTACTGTCCGCCCTTTTGTACGAACGAACGAACGAAGTCCTCGGCATTCTCCTCGAGGACGTCGTCGATCTCGTCCAGGACGGAATCCACGTCATCGCTCAGCTTCTCCTGGCGCTCCTTGAGGTCTTCGGAGCCCTGCGCTTCCTCTGTCTGCTCCTCGACCTCCTCGGTGGAACGCGTCGCCTTCTGCTGTCCGCCGCCGGTGTCCTTGGTCGCCATCTACCTCACCCCGCTCGTTAGGTGCGATGTACTTGATCAGACCCTATAAGCCAGGTCTGACATCGGCCCCGTAGTTACTGCAACGTCCGGGGACCACCTCGATGATTCCCACACGCCGGGTCTTTCAGCCTCCGGAGAGCACCCGGACCAGATCCTCCGCCGTGCGGCAGCGGTCAAGGAGCTCCTTGACGTGGTTCCGCGTGCCGCGCAGCGGCTCCAGTGTGGGCACACGCTGGAGGGAGTCGCGCCCCGGCAGGTCGAAGATGACCGAATCCCACGAGGCCGCGGCCACGTCGTCCGCGTACTGCTCGAGGCAGCGGCCGCGGAAGTACGCGCGTGTGTCCTCCGGAGGCTTGGCCTGGGCGCGCTCGACCTGTGGCTCCTCCAGGAGGCGCTTCATCTTGCCGCGTGCCACCAGGCGGTTGTAGAGGCCCTTGTCGGGCCGTACGTCCGCGTACTGGAGGTCGACCAGGTGCAGTCGTGCCGCGTCCCAGTCGAGGCTGTCACGGCGGCGGTAGCCCTCCATGAGTTCTCGCTTGGCGACCCAGTCGAGCTCTCCGGAGAGGCTCATCGGATCGCTCTCCAGGCGGCCCAGGACGTCTTCCCAGCGGGTCAGCACGTCCTTGGTCTGTTCGTCCGCGTCGGAGCCGTACCGCTCCTCCACGTACTTGCGGGCCAGCTCGAAGTACTCCATCTGGAGCTGGACAGCGGTGAGTGTCCGGCCGCTACGGAGTGTGATCAGGCGCTGGAGCGTCGGATCGTGGGAGACCTGGTGCAGGGTGCGCACGGGCTGGTCGACGGCGAGGTCCACCGCGATGAAGCCGTCCTCGATCATGGCGAGGACCAGCGATGTCGTGCCCAGTTTCAGATACGTCGAGATCTCGGAGAGGTTCGCGTCGCCGATGATGACGTGCAGGCGGCGGTACTTCTCGGCGTCCGAGTGCGGCTCGTCCCGGGTGTTGATGATGGGCCGCTTGAGGGTGGTCTCCAGGCCCACCTCGACCTCGAAGTAGTCCGAGCGCTGGCTGAGCTGGAAGCCGTGCTCGTGGCCGTCCTGGCCGATGCCGACGCGTCCCGCGCCGGTGACGACCTGCCGGGACACGAAGAACGGCGTCAGGTGGCGCACGATGTCCGAGAAGGGGGTCTCCCGCTTCATCAGGTAGTTCTCGTGCGTGCCGTAGGAGGCGCCCTTGTTGTCGGTGTTGTTCTTGTAGAGGTGGATCGGCTGGGCCCCCGGCAGCTGCGCGGCGCGTTCGGCCGCCTCCGCCATGATGCGCTCGCCGGCCTTGTCCCACAGGACGGCGTCCCAGGGGTTGGTGACCTCGGGTGAGCTGTACTCGGGGTGCGCGTGGTCCACGTAGAGGCGCGCCCCGTTGGTGAGGATCACGTTGGCGAGGCCGATGTCCTCATCGGTGAGCTGACT
Organism: Streptomyces sp. NPDC055099; assembly: GCF_053607685.1. Taxonomy (NCBI): domain Bacteria; kingdom Bacillati; phylum Actinomycetota; class Actinomycetes; order Kitasatosporales; family Streptomycetaceae; genus Streptomyces; species Streptomyces sp. NPDC055099. The sequence continues at coordinate 227,979 of NZ_JBSGUA010000011.1, read as the reverse complement.
GGCGTCGGCGGTCTCACGGGCGAGGTCAAAGCCCCGCGCGTCCCGCAGGGGGTTCTCCTCCTCGAAGTCCCAGCGGGCGCGTCGCGCCCGGTGCATCGCCGCGGCGTAGGCGTTGACGATCTGGGACGAGGTGAGCATGGCATTGGCGTTCGGGTGGCCGGGGACGGAGATGCCGTACTCCGTCTCGATGCCCATTACTCGCCGTACGGTCATGCGGCCCTCCTTGCCCGGCGGCGCTCCCCTCCGGGAACGGCGCTCAAGTACCGCTGGTTCTCCGGTGCGTGTGCGGTGCCCGTCCCCGCACTGCGCGACTCGGCGGTACCGAAGAGCCTAGAGCGCCTTTGCGCTGGTGGGGAGATCATTGCCTTCATTGAAAAACAGACGGCTGCGGGTACCCACGAAGGACACCCGCAGCCGTCCTGTCTTCTACAGGTACTGACCGGTGTTGGCCACCGTGTCGATGGAGCGTCCGGTGTCCGCGCCCTGCTTTCCGGTGACGAGCGTACGGATGTAGACGATCCGTTCGCCCTTCTTGCCGGAGATGCGGGCCCAGTCGTCCGGGTTGGTGGTGTTGGGCAGGTCCTCGTTCTCCTTGAACTCGTCGATGCAAGCCTGCAGGAGGTGGGAGACCCTGATGCCCTTCTGGTTGGCGTCGAGGAAGGCCTTGATGGCCATCTTCTTGGCGCGGCCGACGATGTTCTCGATCATGGCGCCGGAGTTGAAGTCCTTGAAGTACAGGACTTCCTTGTCGCCGTTGGCGTACGTCACCTCGAGGAAGCGGTTCTCCTCGGATTCCGCGTACATCTGCTCCACGACGGACTGGATCATGCCGTCCACGGTGGTGCGCCGGTCGGCGCCGTGTTCGGCGAGGTCGTCCGCGTGCAGCGGGAGCCGCTCGGTGAGGTACTTGGCGAAGATGTCCTTGGCCGCCTGGGCGTCCGGGCGCTCGATCTTGATCTTCACGTCGAGTCGTCCGGGGCGCAGGATCGCCGGGTCGATCATGTCCTCACGGTTGGAGGCACCGATGACGATGACGTTCTCCAGGCCTTCCACGCCGTCGATCTCGGCGAGCAGCTGGGGGACGATGGTGTTCTCCACGTCCGAGCTGACACCGGATCCGCGGGTGCGGAAGAGGGATTCCATCTCGTCGAAGAAGACGATGACGGGGGTGCCCTCGCTCGCCTTCTCCCTCGCACGCTGGAAGACCAGGCGGATGTGACGCTCGGTCTCGCCGACGTACTTGTTGAGGAGCTCGGGACCCTTGATGTTGAGGAAGTAGCTCTTCCCCGACGCCTGTCCGGTCACCTCGGCGACCTTCTTGGCAAGGGAGTTGGCGACGGCCTTCGCGATGAGCGTCTTGCCGCAGCCGGGGGGCCCGTACAGCAGGACGCCCTTGGGCGGCCGCAGTTCGTGCTCCCTGAAGAGGTCCGGGTAGAGGTAGGGCAGTTCGACCGCGTCGCGGATCAGCTCGATCTGGTTGCCCAGGCCGCCGATCTGCTCGTAGCCGATGTCCGGTACCTCTTCGAGGACGAGCTCTTCGACCTCGCTCTTGGGAACCACTTCGTAGACGTAGCCGGAGCGGGGTTCGAGCAGGAGTGCGTCACCGGGGCGGATGGTGACGTCGAGGAGTGGTTCGGCGAGCCGGACCACCCGCTCCTCGTCGGTGTGCCCGACCACCAGGGCGCGCTCGCCGTCCTCGAGGATCTCCTTGAGGGTGACGATGTCTCCCACGCTCTCGTACTCCATGGCCTCGACCACGTTGAGCGCTTCGTTGAGCATTACTTCCTGGCCACGCCTGAGCTCTTCGAGCTCCACGCCGGGGCTGACGTTCACCCGGAGCTTGCGGCCCCCGGTGAAGATGTCCGCCGTGCCGTCCTCGTTCGCCACGAGGAAGACTCCGAAGCCGGCCGGCGGCTGCGCGAGCCGGTCGACCTCTTCCTTGAGGGCCACGATCTGGTCGCGGGCCTCACGGAGCGTGTTGGCGAGCCGCTCGTTCTGTGCGGACACGCCCGCCAGATTGGTCTGCAGCTCGACGATCCGCTCTTCGAGAATCCTCGTATGACGCGGAGAGTCGGCGAGCTTGCGTCGCAGGACGGCGATTTCCTGCTCGAGATAGGCAACCTGACCGGCGGGGTCCTCAGACCCTCGCCCCGGCCGGATGCCGCGGTTGATGTCGTCGTCGTGGGCTGCCACGGTCCTCACCTCCTCCAAGGGGAGCTGGACGCTTCCAGACCCTACCTGGGTGGGTGTCGATTGAAACCCCTAGATCACAAAGACGGTAGAGGTGTGTCCGATCTTCACCCTTGCGCTCTCCCTCACGTCAGGTCATTACCCACCCAACAACATCGGAAAGCGGGCGGTTGTATCGTCGAAGCGTTCAACACCCGTCAGGGCTGGCCCGACTTGCTGCAAAGTCGGCTCACTCGGCGTGACGACCGGCAGGAGAGATGACCGTGGGAGACAAGGCCGGTACCGGCTCCGAGAGCCGTGATCCACTGGAGGTCTGGATCGACCAGGACCTCTGCACCGGCGACGGCATCTGTGCGCAGTACGCGCCTGAGGTCTTCGAGCTGGACATCGACGGACTGGCCTATGTGAAGAGCGGCGACGACGAGCTGTTGCAGGCTCCGGGCGCCACAACGCCCGTTCCGTTGCCGCTTCTGCGTGACGTGGTCGACTCGGCGAAGGAGTGCCCGGGCGACTGCATTCACGTGCGCCGCGTTTCGGACAGGGTCGAGGTCTACGGCCCCGACGCGGCCTGAGGCCGCCGACCGCGCGAACTGACGCATGGACAAGGGCCTGTGCCCGCCGCTGGACGGCGGGCACAGGCCCTTGTTCGGCGTGAACCGTCACACGGTGTGCGCCTCGGCCGGCGTGGACCGCTCGAACGTGCCGTCTTTCCATTGCCACTTGGCCGCGTCCTCGATGTCGGGGCAGCAGCTGGGCACGTTCGGCGCGGAGTAGCCGAGGAGTGTCGCGGTGATCACACCGTCACGCACGGCGAAGTCGCTGACGTTCTGGCGGTCCTTCGGGTCGACGAGGGTGGCGACGACGCGGGGCTTGCCCTGCGTGGGGCGGGTGATGACGTACACGCCGTCGGGGGGTGTGCCCGAGCCGGCGGCGCAGTGCACCACGGCGACGGTCTCGGGCCTGCCGTCCCCGTCGAGGTCTCCGGAGGCCTTCTTCTTGACCACGGGTTTCACCTTGCCGCAGGCGAGGGGGAACGTGACGGTGGCCGGATCCGGTGCGGTCGCGGGCGGCGCGGGGGCCGCGGCGGTCTTGCCGGACGGCTCGGAGCTCGGCTGGGCGGCGGTCGCGGGGTCGGGCTGCAGGAACGACGAGCCGGCGATGACGGCGGCGAGCGCGGCCGCGGTGGCCAGCCAGTGGATGGGGCGGGTGGTGTTGTGTGCCAGTTCCGGGACGGCGGGGTGCTGCACTAGGAGTGTCTCCTGTGAGGGCTGTGCCGGTGGGGGAGGTGGCCAGCATCGTGCCATACCTCACAGTGCGGCGGAACACCGGGGTCGGCGTGTTCCGGAACGGAAAGGCGCCGCCGCCGAGTTCCCCGGTCTTCGGAAGGAACTCGGCGGCGGCGCCTGTGCGTTCAGCGGTGGTACGCGCGTGCCTGCGGCGGCGGGGCGGTCAGCGCTCCGCGCGGGGTGTGCCGCCGTCGGCGTTCGGGCCGGTGTAGTCGTCGCCGTAGGCGCCCTTGGAGGGGCGGCGGCGGCGCATGGGCGGCTCGACGCCGTCCGCGAGACGGCGGGCGGTGAGCAGGAAGCCGGTGTGGCCGATCATGCGGTGATCGGGGCGGACGGCCAGGCCCTCGACGTGCCAGTTGCGGATCATCGACTCCCAGGCGGTCGGCTCGTTGAAGCCGCCGATCTCGCGGATGGACTCGACGGTCCGTGCGAGCTGGGTGGTGGTCGCGACGTAGCAGCAGAGGATGCCGCCGGGGACGAGCGCCTTGGAGACGACGTCCAGGCACTCCCAGGGGGCGAGCATGTCGAGGATGACGCGGTCGACGTCCGTGTCGCTCAGGTTGTCCTGGAGGTCGCCGACGGTGAGCTGCCAGGCGGGGTGCGGGGCGCCGAAGTAGCGCTCCACGTTCTGCTGGGCGATCTCGGCGAAGTCCTCGCGGCGCTCGTACGAGTGCAGCATTCCCTCGTCGCCGATGGCGCGCAGGAGGAAGCTGCTGAGCGAGCCGGAGCCCACGCCCGCCTCGACGACGCGCGCGCCGGGGAAGATGTCGGCGAAGGCCAGGATCTGCCCCGCGTCCTTGGGGTAGACCACGGCGGCGCCGCGGGGCATGGACAGGACATAGTCGGGGAGCAGGGGGCGCAGCGCGAGGTAGGCGACGTTCCCCGTGGTGCGGACAACGCTGCCCTCGGGAGCGCCGATCAGCTCGTCGTGGGGGAAGGAACCCTTGTGGGTGTGGAAGTTCTTCCCGGCCTCGAGCGTGAACGTGTAGTGGCGGCCCTTGGGGTCGGTCAGCTGAACCTGGTCCCCGACCTTGAAGGGCCCGCGTCGGCGGGCGGCACCGGTCGGTTCGGACATGTGACCAGCCTACCGGGCCGTTCGGGGGCCGCCGACCAGGGTGGCGAGGTCAGCTGGGGCGGGCCATCGCCTTGACGAAGGCGCGCTCCACGTCGGCGGCGGACAGCACCCCGTAGATCTCGCCGGAGGCCTCGACCACGAGGTACTCGGTGGCGGGAGTCGCCCGGAGGGTGTCCAGGAGTTCCTCGCCGGCCAGCTCCGCGGAGATCCGCATGCCTTCGGTGATGTCCTGGGCGAGGCCGCTGACGGTGACCCAGGGGCGGCGGTGCTCGGGCACGCCGACGATGGCCGCCTCGCGGACCACCGACATGGGGTCGCCGTCGGCGTCGACCACGACGAGGGCGCGGGCCCCGGAGGCGTTGGCGCGGCGCAGCGCCTCGGAGAGCGGGGTGTCCGACTCGACGGGGACGGCGCGGCGGGTCAGGGCGCGGGCGCGGAGCTCGGGCAGGTGTTCGCGCAGGCGGGCCATGCGCAGGCTGTTTCCGGCGCCGGTCCAGATGATCGCGGCGAGGATCGCGGCGAGGAGGGCGTCGGTGACGGTGTCCATGCCGCCGATGTCCTGGCTCTCGCCGCCGAGGGCGCCGGACTGGTTGAGCAGGGGCAGGCCGATCAGGACGGAGATGGCGAGCGCGCGGCCGACCCAGGCCGCGGCGATGGTGCCGCTCATGGGCTTGCCGGTGATCTTCCAGACGACGGCGCGGAGCATGCGGCCGCCGTCCAGGGGCAGGCCGGGCAGGAGGTTGAAGGCGGCGACGATGAGGTTCGAGATCATCAGCCCGGCGAGCAGGACGCCGGGTACGGTGCCGGGCTCCACGAGGCGCATGGCCCCGTAGAAGACGCCCGAGAGGACGAGGGAGAGCAGCGGGCCCACGAAGGCGAGGACGAACTCGCGTCCGGGGGTCTCGGACTCCTTCTCGATCTCCGAGACGCCGCCGAAGAACTGCAGCTGGATGCGGCGCACGGGCAGCTTGTAGCGCAGGGCGACGACGGTGTGCGCCAGTTCGTGCACGAGCACCGAGGCGTAGAAGGCGACGGCGAAGAAGAGCGAGACCAGGTAGCGGGCGGCGCCGAGTTCGGGCAGGACGCGGTCGAGCTGGCCGCCGAAGACCCAGGTGATGAGGGCGGCGACGAGGAACCAGCTCGGCGCCACGTACACGGGCACGCCGAAGGGCCGTCCCATCAGGAGCCCTCCCCCGGGGCCCTTCTTGCCCTGGGGCGGGGTGGCCTTGGGGGCGGGGCCGTGGGTGGCGTGCGCGAACTCGGGGTGCGTGTCGCGCGGGGGCTTCCCGGGCGTGTCGTGCGGGGTCTTGGTGAGGCGGTCGGCGGGGCGCGCGGGTTCGGCCGCGGGGCGCGGTGCTTCCACGGGCTCGGGCGCCCGCGGTGTCGTCGCCTCGCCCGTCCGGGCCGGGGCGGTGTCCTCGGTGCCGCCGCTCCCGGCGGTGTCCGCGGCCGTGTCCACCGGACGTGACGATTCCGGGTGGCCGGAGTCTTCCGCGGCGCCCGGTCGTCGGCCGTCCGTGCCGTCGGATCGCGGCCTGCCGCTCCCGCCGCTCTCGTCCACGATGTCCCCTCGTTCGAAGCGTCCCTCGCCCCTGCCCGGCGCGGTACACGCACGATCATGCAGGGCGAGAGGGTCTGTCGTCGATGGTATGCGGCCGTTGTCAGTGGCGGGTCGTAGGGTCTGTCCCTATGGAAACCAGCACCGACGGTGTCGTGACGGCCGTGCGTCCGGCGTCCCTGTCGCCCTCGCGCGCCAGTGACTTCATGCAGTGTCCGCTGCTCTACCGGTTCCGGGTCATCGACAAGCTGCCGGAGAAGCCGAGCGAGGCGGCGACCCGCGGCACGCTGGTGCACGCCGTCCTGGAGCGGCTCTTCGACGCGCCCGCGGGCGAGCGGACGGCGTCGAGCGCCAAGTCGCTGATCCCGGGCCAGTGGGACCGTCTGCGCGAGGCCAAGCCGGAGCTGACGGAGCTGTTCGCGGGCGACGAGCGGGGTGAGCGGCTCGCGCGCTGGCTGGCGGACGCGGAGAAGCTCGTCGAGCGGTGGTTCACCCTGGAGGACCCCACCCGTCTCGAGCCCGCCGAGCGGGAGCTGTTCGTGCAGGCGGAGCTGGAGTCCGGCCTGAAGCTGCGCGGCATCATCGACCGCGTGGACGTGGCGCCCACCGGCGAGGTGCGGATCGTCGACTACAAGACGGGCAAGGCGCCCCGCCCGGAGTATGCGGAGGGCGCCCTCTTCCAGATGAAGTTCTACGCCCTGGTGGTGTGGCGGCTGAAGGGCGTGGTCCCGCGCCGCCTCCAGCTCGTCTATCTGGGCAGCGGCGACGTCATCACGTACGACCCCAGGACCGAGGACCTCGAGCAGGTCGAGCGGAAGCTGCACGCGCTGTGGGAGGCGATCACGCTCGCCACCGAGACGGGTGACTGGCGCCCGAGGCCGACGAAGCTCTGCGGCTGGTGCGACCACCAGGCCGTATGTCCGGAATTCGGCGGGACTCCCCCGCCGTACCCCCTTGCGGTGAGGGTGCCCGAGTCCGAGGAGGACGCGCAGGGCAGAATGGCCCCGGGCTAGCGAAGGAGAGTTACGTGGCGATCCGTGTCCTACTGGTCGACGACCAGCCACTGCTGCGCACGGGATTCCGGATGATTCTGGAGGCCGAGCAGGACGTCGCGGTCGTCGGCGAGGCCGGGGACGGCCTGCAGGCTCTCGACCAGGTGCGGGCGCTGCAGCCCGATGTGGTCCTGATGGACATCCGTATGCCGCGGATGGACGGCGTCGAGGCGACCCGGCAGATCACCGGTCCTGGCCGGGACGGTCCCGCGAAGGTCCTGGTCCTGACCACCTTCGACCTCGACGAGTACGTGGTGGAGGCGCTGCGCGCGGGGGCCAGTGGTTTCCTGCTCAAGGACGCCCCGGCGAACGAGCTGGTGCAGGCGATCCGCGTGGTCGCGTCGGGTGAGGCGATGCTCGCGCCGAGCATCACCCGCAGGCTCCTCGACAAGTACGCCGGGCATCTCCCGTCGGGCGACGAGCCGGTGCCGGACACCTTGCACACGCTCACCGAGCGGGAGGTCGAGGTCCTCAAGCTGGTGGCGCGCGGCCTGTCGAACGCGGAGATCGCCGCCGATCTGTTCGTGAGCGAGACGACGGTCAAGACGCATGTGGGCCATGTGCTCACGAAGCTCGGCCTGCGCGACCGCGTGCAGGCCGCCGTGTACGCGTACGAGAGCGGTCTGGTGCGCCCCGGCGCCCAGTGACGGCGACGCGGACAGACGCGTGAAGGCGGCCGCCCCCGAGAGGGGCGGCCGCCTTCACGCTTGTGTGTCCGTGGGATCAGGCCTTGCTGAGTTCCCAGAAGCGGAACACCGTCGACGCGTCGAGGCACGACTCCACGCCGTACACGTCGTCACGGATGACCGCGTACTGCTTGGCCTGCCAGACCGGCAGGATCGGCAGCTCGTCGGCGACGGTCTCCTGGAGCTCGGCGTAGTCCTCGTCGGTCTTGGTGCGGTCGGTCTCGGCGGCGGTGCCGGGGATGATCTTCCCGGTGATGTCGCTGTTCTCGTAGCCGTTGCCCAGGACGTTGCCCTTGCCGAAGAACGGCTGGGTGAAGTTGTCCGGGTCCGGGTAGTCCGGCACCCAGCCCTTGACGTACACGCCGTACTTGCCGGACTTGATGTCCCGCTCGTACTGGCCGAATTCGACCGACTTCACGTCGGCGTCGAAGAGGCCGCTCGCGTTGAGCTGCTTGGCGATCGCCTTCAGCTCCTGGTCGGTCGAGGGGCCGTAGCGCGAGGGCGTGGACCAGAGCGTGAGCTTGACCTTGCCGCTGACGCCCTCCTCGCGCAGGGCCGCCGCGGCCTTGGAGCGCTGCGGGCGGGCGCCGTAGGTGTCGAAGAAGGCGGTGTTGTGGCCGCCGATCCCGGCCGGGACGATCGAGTACAGCGGCGTCGCCGTGTCCCGGTAGACGTCCTTGACCAGGGCGTCGCGGTCGAGCAGGTAGGCCATGGCCTTGCGCACGCCCAGCTTGCCCGCGACCGGGTCCTTCATGTTGAAGACCAGGTGCTGCACCTCGGCGCTGGTGCCCTCGACGACGTCGATGTTCTGGCTCGCGTCGGAGGTGTCGGCCTCGATGTCGGCGATGTCGGAGGCGGCGAGGCCTCGGTACGCGATGTCGATCTTGTCGTCCAGGAGCGCCTTCTTCAGGCCCTTCTGGTCGTCGTGGAAGAACTTGAGCGTGACGCCCTTGTTCTTCACCTTGGCGGTGCCCTTGTAGTCGGGGTTGACCGAGAACACCGCCTGCTCCTTGTTGAAGGAGTCGAGCTTGTACGGTCCCGAACCCGTGGCCTCGTCACCGCCGCGCAGGGAGTTCATGTCGTACGACGCGTGGTCGACGATGGAACCGGCGCCGGAAGCGATCTTGCTGGGGAAGGTCGCGTCGGCGTACTTGAGCTTGAAGACGACCTTCTTGGCGCTGGGGGTCTCGACGCGGTCAAGCATCGGGAACATGATCGCGGGGCCGTCGTCGTCGTTGATCTTCATCATGCGGTCGAAGGAGAACTTGACGTCCTTCGAGGTCAGCGCGTTGCCGTTGCTGAACTTCAGACCGTCCCGCAGCGTGCACTCGAAGACTCTGGTCTCCGTGTCGGTGAAGCCGCACTCCTTGGCGGCCTCGGGCTCCGGCTCCGTGCCCCCGTTGGGGAAGCTCATCAGGGACTGGAAGACGTTGTTGAACAGGAGCCACGACCCGGGGTCGTAGCCGGACGCCGGGTCGGTGGCCAGGACGTCGTCCGACATCCCCATCACCACGGATTCGCCGTCTTCCCCCGCTCCACCCGTTTCCGTGCCGCAGCCGGTCAGCAGAGCCGCGGCCAGCCCTCCCGAGAGGGGAAGGGCCAGCCACTGGTTACGCAAATTCACGAACGTGCCTTGTCGTTGATGTCATTCGGTGGAGCGAAGCCCGGCGGTCTTGTGTGCCGGCGTGCGCGGAGGTCAGCCGCTCACACCGCGGCCGAGCTCCCACAGCTGCAGGTTCGAGGACGAGTTGAGGGCCCACTCGACGCCCGTGATGTCGTCGCGGGCAGCGATGTACTGCTTGCCCTGCCAGAGCGGCAGCACCGGCACGTCCTCGGCGACGATGTCCTGGATCTTCTTGATGCTCTTGGAGGCGGTGAGCCGGTCCGCCTCACGGCGCGAGTGCGGGAGCAGCTCGTCGTTGATGGTCCTGTTCACGTACGGCGAGCCGAGGATGTTGTCCTTGTCGAGGAACGGCGTGAGGAAGTTGTCGGCGTCGGGGAAGTCCGGGAACCAGCCCATCCCGTAGACGTCGTACGCGCCCTTCTGCTCGGCGGGGCGGAAGGTGTTCCAGGCCGTGCCCTTGATCGACACGTCGAACAGGCCGCTCTCGTTGAGCTGCTTGCGCAGGAGCTCGAACTCCTTCTTGGTGCCCGGGCCGTAGTGGTCCGTCGTGTAGTGCAGGGTGAGCTTCACCGGCGTGCTGATGTCGGCCTTCTGCAGCAGGGAGCGGGCCTTGGAGGGGCTCGGGTCGCCGTACTGGTTGAAGAACGAGTTGGTGTGGCCCGTGATCGTGGCGGGCACCAGGGAGTAGAGCGGCTCGGCGGCGTCGCCGTAGACGCCGGTCGCGAGGGCGCCGCGGTCGACGACCTGCGCCATGGCCTGGCGGACCGCCTTGGACTTGACGGTCGTGGCGTCCGTGTTGAAGCCGAGGTAGCGGATCTCCAGGCCGGGCGTCTCGACCAGCTCGATGTCGTTGCCCGGGTCCTCGTCGAGCTGCTTGATCTGCTCGGGCGACATGGTGCGCGTCATCATGTCGATGTCGCCGCTCTTGAGCGCCTCGCCCATGGAGTCGGTGGACTCGTAGGTGCGCATCTCGATCTTGTCGCTCTTGGGCTTGTACGCACCCTTGTAGTGGGGGTTCTTGGAGAACACCGTCTTGACGAGGTCGTTGCCGTCGACCTCTTGCTTGGCGGTGTAGGGGCCGGAGCCGTCCAGGTCGAAGCCGTCGCGCAGCTTGTTCTTGGCGTAGTGCTCCGAGCTGACGATGCCCGCGATGGGCGTGGCCAGCTTGTACGGGAACGTCGCGTCGGGGCTCTTGAGGTGGAAGACGACGCCCCGGTCGCCCTCGGTCTCGATCGCGTCGATGTTGGACACCATGCCGGCCGAACCGCTGGGGTCCTTGATCTTGATGTCCCGCACCCGCTCGATGGAGAACTTCACATCGGTGGCGGTCAGCGGCTTGCCGTCGGAGAACTTCAGGCCCTTGCGCAGAGTGCACTCGTAGCGCTCGTTGCCGGTGTCGGTGAAGCCGCACTTCTCGGCCGCGTCGGGCTCGGGGTCTCCGCCGCCGCGCGGGGCGGCCATCAGCGTCTGGACCGTCTGGCGCACGACGTTCCAGGAACCCGCGTCGTAGGCGTACGCGGGGTCGAAGGGGGCCGGGATCTCGGGTGAGGTGGAGAACCGGTCCGTGGTGCCGACGGCGATCGCGTCGTCTCCCCCACCGTCGCCCGCCCCACCACAGGCCGCGAGCGCGAGAGCGAGCAGACCTATGACGGCCGGCAGCACCAAAGTCTTACGGTTCATGCTCGACGTTCTCCAGAGCTGTTGGTCCCGTCCGGACCGACAGCGAGGGGTGGGGTCAGCCGGTCCGTGGGGGCAGGGCGATGTTCTCGCGATGACATTAGTCCGCGCCGCCAGGAGGGCTGGAAGGGACCGGAGTTGACCCTCAATCACGCAGCGAAACCGGGCGCGGACACACCGATAACCCAACACGGGAAGGTTTCGTGAGGTTCCCCTCAATCAGGACACAACGCCACTCGACAACTCGCCCAAATCGGAGGTCCGGCACAGCTCTGACCAGCTGTCGACCACCCGGAGAGTGGGAAAGGTCACATCTTCAACCGTTCAGCGCTTTTCGGCCATCAATCCTTGCAGGAAAGGCAGGTCGACGTGTTCGAGTGACGGCACGATGGTCCTGCCCGAGGCCGGTGCGATGGGCGCGACCGAAGGTACGGCCACCACTCGGCAGCCCGCGGCCTCGGCCGCCGCCACGCCGGTCGCGGTGTCCTCGATGACGGCACATCTGGCCGGTTCCGCCCCAACCCCCGCCGCCGCGAGGAGGTACGGGTCCGGGTGCGGCTTGGTCCGGGTCACCTCGTCGCCCGCGACGGTGAGCGTGAAGTGGTGGGCGCCGATCGAGTCGAGTACGCGGTCGATGATGCGCCGGTGCGACGCGGAGACCAGCGCCATGGGCACCTCGTGCGCGGCGAGCTCGGCCAGGAGTCTGGCGGCGCCCGGCATCAGCGGCAGGGCGCGGCCGATGCGGTCCTCGAAGCCGTCGTTGAGCAGCACGGTCAGCTCGGGGACGGTGATGTCGGCGCCCGTGGAGGCGATGAGGAAGGCGGCGCTGCGCGTCATGGGGCCGCCGACGACGACGTCCCGCCAGGCTTCGTCGAGTGTGTGTCCGAGTGCGGCGAACACCTCGACCTCCGCGTCCCACCAGAACCCCTCGGTGTCCACGAGTGTTCCGTCCATGTCGAGGAGCACCGCCTGCAGGGCGGAGCCTTCGGCCGTTCGGGTACCGAGCGCGGGAACCGTACTGGTCATCCGGGCACACCTCCATGAGGGACGAAGAGGCCGGCTGCCCCCTCTGACGGGAGGGCAACCGGCCTGCACTGGACCGACAAGTGTACGACTTGTCCGCTCAGCGCGCGTTGAAGTATTTCGCCTCGGGGTGGTGGATGACGATCGCGTCCGTGGACTGCTCCGGGTGGAGCTGGAACTCCTCGGAGAGCTGCACGCCGATCCGCTCCGGCTCCAGGAGCTCGGCGATCTTGGCGCGGTCCTCCAGGTCGGGGCAGGCCCCGTAGCCGAGCGAGAAGCGCGCGCCGCGGTACTTCAGGTCGAACATGTCCTCCACGTCGGCGGGGTCCTCGCCGCCGAAGCCGAGCTCGGCGCGCACCCGCGCGTGCCAGTACTCGGCGAGCGCCTCGGCCAACTGCACGGACAGGCCGTGCAGTTCGAGGTAGTCGCGGTAGGAGTCGGCGGCGAAGAGCTCGGCCGTCGCCTCGCCGATCCTGGAGCCGACGGTGACGACCTGGAGGCCGACCACGTCGATCTCGCCGGACTCCTCGGGGCGGAAGAAGTCCGCCAGGCACAGGCGCCGGCCACGGCGCTGGCGCGGGAAGGTGAAGCGGGTGCGCTCGTTGCCCTGGTCGTCCAGGATGATCAGGTCGTCGCCCTTGGAGACGCACGGGAAGTAGCCGTGCACGACAGCCGCCTCCAGCATGTTCTTGGTGTGCAGCTCGTCCAGCCAGCCGCGCAGCCGGGGCCGCCCCTCGCTCTCCACCAGCTCCTCGTACGAGGGTCCGTCGCCGGTCCTGGCCTGCTTGAGGCCCCACTGCCCCTTGAACAGGGCGCCCTCGTCGAGCCAGGAGGCGTACTCCTTGAGCTGGATGCCCTTGATGACGCGGGTGCCCCAGAACGGCGGGGTCGGGACGGGGTTGTCGGTGGAGACGTCCGAGCGGGCGGGGCCCTCGTCCTCGGTGGTCTCCAGGACGGGCGTGTCCTTCTTGGCCACCCGGCGCTGCTTCAGTTCCGGCAGGGTGGCGCCGGGGACACCGCGCTTGACCGCGATGAGGGCGTCCATCAGGCGCAGGCCCTCGAAGGCGTCGCGGGCGTAGCGGACCTCGCCCTCGTAGATCTCGTGCAGGTCCTGTTCGACGTAGGCGCGGGTGAGGGCGGCGCCGCCCAGGATGACCGGGAAGTCGGCGGCCATCTTGCGCTGGTTGAGCTCCTCCAGGTTCTCCTTCATGATCACGGTGGACTTGACCAGGAGACCGGACATGCCGATGACGTCCGCGCGGTGCTCGGCCGCGGCGTCCAGGATCGCGGCCACCGGCTGCTTGATGCCGAGGTTGACCACGTTGTAGCCGTTGTTGGACAAGATGATGTCCACGAGGTTCTTGCCGATGTCGTGGACGTCGCCGCGGACGGTGGCCAGGACGATGGTGCCCTTGCCCTCGGAGTCCGACTTCTCCATGTGCGGCTCCAGGTGCGCGACCGCGGTCTTCATCACCTCGGCGGACTGCAGCACGAACGGCAGCTGCATCTGGCCGGAGCCAAACAGCTCGCCGACGACCTTCATGCCCTCCAGCAGGGTGTCGTTGACGATGTCCAGGGCGGGACGCGTCTGCAGGGCCTCGTCCAGGTCGGCGTCCAGGCCGTTCTTCTCGCCGTCGATGATGCGCCGCTGCAGGCGCTCGTCCAGCGGCAGGGCCATGAGCTCCTCGGCCTTGCCCGCCTTCATGGACTTCATGTTGACGCCCTCGAAGAGCTCCATGAGCTTCTGCAGGGGGTCGTAGCCCTCTTCGCGGCGGTCGTAGATCAGGTCGTGGGCGACCTTGACCTGCTCCTCCTCAAGGCGCGCGATGGGCAGGATCTTGGAGGCGTGCACGATCGCCGAGTCCAGGCCCGCCTTGACGCACTCGTCCAGGAAGACGGAGTTCAGGACGACACGGGCGGCCGGGTTCAGACCGAAGGAGATGTTGGACAGGCCCAGGGTGGTCTGCACGTCCGGGTGGCGGCGCTTGAGCTCACGGATCGCCTCGATGGTCGCGATGCCGTCCTTGCGCGACTCCTCCTGACCGGTGCAGATGGTGAACGTCAGGCAGTCGATGAGGATGTCCGACTCGTGAATGCCCCAGTTCCCCGTCAGATCCTCGATCAGGCGTTCGGCGATGGCGACCTTGTGCTCGGCGGTGCGGGCCTGGCCCTCCTCGTCGATGGTCAGCGCGATCAGCGCCGCGCCGTGCTCCTTGGCCAGCGCGGTGACCTTCGCGAAGCGGGACTCGGGGCCGTCCCCGTCCTCGTAGTTCACCGAGTTGATGACCGCGCGGCCACCCAGCTTCTCCAACCCCGCCTGGATGACCGGCAGTTCGGTGGAGTCCAGCACGATGGGCAGCGTGGAGGCGGTCGCGAAACGCCCCGCCAGCTCCTCCATGTCCGCGACACCGTCACGGCCGACGTAGTCGACGCACAGGTCGAGCATGTGCGCGCCCTCGCGGATCTGGTCGCGCGCCATCTCCACGCAGTCGTCCCAGCGGCCCTCCAGCATGGCCTCACGGAACTTCTTCGACCCGTTGGCATTCGTGCGCTCGCCGATGGCCAGGTAGGAGGTGTCCTGGCGGAAGGGCACCGTCTGGTAGAGCGAGGCGGCGCCCGGCTCGGGGCGCGGCTCACGGCGGACCGTCTCCACCCCGCGCACCCGCTCCACGACCTGACGCAGATGCTCGGGCGTGGTGCCGCAGCAGCCGCCCACCAGGGACAGGCCGTACTCGCGCACGAAGTTCTCCTGCGCATCTGCCAGCTCCCCCGCGCTCAGCGGGTAGTGCGCGCCGTCCTTGCCCAGGACCGGCAGGCCCGCGTTGGGCATGCAGGAGATCGGCACCCGCGAGTGGCGGGCGAGATAGCGCAGGTGCTCGCTCATCTCCGCCGGGCCCGTCGCACAGTTCAGGCCGATCATGTCGATGCCCAGCGGCTCAAGGGCGGTCAGCGCCGCGCCGATCTCCGAGCCCAGCAGCATCGTGCCGGTCGTCTCCACGGTGACCGAACAGATCAGCGGGAGGTTCGCGCCGGTGGCCTCCAGGGCGCGGCGGGCACCCAGGATCGCCGCCTTGGTCTGCAGCAGGTCCTGCGTGGTCTCCACCAGCAGCGCGTCCGCACCGCCCGCGATCATGCCCTCGGCGTTGGTCTGGTAGGCGTCCCGCAGCACCGTGTACGGGGCGTGGCCCAGGGTCGGCAGCTTGGTGCCCGGACCCATCGAGCCGAGCACCCAGCGCTGCTGGCCGGTCGAGGCGGTGAACTCGTCGGCGACCTCGCGGGCGATGCGCGCGCCGGCCTCGGACAGCTCGAAGTTCCGCTCGGTGATGTCGTACTCGCTCAGAGCCGCGAAGTTCGTGCCGAACGTGTTCGTCTCCACACAGTCGACACCGACCGCGAAGTACTCCTCGTGCACCGAGCGGACGATGTCCGGGCGGGTCACGTTCAAGATCTCGTTGCAGCCCTCGAGCTGCTGGAAGTCGTCGAGGGTGGGGTCCTGCGCCTGCAGCATCGTGCCCATCGCGCCATCGGCCACCACCACACGGGTGGCGAGGGCTTCGCGGAAGGCATCGACTCGGGCTCGGTTCGAGAGATTCGAGGAACCGGACGAGGGGGTCGGCAACGAGGCCATGAAAGAGCTCCCTGAGGTGCGACGGCTGTCGGCTTTGCGCTTCGGAGGAAGGCGCACTCGGTCAGGGTAACGGGACGAAGGTCCACAGCGTGCGAGTGTTCACGAGGCGGACGCCCCGGCGGGTCCGCCCTTCTCGGGGGTGTGGCGCGGCGCACGGCGGGGAACCGCGAGAATCCTGCGGAGAGCCGACGAGAACCGGCCGGAAACACAGCCTGCCGCTCTGTCGCGGGAGGTCGACAACGACCGATAGTGTTCAGCATTGTCGAACGTTGGAGTCACAGGGGACGGAGGAAGGGGCTGCGATGGCACGGAACATCCAGTCGCTCGAGCGGGCGGCCGCGATGCTGCGGCTGCTCGCGGGCGGAGAGCGACGGCTCGGCCTCTCGGAGATCGCGTCCGCCCTGGGCCTTGCCAAGGGCACGGCCCACGGCATTCTGCGCACCCTCCAGGCAGAGGGCTTCGTCGAGCAGGAGTCGGCATCGGGCCGCTATCAGCTCGGCGCCGAGCTCCTGCGCCTGGGCAACAGCTATCTCGACGTGCACGAGCTGCGGGCCCGCGCCCTGGTGTGGACGGACGACCTGGCCCGGTCCAGCGGCGAGAGCGTCTACCTCGGCGTCCTGCACCAGCAGGGCGTGCTGATCGTGCACCACGTCTTCCGGCCCGACGACAGCCGCCAGGTCCTGGAGGTCGGCGCGATGCAGCCGCTGCACTCCACGGCCCTGGGCAAGGTGCTCGCCGCCTACGACCCGGTGGCGCACAGCGAGGCAGCCGAGGCCGAGGCCGACCGGCAGACCTTCACCACGCGCACCGTCGTGGACCCCGAGGCCTTTGAGAGCGCCCTCGACCTGACCCGCGCGCGGGGCTATGCCGCCGACGTCGAGGAGACGTGGGAGGGCATCGCCTCCGTGGCCGCCCCCATTCACGACCGGCGCCGCATGCCGGTGGGCGCGGTCGGCATCACCGGCGCGGTGGAGCGGGTCCAGAAGGACGGGGAGCTGCGCCCCGATCTGATCGCGGCCGTACGGGACTGTGCCCGCGCCGTGTCGCGCGATCTGGGCGCCGGCCGCTTCTAGGCCTGCCCGCCGAGGGTTTCCCAAGGGTTCCCGCCCGTTGCTTCACGCCCTGCCGTGCCCCCTGCTCAACATGCAGGGGGCACTCTTCTGCGCGAACATCGTTGAACGACGTTTCACCCGGTGGCGACCCCTGTCAGCACCGATAACCCGAAACGATCAATAACGATCGTGTTTTCAATAACAGAACTCTTGACGGGCAAGTAACGCCGGGGTGAGACTCGCGTCCATCGGTCGGCATTGTCGAACACCTACCGGCATTACGCGCTAGAGTGTGACAAGGCCAAGGGCCGGCAACGACCTCACCTGAGGTCGCGGACCACCGGAGGGACCCGGGGTTCGCCTTCCCCTGGACGAAGGACAAAGGAGTCGCGGGTGTCCAGCTCCGACATCTTCATCGGCGAGACCATCGGTACCGCCATACTCATCCTGCTCGGCGGTGGCGTCTGCGCCGCCGTCACGCTCAAGGCCTCCAAGGCCAAGGACGCCGGCTGGCTCGCGATCACCTTCGGGTGGGGCTTCGCGGTGCTCACCGGCGCCTACCTGGCGGGTGGCGTGTCAGGCGCCCACCTCAACCCGGCGGTCACCGTCGGTCTCGCCATCGAGGGCGGCACCAAGTGGGGCGACGTTCCGCTCTACCTCGGCTCGCAGCTCCTCGGCGCGATCATCGGCGCGATCCTGGTCTGGCTCACGTACCTGGGCCAGTTCAAGGCGCACCTCACCGACCCGGCGATCCTCGCCGCGCAGCCGGTGGACGAGGGCCTCGTCGACCAGAAGGCCGCGCCCAAGGCCGGCCCCGTGCTCGGCGTCTTCTCGACCGGTCCGGAGATCCGGAACTACGCGCAGAACGTGCTGACCGAGATCATCGCCACCGTCGTGCTGGTCCTCGCGATCCTCACCCAGGGCCTGAACGACAACGGCAACGGCATCGGCGTCCTCGGTGCGCTGATCACCGCGCTCGTCGTGGTCGGCATCGGCCTCTCGCTCGGTGGCCCCACCGGCTACGCGATCAACCCGGTCCGTGACCTGGGTCCGCGCATCGTGCACTCCCTGCTCCCGCTGCCCAACAAGGGCGGCTCGGACTGGACGTACGCATGGGTGCCGATCGTCGGCCCGCTGATCGGCGGCGCCATCGCGGGCGGTATCTACAACATCGCGTTCAAGTAGGACCGCGACAGCCACCGATGACCGCCTGAGACCGACCGCCGAGCAAGAATTCAGGAGCACACCGTGACCACCGACGCACACACCGCCGGCCCCTTCATCGCCGCCATCGACCAGGGCACCACCTCCAGCCGCTGCATCGTCTTCGACAAGGACGGCCGGATCGTCTCGGTCGACCAGAAGGAGCACGAGCAGATCTTCCCGAAGCCGGGCTGGGTCGAGCACGACGCGAACGAGATCTGGACCAACGTCCAGGAAGTCGTCGCGAGCGCCATCTCCAAGGCGGGCATCACCCACGAGGACATCAAGGCGATCGGCATCACCAACCAGCGTGAGACCACGCTGCTCTGGGACAAGAACACCGGCGAGCCGGTGCACAACGCCATCGTCTGGCAGGACACCCGTACCGACGCCCTGTGCAAGGAGCTCGGCCGCAACGTCGGCCAGGACCGCTTCCGCCGCGAGACGGGCCTGCCGCTGGCCAGCTACTTCGCGGGTCCCAAGGCCCGCTGGCTGCTCGACAACGTCGAGGGCCTTCGCGAGCGCGCCGAGGCGGGCGACATCCTCTTCGGCACCATGGACTCCTGGGTCATCTGGAACCTGACGGGTGGTGTCAACGGCGGCAAGCACGTCACCGACGTCACCAACGCCTCGCGCACCATGCTGATGAACCTGCACAAGATGCAGTGGGACGAGAAGATCGCCGAGTCCATCGGTGTCCCGATGGCGATGCTCCCCGAGATCCGCTCCTCCGCCGAGGTCTACGGCGAGGTCAGCGGCGGCAAGCTCGGCGACGTCCTGCCCGGCATCCCCGTCGCCTCCGCGCTCGGCGACCAGCAGGCGGCCCTCTTCGGGCAGACCTGTTTCGCCAAGGGCGAGGCCAAGTCCACGTACGGCACCGGCACCTTCATGCTGATGAACACCGGTGAGTCGGCCATCAACTCCTACTCGGGGCTGCTGACCACCGTCGGCTACCAGATCGGCGACCAGAAGCCGGTCTACGCCCTCGAGGGTTCCATCGCCGTCACCGGTTCGCTCGTGCAGTGGATGCGCGACCAGATGGGCCTGATCAACTCCGCCGCCGAGATCGAGACGCTCGCGTCGTCGGTCGAGGACAACGGCGGCGCCTACTTCGTACCGGCCTTCTCCGGCCTCTTCGCCCCGTACTGGCGCTCCGACGCCCGCGGTGTGATCGCCGGTCTCACCCGGTACGTCACCAAGGCGCACATCGCGCGCGCCGTCCTGGAGGCCACGGCCTGGCAGACCCGTGAGATCACCGACGCCATGACGAAGGACTCCGGCGTCGAGCTCACGGCCCTCAAGGTCGACGGCGGCATGACCTCCAACAACCTGCTGATGCAGACGCTCTCGAACTTCCTCGACGCACCCGTGGTGCGCCCGATGGTGGCCGAGACGACCTGCCTCGGCGCCGCCTACGCCGCCGGTCTCGCCGTCGGCTTCTGGTCCGGCACCGACGAGCTGCGCGCCAACTGGCGCCGGGCGGCGGAATGGACCCCCCGCATGGACGCGGACACCCGCGCCCGTGAGTACAAGAGCTGGCTCAAGGCCGTGGAGCGTTCCATGGGCTGGCTCGACGAAAGTGGCGAGGAGTAAACAACATGACCACCCTGCAGAGCGTCCCTGCCCTCGGGACGCATCCGGCTGCCGGTTCCCACCCGAGCCGCGCCGAGACCCGGGAGCAGCTTTCCAAGGCGACGTACGACCTCCTGGTGATCGGCGGCGGAATCCTGGGCATCTCCACCGCCTGGCATGCCGCGCAGTCGGGACTGCGGGTGGCCCTGGTGGACGCCGGTGACTTCGCCGGCGCCACCTCCTCCGCCTCCTCCAAGCTCCTCCACGGCGGTCTGCGCTACCTGCAGACCGGCGCGGTGAAGCTGGTGGCGGAGAACCACTTCGAGCGTCGCGCGGTGTCCCGCCAGGTGGCCCCCCACCTGGCGAACCCGCTCACCTTCTACCTGCCCGTCTACAAGGGCGGCCCGCACGGCGCCGCCAAGCTGGGCGCGGGCGTCTTCGCGTACAGCGCGCTGTCCGCGTTCGGTGACGGCGTCGGCCACCTGCTCAGCCCCTCGAAGGCCGCGCAGGACGTGCCGGAGCTGCGCACGGACAACCTGAAGGCCGTCGCCGTCTACGGCGACGACCAGATGAACGACTCCCGCATGGCCCTGATGACGGTCCGCGCGGCCGTCGAGGCCGGTGCCGCCGTCCTCAACCACGCCGAGGTCACGGGCCTGCGCTTCACCAAGGGCCGGGTCACGGGCGCGGAGCTCAAGGACCGCATGGACGGCACCGAGTTCGGCGTCAACGCCCGCCTCGTGCTGAACGCGACCGGCCCCTGGGTCGACCACCTGCGCAAGATGGAGAACCCCGACGCGGCCCCCTCCATCCGCCTCTCCAAGGGCGCGCACCTGGTCCTCAAGCGCACCGCCCCCTGGAAGGCCGCGCTGGCCACGCCGATCGACAAGTACCGCATCACGTTCGCCCTGCCGTGGGAGGACATGCTCCTCCTCGGCACGACGGACGAGGAGTTCGAGGGCGACCCGGCCGACGTGAGCGTCACCGAGGCCGACACCGCGCAGATCCTGGACGAGGCCGCGTTCTCCATCCGCGACCAGCAGCTGTCCCGTGACCTGATCACGTACTCCTTCGCGGGTCTGCGCGTGCTGCCCGGCGGCCCCGGCGACACGTCGAAGGCCAAGCGCGAGACCGTCGTCACCGAGGGCGCGCGCGGCATGCTCTCCGTCGCGGGCGGCAAGTGGACGACCTTCCGCCACATCGGCCGTACGGTCATGAAGAAGCTGGAGTCGCTGCCGGGCCACCCCCTCGGCGACGACTACGAGCCGATCTCGCAGCTCCAGAAGCGCCTTCCGCTGCCCGGCATCGCCAACCCGCGCGCGGTCGCGCACCGTCTCCTGGTCGACGGCCCGGCGCCCGGCCCGCGCATGGCGGCCGACACGGCCAAGCACCTGGCGACGCACTACGGCTCGCTCTCCTTCGACATCGCCCGTCTGGCGAACGAAAACCCGGAGCTCGCCGAGCGCGTCTCGCCGGACGCCCCGGAGATCTGGGCCCAGGTCGTCTACGCCCGTGACCACGAGTGGGCCGAGACGGCGGACGACGTCCTGCGCCGCCGCACGACGCTGACGATCCGCGGCCTCGCCACGGACGACGTACGCGCCAAGGTCCAGGACGTGCTCGACAACAAGTAGGCACATCCGGCAACAACCAGGTACATCTGGTCAGTACTTACTGAAGGGCGGTTCCCCGCGGGGAGCCGCCCTTCGGCGTGTGCCGGGCGGCGTGCGCCTCGCTCCCCCGCCGTCGGCTACCGTCTCCGGGGCCCGGCGCGCCACGGCAGGCGCCGCCGCGAGCGGCCTAGGAGCAGCTTCATGACGATCGACGCCCATGCGCCCACCGACGCACTGCCCATCACCCGCGTCCCCCGCACCGGCCTGCCCACCCGCGCGGTCGTCGTCGGCGACCCGGCGCGCGCCACCGCCGTCGCGGACCTCCTCCAGGACGCGAAGGAGGTGTCGTACCACCGCGAGTACCGCACCTTCACCGGGAGTTGGCAGGGCACCCCGGTCGTCGTCGCCTCGCACGGCGTCGGCGCCCCCGGCGCGCTGCTCCTCTTCCAGGAGCTCGCGGACGCGG
The DNA here is from genome assembly GCF_053607685.1 of Streptomyces sp. NPDC055099. Classification (NCBI taxonomy): domain Bacteria; kingdom Bacillati; phylum Actinomycetota; class Actinomycetes; order Kitasatosporales; family Streptomycetaceae; genus Streptomyces; species Streptomyces sp. NPDC055099. Next base: position 206,274 of record NZ_JBSGUA010000011.1, on the reverse strand, counting down.
GCGTCACCACGTTTTTGCGGCTCGGCACGGCCGGTGCGATCCGCCCCGGCATCCGCGACGGCGACCTGGTCATCGCGGACGCGGCGGTACGCGACGACGGCGTGACCCAGCAGCTGATCCCCGCCGAGTACCCGGCGTTCGCGGCGCCGGAGGCGGTCATCGCGCTGCAGCGGGCGGCCCGCGCGGCCGACGCCCCGCACCACCGTGGCGTGGTGTGGACACGGGCCGCGTTCCAGCCGGGCTTCCTGCCGCTGCCCGGTGAGGCGTACGCGGCCGCCGGGATCGCGGCCATCGAGATGGAGCTCTCGGCGCTGCTGGTCTTCGCGTCCACGCACGGCCTCGTCGCGGGCGGCGCGCTCGTGATCGACGGCGCCAACGCGGACGAACTCGTCGACGAGGACACACCTTTCTCGACCGGTGGCTACGACCCGCACCGGAACGTGGTGGCCGAGGGAGTCGACCGGGGCGCGCGGATAGCCTTGGACGCGCTTCGTCTCCTCGCCGCCACGGAGCACTGAGCACCGAGCACTGAGCACTGAGCACTGAGCAGACACCTGGACGACGTCGTGGAGAACGGAACCGATGCACCTCACTGACCTGCCGGCCCAGGACCGGGGCGGCGCCATAGATCTTCTGGTCCACGGCGGCGACGTCCTCACCGTCGACGCGTCGGGCACGGTCGTGCGGGACGGCGCCGTCGCCGTGCGCGACGGCCGGATCGTCGAGGTGGGCCCGGCCGAGCGGCTGCGCGCCGCCTACGAGGCCGCCGAAGAGCTGGACACCCGCGGCTGTCTCGTCATGCCGGGCCTGATCAACACGCACACCCACCTCGCGATGACCCTGTTCCGGGGCATCGCCGACGACGTCACCCTCCAGGGCTTCCTGGCCCGCGTCATCCCGGCCGAGGCGGAGCGGCTCTCGCCGGAGACGGTGACGGCGGGCATCCGGGGCGCGATCGCGGAATCCGTACGGGGCGGGGTCACCACCGCGCTCGACATGTACTGGTTCCACGAGGCGGCCGATGCCGTGGCCCGCGACGCCGGGTGGCGCCTGCTGACCGGCCCCACCTTCATGGACGTGCCGGGCCCGCCGGACGGCCGCCCCTACGCCGACCGGCTCGGCTGGGCAGCGGCGGACCTGGCCGCGCGCACCCCGGCGCCGGGCACCCGCCCGGTGGTCTTCGCGCACTCCGCGTACACCCTGGTGCCCGAGCAGCTGACGGCGATCGGCGCGCTCGCCCGCGAGCACGGCGCGCTGCTGCACCTGCACGCCGCCGAGAACGCGGGCGAGGTGGAGATGGTCGCCGAGCGGCACGGCATGCGTCCCGTGGAGCTGCTCGACTCACTGGGCCTGCTCGGCCCGGACACGCTGCTCGCGCACGCCGTCGACCTCACGGACGCGGAGATCGGGACCATCGCCCGCACGGGCACGGCCGTCGCGCACTGCCCGGTGTCGAACCTGAAGCTTGGCTGCGGCATCGCGCGCGTCCCCGACCTGCTCGACGCGGGTGTCACGGTGGGGCTCGGCACGGACGGCGCGGTGAGTTCCAACACGCTGGACGTCCTCGGCGCGGTGAAGCTGGCCGCCCTCGTGCACAAGGCGGGCGGTGATCCGACGGCGGTCGGCGCCGAGCAGGCCGTGCGGATGGCGACCGTCGAATCGGCGCGGGCGCTCGGCCTCGGTGACCAGCTGGGCTCCCTGGAGGCGGGCAAGCGCGCCGACCTGATCGTCTTCGACCTCTCGCGGCCGCACCTCGCCCCGCGGCACGACCCGTGGTCGATGCTGGCGTATGCCGCCACGTCCGGTGACGTGCGGGACACCGTGGTCGACGGCCGGGTCCTGATGCGGGACCGTACGCTGGTGACGATGGACGAGCAGCGAGCGCTGCGAGCCCTGCGGGATGCGGCGGCCTCTGCTTCTGCTGCGCCCGTCCCCGCGAGCACGACAAGCACCTCCGAAGTGGCAAGCACCGTATGACCATCGAGCACGGCATGACCAGCGAGCACGTATGACCAGCGAACCCACCCGTGGCTTCACCGGCCGCGCCCGCGCCGCCGACCGCGATCCGCGGCTGCCTCCCGGGCAGTACGACGCGGCCGACGGCTGGCCCGTCCTGTCCGCCGAGGTGACGCCCGAGCTCGCGCCCGCGGACTGGACGTTCCGCGTGGACGGCCTCGTCACCGCCCCGCGCACCTGGACGTGGGACGAGGCGCACGCGCTGCCCGCGTCCGAGTACCGCGGCGACATCCACTGCGTGACCAGCTGGTCCAAGTTCGGGGTGCGTTTCGGCGGGGTGAGTCTTGACGCTTTCCTGGCCGCCGCGGAGCCGCGCCCGGAGGCCACGCACGTCGTGGCGTACTCCCACACGGGGTACACGGCGAACCTCCCCCTGTCCGACATGACGGGCGGCAAGGCGTGGATCGTGTGGGAGTACGGGGACGGCCCGCTGCCTCCCGAGCACGGTGGTCCGGCGCGGCTGATCGTCCCCCACCTGTACTTCTGGAAGAGCGTGAAGTGGGTCGCGGGGCTGCGGCTCCTGGACCACGACGAGCCCGGCTTCTGGGAGCAGAACGGCTATCACCACCGGGGAAATCCCTGGCGCGAGGAGCGTTACGCCGGTGACTGAGTCTGTGACCGACCCTTTTGTGCCGCCGACGCGGTTCGCCGTGCCGGGGCGGATCGAGGTGAGCGGACGCGCGGCTTCCGTCTGGCAGCGGGCGACCGTGGTGGAGGTCCGCCGTGACAACGCCGCCGGGACGGTGTCGACCTTCCGGCTGAAGGTGCCTGGCTGGCAGGGGCATCTGCCGGGCCAGCATCTAATGCTGCGGCTGACCGCTCCGGACGGGTACGTGGCCCAGCGGCATTACTCGATCGCCTCTCCTTCCGAGGAGGGCGGTGAGATCGAGCTGACCTTGGACCATGTGCCGGGCGGCGAGGTGTCGGGGCATCTGCACACGGTCGCCCACGTCGGTGACGTGGTGGAGGTGCGGGGGCCGCTGTCCGGGTTCTTCGCCTGGCCCGGGGACCGTCCCGCGCTGCTGCTGGGGGCGGGTTCCGGTGTGGTTCCGCTGATGTCGATGCTGCGGCACTGGCGGGGGGCGGGGCGGCCGGTGCCGTTGCGGCTTCTGGTCTCCGCGCGGACGCGCGAGGATCTGATCTACGCGGATGAGTACGGCGACGAGACCACGGTGGTGTTGACGCGGGCGGAGGGGCGGCTTCGTGCCGAGCACTTGGCGCCGTTCCTCGGCGCCGGTCAGCCTGAGGGGGGCTGGGAGGCGTACGTCTGCGGGTCGAATGGTTTCGCCGAGCATGCGTCGCGGCTGCTGGTGGCCGGGGGCCAGCCGGTCGATCGCATCCGGATCGAGCGGTTCGGGTAGGGGTACGGCGTTCCCTGCGGGGCTTTCCCCAATCCCACCCCTTCCCGAAACCAAGGGGCTCCGCCCCCTGGACCCCCGAAAAGATGGCCTCAAACGCCGGCCGGGCTGGAGATTGAGGACGAACTCGGCGAAGCCGGTGATAGCGGCACCCAAGGCCCCCGCGCCAGAGCGGGTTTTCGGGAAGGGGCGGGGTTGGGGAACTCTAAGGCGAGACCTCCTCCAGCCTCCGCCCCGCCGTCTCCTCGGCCCCCACCGCAGCCACCACAGACCCCACCAGCGCCACCGCCCCCAGCATCACGAACACCGTGGACACATTGCCGCCCGCGTAGACGACTCCCACCACGATCGGGCCGAGGATGACCCCGAGCCGGTTCATCGCCCCGCCGACACTGCTGCCGAGCGCCCGCATCCGCGTCGGGAAGAGCTCCGGCGTGTAGAGGTACAGGCAGATGTTGGAGCCGAAGAAGAAGACCGCGGCGAGCGAGGTCCACACCAGGACCTGTACCGGCGTGTCCGCGCCGGCCGCCGCGAGCGCCACCAGCATCACCGCCGCCCCGCCCAGACAGCCGGTGATGACCTTCCGCCGGCCAATGCGGTCGACGGTGAGCGCCGCCACGAGGCAGCCGAGGAGGCCCGCGCAGGACGTGACCGTCGAGTAGAGGAGCGCGTCGGAGAGGGTCAGGTCGTAGCGGTTCTGGTAGATCGTCGGGAGCCAGGACGTGATGCCGTAGTTGACGAAGTAGCCGGTGAACCAGAGCACGCCGATGATCAGGGTCCGGCGGCGGTAGCGGCCGGTGAACAGGCCGCGCAGACCGGAGGCCGCCTCGCCGGGGGCAACGACGGGAAGCGCCTCGGGAACGGGCGGCAGGGGTTTCCTCGTGATCCGCTCGACGTCCGCCTCGATGCCGGACATCACCGCGTCCGCCTCCTCCAGCCTTCCGTGGTCCGCCAGCCACCGCGGTGACTCGGGGACCTTGCGCTGTACGAGGATGCAGAGCAGGCCGGGCAGCGCGGCGATGGCGTACATCCAGCGCCAGCCGAGCATCGGCACCACCCAGGCCGCGACCAGCGCGCCCACGGTCAGGCCCGCCGGGAACACCAGCTCGTACAGGAGGACGAAGCGGCCGCGCTGGTGGCTTCGGGTGATCTCGGCGATGAAGGTCGCCGCCACCGGCACCTCGCCCCCGATCGCCAGGCCCTGGACGAACCGCAGGGCCATGAAGGCGTCGGGCGAGGTGGACACGGACAGGGCCAGGTTGGCGACGCTGGACAGCGCGATACACAGCGCGATGACCTTCACGCGGCCGATGCGGTCCGCGAGGCGCCCGGAGAGCAGCGCGCCGATCAGCATGCCGATCGAGCCGACGGTGAGCAGCAGCGTCGCGGCGGACGTGCTGAGGTCCCACTCGTGGCGCAGTTCCGGCAGGGCGTAGGCGATCAGGAGCTGGTCGAAGGCCTCGAAGAAGGTGACCGCGCCCACGATGAGCCGGACGGTGACGTGCCAGCGGCACAGGGGTAGCCGTTCGAAGCGGGCGGCTATGGCGGCCCGGACCGATGGGTCCGGGGAGGCGTCGATCGTCATGCGGGCACTCCGCTGCTGAGGGGGCGGGGACGAGGGGAGGAACGCGACGGCCACGGAGTCTGGGGAAACTCAAGCCAAGAAGCGAGTAAGCGCAAAGTTTCTAAGCGCTTAAGTTGTACCGTCCCGCCACCGGAGCGCGTCAAGAGTCTCCGCAGGGGAAATCCATGAAGACCGTCGACGGACAGGTCTTGCGCTGCAGATATTTAAGCCCTTAGATTTCTAGCGCTTACCGAAGAGCATCCGGAACTCGCCTGAAGCACGCGGCGGTTCACCCCGGACACCGCACGCAAGGAGGCCCCCATGCCCTGCATCCCAGCCGACGAGGCCCTCATCGCGGGCGAGTGGCGACGCGGCGCGGGCGCCCCGGCCGACACCGTCGACCCCGCGACGGGTCGCGTGCTCGCCACCGTCCACGCCGTCTCCCTCGACGAGGTCGCCGAAGCGGCCCAGGCGGCGGCCGAGGCCGCGGCCGACCCGCGCTGGCGTGACCTGCTGCCCCACCGCCGCGCCCTGCTCCTGCACCGCGTCGCCGAGCTGATCGAGGCGTCCGCGGAGGACCTCGCGGCCCTGCAGACCGCCGACACCGGCAAGGCGCTCACCGAGACGCGCGCCCTGGTGGCGAGCGCGGCGGCCACTTTCCGCTACACCGCCGCGGCCCTGGAGACCGCCGAGGAGGCCATCACCCCTGCGCGCGGCGACTACGTGACGATGAGCGTGTACGAGCCGATCGGCGTCGTCGGCGCCATCAACCCCTGGAACTCCCCCGTCGCCAGCGACGCCCAGAAGCTCGCCCCGGCGCTCGCGGGCGGCAACGCGGTCCTGCTCAAGCCCGCCGAGTGGACCCCGCTGGTCTCGCTGGCCCTGGGCCGTCTCATCAGCGGCGCCCTGGCGGAATTCGGGCTTCCGGCCGGTCTGCTCTCCGTCCTCACCGGGCGCGGCAGCGTCGTCGGGGACGCGATCGTCCGCGATCCGCGCGTCGGCAAGGTCACCTTCACCGGCGGCACGAGCACGGGCCGGACGCTCGCCCACGCGGCGGCCGAGAAGCTGATGCCTCTCTCGCTCGAACTGGGCGGCAAGTCGCCCACGGTCGTCCTCGCCGACGCCGACATCGAGCAGGCGCTGGCCGGCGTGATGTTCGGGATCTTCTCCTCCAGCGGGCAGTCCTGCATCGCGGGGTCGCGGCTCTTCGTCGCCCGCGCCCTCTATGAGGAGTTCGTCGGCGAACTGGTCGCGCGGGTAAGGAAGTTGCGCGTCGGACCCGGCACCTCCCCCGACACCCAGGTCGCGCCCCTCGTGCACCACAAGCACCGGGACTCCGTCGCCTCGTACGTCGATCTCGCCCGCGAGGAAGGCGCACGTGTGCTGTGCGGTGGGGGCGTGCCGGAGGGCGCGGAGTACCAGGACGGGGCGTACTACCTGCCCACCGTCCTGGACGGGCTCCCCCCTTCCTCGCGGACCTGCCAGGAGGAGATCTTCGGACCCGTCCTGGTCGCGCTGTCCTTCGACGACGAGGACGACCTCGTGCGGCAGGCCAACTCCAGCGTCTACGGCCTCGCCTGCGGCATCTGGACCCGCGACCACCGGGCCGCCTGGCGGATCGCGCGCCGCGTGGAGGCGGGCACGGTCTGGATCAACACGTACAAGCAGTTCAGCATCGCCACGCCCTTCGGCGGCATGAAGGAGAGCGGTCTCGGCCGCGAGAAGGGCCGCGACGGCATCCGCGCCTACCAGCGCCAGAAGTCCCTGTACTGGGGCCTCTCCGACGCGCCTCTCCCCTGGGCCAACTGAACCCCCCGTATCTCTGGAGCAAGGTCATGCCTCAACCCCCCGTCGCACGGCTGCGCGCCCTGCGCTCCGTCGAACTGCTCACGCCGTCCTTCACCGAGGCCGCCGACTTCTATCAGGAGGTCTGGGGCCTGGAGACCGTGGAGTCCGAGCGCGGTGCCGCCGCCTGGCTGCGCGGCACCGGCGCCGAGCACCACGCCCTCCAGCTCACCCGTGCCGACCGCGTCGGCCTCGGCAAGATCTCCTTCGCCGTGGGCACGCCCGCCGAGGTCGACGAGGCCGCCCGCAGGCTCCTCGCCCGCGGCATCACGCCGGTCGCCGGGCCCGGCCCGCTCGACCAGGTCGGCGGCGGCTACGGCCTGCGCTTCACCGACCCCGAGCACCGCCTGATCGAGATCAGCGCGGAGGTCCACGCGGTGCCGCCGCGCGGCCGGGACGGCGCCGTGCCGGTGGGTGTCACGCACGCCGTGCTCAACACGGCGGACATCGACGCCTCCGTCGCCTTCTACCGCGACGTCCTCGGCCTGCGCGTCTCCGACTGGTCCGAGCACCAGATGGCGTTCCTGCGCTGCAACGCCGACCACCACTGCATCGCCTTCAACCGGGCCGAGTGGGCCTCGCTCAACCACGTGGCGTACGAGATGAGTTCGGTCGACCACTTCATGCGGGGCCTGGGACGGCTGCGGCACCACGGGATCGACCCGCAGTGGGGCCCCGGCCGGCACGGTCCCGGCAACAACACCTTCTCCTACTTCACCGATCCCTCCGGGCTCGTCTGCGAGTACACCTCCGAGGTCGCGCAGATCGTCGAGGACGCGTGGATCGCCAGGGTCTGGCGGCGGGTGCCCGAGCTCTCCGACCTCTGGGGGACGGCCGGCCCGCCGTCGAAGGAGATCCGCTGCCACATGGCGGGGGCGCCCGACCCCGGCCCGCTGTCCGCCCGGAACGAACCGGAGGTTCACGCATGAGCGCCGTACGCAAGGTCGGCATCGTCGGCTGGGGTGCCATCGGGCGCGTCGTCGGCACCGCACTGGCCGAACACCGGGTCACCGGGGCGGAGTTGACGTGCCTGGTCGACAACCGTCCGCTCGGCGAGAGCGCCCCCGCCCCGCAGGTCTCCTTCGACGAGGCCATGGAGCGCTGCGATCTCATCGTCGAGGCGGCGGGCCAGGGTGTCGTACGGGAGTGGGGCGAGCGGGTCCTCACCTCCGGGACCGATCTGCTGATCGCCTCGACGGGCGCGCTCACCGACGAGGAGCTCTCCAAGCGGCTCCTGGCCGCCGGTCCCGGCCGGGTGTACTTCACCGGGGGCGCGGTCGGCGGGCTCGACCTGCTCCAGGCGGTGCGTTCGCTCGGTCCGCTCGACGAGGTGCGGCTCACCACGACGAAACTGCCCGCCACCCTCGAACAGCCGTGGATGGATGCCGAGTTGCTGTCACGGATGCGGGCGGCCACCGGCCCGGTCGAGGTCATGTCGGGGACCGCGCGCGATGTCCCCGTGAAGTTCCCCAAGTCGACGAACGTCGCGGCTTCGGTCGCTCTCGCCGTCGGCGACCTGGACGCTGTGCGGGTCCAGGTCGTCGCCGACCCCGGCGCCCACCACACGCGGCATGTCGTCGAGGCGTCCGGCGCGCACGGCTCGTACCGCTTCGAGGTCGCGCATCTGCCGGACCCGGGCAACCCGGCGACCAGCCAGGTCGTGCCGTACGCGGTCCTGCGCAGCCTCGCGGCGCTCGCGGGCCGGACGGGGCAGATCCTGTGACCGGCGTCCGCACGCAGGTGGCGACCGGCGTCCATGTGGAGGAGGCGGGTGAGCAGGGCCCTCTCCTGCTCTGCCTGCACGGCATCGGCTCCTCGTCGGCCGCCTTCGCACCGCAGCTCGCCGAGCTGGCCGCGTATGTGCGGGTGGTGGCCTGGGACGCTCCCGGATACGCCAAGTCCGCTGACCCGGAGGGTCCGATGGACCTGGACGGCTATGCGGACGCGGCTGCCGCCCTCATCCGGGAACGCGGCGCGAGCGCCCATGTCCTCGGCGTCTCGTGGGGCGGGGTGATCGCGCTGCGGCTCGCGGCCCGCCACCCCGGGCTGGTCGACTCGCTGATCGTGGCGGACTCCAGCGCCGGTTCCGGCACCGACCCCGCTAAGGCCGACGCCATGCGGCAGCGGGCCACCGAGCTCGCGGAACGCGGGCCGCGGGAGTTCGCCGAGCGGCGCGGCCCCCGGCTCGTCTCGCCGGACGCGCCCCCTCAGCTCGTCCGCCGGGTCGTCGACACCATGGCCGCCTCCGTGCGCCTGCCCGGATACGCGTACGCCGCCGAGTCCATGGCCGGCGCCGACCTGCGCCCCGAGATCCCCACGATCGCGGCCCCCGCCCTCGTCCTCTGCGGCGACCAGGACCGGGTCACCGGCGTCGATGCCTCCCAGGCCATCGCCGGAGCCCTGCACAAGACCGCCTACGTGATCGTCAAGGACGCCGGTCACCTGGCCAACCAGGAGCAGCCCGAGGCCTTCAACGCCTGGGTCCTCTCCCACCTCCGCATCACCGCCCGCATCCCCGAACACCTCTGAGAAGGAGCCTCTCCATGCCTCTGACCACCACCGAGTACGACAACGGCGGCGACCTCGGCAAGTACACCGACTCACTGATCGCCACCAAGGAGTCCCGAGTCGCGGACTTCAGCACGCTGTCCTTCCAGGAGAAGGCGGGCCCGCAGTACCGCCGCGGCCAGATCCGTTACGTCGGCTCCGGCGCGACCGGCAACCACGAGAACGACAGCCGCATCCTGCCGTCCGGCGGCTTCACCTTCTCCAACATGCTGCTGCCGCCCGGCGCCGAGGGCCCCGAGCACACCCACCACGACGTCGAGGAGGCCTTCTTCGTCCTGGAGGGGCAGGTCAAGGTGGGCATCCACCGGGGCGCCGACGAGGTCGAGTACCGCACCCTCGGCTACCGCGACATGATCGTCGTCCCGGCGGGCGTGGCGCGCTCCCTGAAGAACGAGGGCGACACCGACGCGCTGTTCTGCGTCGTCATCGGCACGCAGAAGCCGCAGGTGCCGACGTACCCCGAGCACTCGCCGATGCACGGCGTCACCCGTGACTGAGGACCGCTCGACCGACGACCGCACCGTCGTCATCACCGGCGCGGGCCGTGGCCTCGGTCTCGCCATGGCCCGCCGGGTGGGCGAGGACGGCTTCCGGGTCGTCGTCGCCGAGGTGGAAGCGGGGCTCGGCGGCGAGGCCGTCGCCGGGCTGCGCGCCGACGGCCTGGACGCGCATTTCGTGCGGTGCGATGTCGCGGACCCGGATTCGGTGACCGAACTCGCGCTCGCTGTTGGTGACTTGGGGACGCTGTACGGCCTGGTCAACAATGCCGCGCTCGCCAACGGCGTCGGCGGCAAGGAGTTCCAGGACATCGACGTCGAGGTGTGGGACCGCCTGATGGCGGTCAACGCCCGCAGCCCGTGGCTGGTCGCCAAGGCCCTGCACCCGCAGTTCCGCTCCCCCGGCCGGATCGTCAACATCGCGTCGGACGCGGCCCTCTACGGTTCGCCGCGCCTGGCCCACTACATCGCCTCCAAGGGCGCGGTCATCGCCCTGACCCGGGCGATGGCGCGCGAGCTGGGCGACAAGGGAATCACCGTGAACGCGGTGGCGCCTGGCCTGACCGAGGTGGAGGCCACCGCGACGGTGCCCGCCGAGCGGCACGCGCTCTACCGGGGCAACCGGGCGATCTCCCGCCCGCAGCAGCCGGACGACCTCGTCGGGCTCGTCTCCTTCCTCCTCTCCGAGGAGTCCCGCTATCTGACCGGACAGGTGATCGCCGTCAACGGCGGCTTCACCATGAACTGACGTAACGGAGCACTGAGTTATGGATCTGGGCCTCTCCGACCGGACCGTCCTGGTCACCGGCGGCAGCTCGGGCGTCGGTCTGGCCACGGTCCGCGCCCTGCTCGACGAGGGCGCGCGCGTCGCGACCTGCGGGCGTGACGCCGACCGCCTCGCCAAGGCCGCGGCCAGCCTCGGCGGCGGTGACCGCCTCCTGACGGGCGTGTGCGACGTACGCGACGCGGACGCCGTACGGGAGTTCACCGAGCGCGCGGCGGACACCTTCGGCTCGCTCGACGGGCTCGTCAACAACGCGGGGCAGTCCCGCATGAAGGGCTTCGACGAGTCGACCGCCGACGACTGGCGCGACGAGCTGGAGCTGAAGTTCGCCGGGGTCCTCAACCCCCTGCACGCGGCCCGCCCGCACCTGGCGGCGTCCGACGCGGCGAGCGTCGTCAACGTGAACGCGGTCCTCGCCAAGCAGCCCGAGCCCCGCCTCATCACCACCAGCGCCGCCCGCGCGGGCATCCTCAACCTCTCCAAGTCCCTGGCCACGGAACTCGCCCCCGAGGGCATCCGCGTCAACTCGGTCTGCCTGGGCCTGATCGACACCGGCCAGTGGACCCGCCGCCACGCGGCGGCCGAGTCGGGTCTGTCGTACGAGGACTGGCAGGCGGAGCTCGCGGCGGACCGCGGGATCGCCCTCGGCCGCCTCGGCCGCGCGGAGGAGGTCGCGTACGCGATCGTCGCGCTGCTCTCGCCCCGCGCCTCGTACACCACCGGCACCAGCATCGACGTCTGCGGCGGCGTCGGCCGCGGCATCCTCTGAGGAGCTCCCCCATGCCACCCACCCCATCCACACCGGCCGCGCACCACGCCACCGGCGGCGACCTCCTCGTCGCCGTGCTCCGGGAACTCGGCATCGACACGGTCTTCGGGATCGTCAGCGTGCACAACCTGCCGCTGGTCGAGGCGGTCGACCGGGAGCTGCGCTTCGTGCCGGTGCGCCACGAGGCGACCGCCGTGAACGCGGCCGACGCCTACGGCCGTGCGCGCGGTTCAATCGGCTGCGCCCTCACCTCGACCGGGACGGGCGCGGGCAACGCGGCCGGTTCCCTGGTCGAGGCGCTGAGCGCGGGCACCTCCGTCCTGCACGTCACCGGACAGGTGGAGAGCGAGTTCCTGGGCAGCGGCCGCGGTTTCATCCACGAGACCAAGGACCAGCTGGGCATGCTCGGCGCGGTATCCAAGTACGCGGCGACCATCACGTCCACCGAAACGGCGGCCCGGACCCTCCGCGAGGCGGCACAGACCGCCCTGACAGACCCCGGCGGCCCGGCAAGCGTGGAGTGGCCGGTGGACCTGCAGTACGCGGCCCAGACGGACGCGGCCGAACCGGTGGCCGCACCGGCCTTCCCCCACCCCGCCGCTGCTGAACTGGACGCGGCGCGCGCCCTGCTGGCCTCCGCCGAGCGCCCCCTCGTCTGGGCCGGCGGCGGAGGCACCCGTGCGCGCGCCGAGCTGGCCGAGCTGCTGCACGTGACCGGCGCCGGGCTGCTCACGTCCAACTCCGGGCGGGGCGCCGTGCCCGAGGACCACCCGCAGGTCATCGGGAACTTCGCCACCACCCCCGCGGCCCGGTCCCTTCTCGCGGACGCGGACCTGCTGCTGACCGTCGGCACGCACTTCCGGTCGAACGAGACCGCCGACTACGGGCTCACGCTGCCCGAGGCGCACATCCAGATCGACGTCGACGCCGCCGCCCTCGGGCGCGTGTACCCGGCGCGGCACACGCTGCACGGGCACGCGCCCGAGGTGCTCGCGGCCCTGCTCCCGCACCCGCGCCGGGCCGACGAGAGCTGGACGCGGCGGGTCGCCGCCGTCCGCGAGGACGTCCGCGCCACCCTGCACGACACCATCGGACCGCAGGCCGCGATCTGCGACGCCATCCGTGCCGCGCTGCCCCGCGAGGCGGTCGTGGCCCGCGACGTGACCATCCCGTCCAGCAGCTGGGGCAACCGGCTCCTGGAGATGTACGACCCCCGCGACAACGTCTTCCCGCGCGGCGGCGGCATCGGCCAGGGGCTCGGCATGGGCATCGGCGCGGCCCTCGCGCGACCCGACGCGCCCACCGTCGTCCTGGCCGGCGACGGCGGCCTCGCCGTCCACCTGGGCGAACTGCTCACGCTCGCCCAGGAGCGGCCACGCCTGACGCTGATCGTCTTCAACGACGGCGGGTACGGCGTGCTGCGCAACATGCAGGACCGCTACAGCGAGCGCCGCTCCGGAGTCGACCTCGCCACTCCTGACTTCGAACTCCTCGCCCAGGCCTGCGGATTGCCCTACGCCAGGATCGCCGCCGAGGATCACGCGCTGCCCGTGATCAGCCACGCCGTCGCGTCCGACGGGCCGACCCTCGTCGAGGTCGACCTGGCCCGCCTGGGGCCGATGAAGAACCCGTTCACCCCGCCCGTCAAGATCCCCGGCCAGTGAGGAGGCCCGCACCATGAACGAGAGCGAACTCACGCTGCTTGTACGCCGCATGACCTGGGAGGCGGACGGCGTGCTCTCCGTCGAGCTCGTCCATCCGGACGGCAAGCCACTGCCCGCCTGGGGCCCCGGAGCACACCTCGACCTCCACACCGGCGGCCACGTACGCCAGTACAGCCTGTGCGGCGACCCGCGCGACACGACCGCGTACCGCATCGGCGTCCTCAACGAGGCCTCTTCGCGCGGCGGTTCACGGCACGTGCACACCAAGCTGCGCCCGGGTCAGACGGTCACCGCCTCCGAGCCGCGCAACCACTTCGCCCTGGAGGACGCCCCCGGCTACCTCTTCGTCGCGGGCGGCATCGGCGTCACCCCGCTCCTCGCCATGGCCCGCGAGGCGGCGCGGCGTGGGACCGACTGGCGCATGGTGTACGGCGGACGCAACCGGGCTTCGATGGCGTTCACCGATGAACTGGCCGCCTTGGACGGCGACTTGACCGTCGTACCGCAGGACGAGCACGGGCACATCGACCTCGCGTCGGCGCTCGACGGACTGCCCGAGGGCACGCTCGTGTACTGCTGCGGGCCGGAACCGCTGCTCGCCGCCGTGGAGGCGCTCTGCCCGGCGGACCGGCTGCGCGTGGAGCGGTTCGCCGCGCCCGTCGTGGAGCAGGCCGGGGACGACTCCGCGTTCGAGGTGGAGTGCCGGACGTCTGGCCTCACGCTCTCCGTCGGCGCCGGCACGTCCATCCTGCGGGCCGCCGAGGACGCGGGCCTGAGCGTCAGCAGCTCCTGCCAGGAGGGCATCTGCGGAAGCTGCGAGACGCGGGTGCTCGACGGCACGCCCGACCACCGGGACTTCCTGCTCAGCGAGGCCGAGCACGCCGCGAACACCTCGATGATGATCTGCGTTTCGCGCTGCGCGTCCGGCCGTCTCGTCCTCGACCTGTAATTCCCCACCGGAGGCAACAGTGACCACCGCCTGGCCGTACCTGGAAATCCACCAGTCCCGTACGCACGAGCCGACCCCTTACGAGTACAAGCTCGCCGCCACCCTCGAAGAGGTCTTCACCAAGGAGGGCCATGAACTCTCCGACGTCATCGCCGGGCTGAACGCCCGTCAGGTGCACGCGCCCGACGGCGCCCCGTGGACCGAAGAATCCTTCCGTGCCGAGATGAACCGACTGGGAGCGTGACCCCGATGACCACCCTTGCAGGCCCGACCGCTTCCGCCGACCACATCTACGCCACCGGCCTGCGCAACCAGTGGCACCCGGTCGTCCCCTCGGACTTCGTCGCCCCCGGTGCCCTGCGCAAGGTCACCGCGCTCGGCGAGCAGTGGCTGCTCTTCCGCCGCTCCGACGGCGCCCTATCGATGCTCGCCGACCGCTGCCCGCACCGCGGGGCGCCCCTCTCCCTGGGCAAACACCTCGGTGACCGGGTGGCCTGCTGGTACCACGGCGTGGAGGTCGAGACCGACGGCACCGTCTCCTCCGTGCCGGGTCTGCCCGGCTGCAACCTGGAGGGCAAGAAACTCGTCACGTCGCTGCCCGTGCGCGAGATCGGCGGCGCGATCCTGGCGTACTTCGGCGACGAGAAACACCCGGAGCCCGCCGAACTGACCCTGCCCGAACCGCTCACCGACCCCGACGTCGACGCGATCCTCTGCTACGCGGAGTGGAACGGCCCCTGGCGGTTCGCGGTGGAGAACCTCCTCGACCCGATGCACGGCGCGTTCCTGCACCACGAGTCGCACACGATGTACGACGGCGACACCACCGCCAAGTTCCGCATCCGGGAGACGGACCGCGGCTACTTCTTCGAGAAGACCGACCAGCGGGGCGTCAACTTCGACTGGGTGGAGCTGTGCCGCACCGGCGTGGACTGGGTGGACCTCACCATTCCCTACCCCCCGTCGGCAGGCCCCGGCGGCCCGTTCGGGATCGTCGGCATGGTCTGCCCGGTCGACGAGAACCGCACCGGTGTCTTCTTCTGGCGCTACCGCCGCGTGCAGGGCTGGCAGCGCGACACCTGGCGCTTCCTCTACAAGACGCTCATCGAGGAGCGCCACTGGCAGGTCCTCGAACAGGACCGCGTGATGCTGGAGGCGATGCCCGCCGACGCCGACCAGCGCGAGAACCTCTACCAGCACGACCTGGGCGTCGTCCGGCTGCGCCGCATGTACCGCGCGGAGGCGGAGGCTCAGGCCTCCGCTTCGTGAGGTGCGTCGGAGTCGGTGATGGACCGCTCCAGCTTGGACATCAGGCGGGCCAGCTGACGGCACTCGGCCGGGGAGAGTCCGTCGAGCATCCGGCGTTCGTTGTCGAGGTGCTCGGCGAACACCTCGTCGATCTTGGCGAGGCCCGCCTCGGTGAGCCGTGAGTAGACGACGCGGCGGTCCTCGGCGTCGCGCTCGCGCACGATGAGGCCGTCCTTCTCCAGGCGGTCGATGCGCAGCGTCACGCCGGCCGACGACACGAGACCGGAGTCGGCGAGCTGGCCCGCCGTGAGCCGGTAGGGCGCCCCGGCCCTGCGCAGCGCGGTCAGCACGTCGAACCCGGCGACCGCGAGGCCGTGCCGCTCGATCGCCGCCGTGAGCCTGGTGTTGTAACGCAGGAAGGTCCGGTGCAGCCGCGCGAGGACCTCCAGGGGCGCGGTGTCGAGATCCGGCCGTTCCCTCGCCCAGTCCTCGATGATCGACGCGACCGCGTCCCGCTGGGGCCCCGCCGACTTCTTCCCGGCCATCTGCCGTAGCCTCCCTCTCGCCGTCCCGCGGCCGGTGTCCTGCCGCGGTCAGTACGGAAATCTTAGCCCTGAGAGAAGTTACGTATGCGCGGGACCTCGTGCACGGCGGCGCGGGGACACGCCATACTCGTCCGACACATCGGATGTCTTCTGTCTTGCGAGGCGAGGTCCCCATGGCTGTCACCGACGAAGCCATCGAAAAGATCAAGGGCATGATCGTCTCCGGCGCGCTGCGCCCCGGCGACCGGTTGCCCAAGGAGAGTGAACTCGCCGCCGACCTGGGCCTTTCACGCAACTCACTGCGCGAGGCGGTGCGCGCCCTCTCGTTGATCCGCATCCTCGACGTACGCCAGGGCGACGGCACGTACGTCACGAGCCTGGACCCGCAGCTCCTCCTCGAAGCCCTCAGCTTCGTCGTCGACTTCCACCGCGACGACACGGTCCTGGAGTTCCTCGCGGTGCGCCGCATCCTGGAACCGGCCGCCACCGCGATGGCCACCGCCCACATCACCGAGGCCGAACTGGACGCGCTGAGCGCGCAGTTGGACGCGCTCGGCCCGGCCCCCTCGGTGGAGGAGCTGGTCGCCTGCGACCTGGAGTTCCACCGCGGCATCGTGCAGACGTCCGGCAACTCGGTGCTCTGCTCGCTCCTGGACGGCCTCTCCGGACCCACCACCCGGGCCCGCGTCTGGCGCGGCCTCACCCAGGAGGACGCCGTCAGCCGGACCCTGCACGAGCACCGCGCGATCCTCGCCGCGCTGCGCGCCCGCGACGCCGAGGCGGCCAGGTCATGGGCGACGGTGCACATCGCGAGCGTGGAGCAGTGGCTGCGCTCGACGCTGTGAAGCAAGGGTTGCGAGGGAGTGCGCGGGCCTCCCGCGGGGCAATGATCCATCCATCGCGGCCCGCGCAAGGGGGCTGCGGAGGGCCCCGCCGGACGCCGTAAGGTTGGGGCGTACGTAAAGGACGTCGGAAGGAGGCCTGGGTGATCGAGCTCGAGGGGGTACCCGAGCTGGTCGACCCGGTCATGGTGGCCGCGTTCGAGGGCTGGAACGACGCCGGCGACGCCGCCTCCACCGCGGTCGCGCATCTCGACAAGGAGTGGAAGGGCGAGGTCTTCGCGGCGCTTGACGCCGAGGACTACTACGACTTCCAGGTCAACCGCCCCACGGTCTTCCTGGAGGGCGGCGTCCGCAAGATCACCTGGCCGACGACCCGGCTCTCGGTGGTCCGCGTGGGCGGCGACAAGCCGCGCGACCTCGTGCTGGTGCGCGGGATCGAGCCGTCGATGCGCTGGCGGTCGTTTTGCAACGAGATCCTGGGGTTCGCCCATGAGCTGGGCGTCGAGCTGGTGGTCATCATGGGCGCGCTGCTCGGTGACACCCCGCACACCCGCCCCGTCCCGGTGAGCGGCGTCACGTCCGACCCGGACCTGGCCCGCACCATGGACCTGGAGGAGACGAAGTACGAGGGTCCGACGGGCATCGTCGGCATCCTCCAGGAGGCGTGCACGCACGCGGGTGTCCCGGCGGTCAGCCTGTGGGCCGCCGTCCCGCACTACGTCTCGCAGCCGCCGAACCCGAAGGCGACGCTGGCCCTCCTGAACCGCCTGGAAGACCTCATCGGCCTGCGCATCCCGCTGGGCGACCTGGCCGAGGACGCGCGGGCCTGGCAGGTGGGCGTGGACCAGCTCGCGGCCGAGGACAGCGAGGTCGCCGAGTACGTCCAGTCGCTCGAAGAGGCACGGGACACGGCCGAGCTGCCCGAGGCGACCGGCGAGGCCATCGCCCGCGAGTTCGAGCGCTATCTGCGGCGACGCGACGGCGGCGGTCCGCCGCAGCCCGGCGGCCACGCCACGGAGGGCGGCGACACGGCCCCGTATCTGCGCGACAGCTCCGGCGGCGACCGTACGCGGCCGCCAAAGCCGCAGACGCGTCCGGACACGGAACCGGGGCCCGGAGCGACGGCGGGACCGGACGGAGAGGGCAGCGGGAGCAGCGGGAGCAGCGACGAATCCGGACCCGCTGATTCCTCCGAGGACTGACACCGGAACAGAGCGAGTCATCTGGGGCGGCACCCGTGAGGGTGCCGCCCCTCGCGTTCGGCGTCTGGCCGGATTGGGGCGTGACATCGCCTTCCGGACGAATTGCACGGACTTCCCCGATCCCCTTGATTTCAAACCCAGTTGGGGCAAAGGGGGTGGACGACCGCGCCCGGCGGTAGCAAGGTGTGCCCCGGAATGCGCGGCCCACAGCGCGCAGCACGGCACCCCGCAGGACCGAAGGGAGCGGTGAAGCGATGACCGACCAGGTAGAGCCGGCAGGGGGCCCGGGAGCCAGCGGCCCCGGACCCGACGGGGCGGGATTCACCTACCGCGCGTCCGAGCAGGAGCTGATCGTCGTCGCACGGCCGGAGGCCCGGCTGCGGGCCGGGGCCGAGGGCGTCCGCTCGGCGGCGGGCTCCGACGTGTCGGCCCTGAACATGTTCCTCGGCGACGAACAGCTCGCCCTTGAACCGCTGTTCGGCAACGAGGAGCGGCTGCGCGCCGCGGCCGGGCAGTTCGACGCACCGGGCGGCGGTGACAGCGGCGACGTCCCCGACCTGGCGCTCTTCTACCGCGTACGCGGCGGCGAGAGCCGGGCCCAGGAACTGCGCTCGCGGCTCGCCGCGCTGCCGGGGATCGACACGGCGTACGTGAAGCCGGGTGCCGTACCGGCGTCGCTCGGCTCGACCGACAAGCCGCAGACCCAGGCCCAGACCCAGCCCCAGCACCGCCCGGAAGAGCACGGCGCGCCCGACGTCGGCGAGTCCGCGCGCCGCAAGGAAGGCGCCCCCGTCACCCCCGACTTCACCGGCCGCCAGGGCTATCTGCGCCCGGCGCCCGAAGGCGTCGACGCGCACTGGGCATGGCAGCGGCTCGGCGGTTCGGGCGAGGGCATCACGGTGATCGACATCGAGGGCGCCTGGCAGCTGAGCCACGAGGACCTCACGGGCAAGCTCGCCGGCGTGGTCATCGGGACGCCCATTCAGGACGTGGCCTGGCGCAACCACGGCACCGCGGTGATCGGCGTGATCGGCGGCGACCGCAACCACGTCGGCATCACGGGCATCGCGCCCGAGGCGATGACCGCCACGGCCTCCTTCCAGCCCCTGGGCACCGCGGCGACGATCCACGCGGCGGCACAGCGGCTGGGCCCCGGCGACATCGTGCTGATCGAACTGCACCGCCCGGGGCCGCGGTTCGACTTCGAACCGCGCGACGACCAGCGGGGCTACATCGCCCTGGAGTGGTGGCCCGACGACTACGCGGCGATCCGGTACGCCACCGCGAAGGGCGTCATCGTCGTGGGCGCGGCGGGCAACGGCGCCGAGTCCCTGGACGACGCGGTGTACGAGCGCAGGCCCGACGAGTTCCCCGAGTGGTGGCGCAACCCCTTCAACCCCTCCAACCGGCCCTCGCGCGCCGTCCTGGTCGGCGCGGGCGCACCGCCGCCCGGCACCCACGGCCGCGATCACGGACCCGACCGCTCGCGTCTGGGGTTCTCCAACTACGGGGCCCGCGTGGACGCCCAGGGCTGGGGCCGCGAGACGACCACGACCGGCGGCTCCTGGAACCAGCCGGGCGATCTGCAGGGCGGCCCCGACGAGATCGCCTGGTACACGGACACGTTCTCCGGCACCTCGTCCGCGTCCCCGGTCGTCGTCGGCGCCCTGGCCTGTCTGCAGGGCATGCTGAAGGCCGCGGGCC
This sequence comes from Streptomyces sp. NPDC055099, assembly GCF_053607685.1. Taxonomy (NCBI): domain Bacteria; kingdom Bacillati; phylum Actinomycetota; class Actinomycetes; order Kitasatosporales; family Streptomycetaceae; genus Streptomyces; species Streptomyces sp. NPDC055099. The sequence continues at coordinate 186,719 of NZ_JBSGUA010000011.1, read as the reverse complement.
AGCAGCTGATGACCCCGGACCGGGCGCGTGCGGTGCTCCGCTCGACGGGCTCGCCGCAGCAGGACGCGCCGGGCCGCCCGGCCTCGCAGCGGATCGGCAACCGCCCGGACATCAAGTCGGCGGTCACGAACCTGCTGCCGTCGGCGGTGGGCTCGGGCCGGGCCGAGCGCTACTGGGACGAACTGATCCCGTATCCCCCCGAACTCCCGCCGCGCCTGCGCCTGTTCGTCGCAGGAGAGTGGCGCAACCTGAACGACCCGTCCCCCGACATCCGCCAGGCGGTGCGCGCCGCCTTCGCCGGAGGACACCCCGACGTACGCGTCTGGTTCTCGGACGACGAGGTCGTCGGCCTGGTCGTCACGGGCTGAAGCACCACAACCATTGAGGGAAGGTGGCACACGCATGAGCACCACCCCGCAAATGAGTCCCATGCAGCAGCAAGGCCAGCAGCAACAGGGCCAGCAGGGCCCGAGCACCGCGCCGCCCCAGCAGTTCGGCCAGCAGTTCGGCCAGCAACAGCCACAGCAGCAGCCGTTCGGCCAGCAGTCCTACGGGCAGCGCCAGTTCGGCCAGCAGGGCATGCGCGGCATGCAGGGAATGCAGGGCCCCCAGGGGACGCAGGGCATGCAGGGTGCGCAGCAGCAGGCCCCGCCGCACCTTCAGCAACAGCTCCAGCAGCTCGGCCAGCAGCAGCCCTACCAGCAACTGCTCCAGCAGCTCGGCCAGGAGGAGATCCCGCAGGCGCAGGCGCCCGAGATCTCCACCCAGGCGGTCGCGTCGAACGTCGCGACGTCGTTCTGGGACGTCGTCCAGCCCCTCCCCGGCCAGGCGTCGGCCCTCTACCTGTGGGTCGACGACGCGTGGCGGGTGTACATCAACCCCAACCCGCAGACCCGCGACGAGGTGCAGGAGGCGTTCGCGTTCGGGCAGCGGGTGTACGGCTACTACGACACCACCAACCCGGCGTATCTGGTGGCCATCGTGGTCACGAAGTGACGGTCAGCGCCGTCGCGTGACGGACCGCGGCGCCGGGCGGAGTCCTTCCCGCCCGGCGCCGCTCTTCGCTCCGGATGACCTCAGCGGTCGGCGACCGACTACAGGGCCACGCCGAGCAGCGCGTCGACCGCGCGGGACACGACGCCGGGGGCGCCCTCGTCCGTGCCGCCCTCCGCCTCCTGGCGGGCGGCCCACGCGTCGACCGCGGCGAGCGCGGCCGGAGCGTCCAGGTCGTCGGCCAGGGCTTCGCGCATCTCCTCTACGAGGGCGTCGGCGGAGGGTCCGTCGGGGCGCGAGACGGCGGCACGCCACCGGCCGAGGCGCTCCACGGCCTCGGTCAGGACCGCGTCGGTCCACTCCCAGTCGGCGCGGTAGTGGTGCGCCAGGAGTGCGAGGCGGATGGCGGCCGGGTCGGTCCCGTCCCGCCGCAGCTTCGACACGAAGACCAGGTTGCCCTTGGACTTGGACATCTTCGCGCCGTCCAGGGCGACCATGCCGGCGTGCACGTACGCCTTGGCGAAGGGGTACTCACCGGTGAGCGCCTGGGCGTGCGAGGCACCCATCTCGTGGTGCGGGAAGGCGAGGTCGGAGCCGCCGCCCTGCACGTCGAAGCCCATGCCCAGGTGGTCGAGGGCGATGGCCACGCACTCGATGTGCCAGCCGGGGCGGCCCCGGCCGAGCGAGGCGCCGTCCCAGCTCGGCTCGCCCTCACGGGCCGCCATCCAGAGCATCGGGTCGAGCGGGTCCTTCTTGCCCGGGCGGTCCGGGTCGCCGCCGCGCTCGGCGGAGAGCAGCTTCATCGCGGCGGCGTCGAGACCCGACACCTCGCCGAAGTGCGGGTCGGACTCGACCGAGAAGTAGACGTCGCCCTCCAGCTCGTAGGCGGCGCCCATGTCCCGGAGCCGTTCGACGAGCGGCACGATGCCGGGTATCGCCTCGACGGCTCCGATGTAGTGCTGCGGAGGGAGCAGCCGCAGGGCGGTCATGTCCTCACGGAACAGGGCGGTCTCACCCTCGGCGAGCTCGACCCAGTCCTTGCCGTCGCGGGTGGCGCGTTCCAGGAGCGGGTCGTCCACGTCGGTCACGTTTTGGACGTAATGAACCTGCCGCTTGGTGTCGAGCCACACGCGCTGCACGAGGTCGAACGCGTTGTAGGTCGCCGCGTGACCCATGTGGGTGGCGTCGTACGGAGTGATGCCGCAGACGTAGATACGGGCGACGGGACCGGGGTCAAGGGTGACAAGACCGCCGGTCGCGGTGTCGTGGATCCGGAGGTCGCGGCCCTTGCCAGGAAGGGCGGGGACCTCAGAAGCGGGCCAGGCATGCATTCCATGAGCCTAACCGGACGGAGCGTCCGCATACGAGTGGGGGGCCTGGCGGGGACGCCTTGAGCGGTGCGATCAAGCCGCCGCTGCGCGGCGGATCTTTCCCGCCCACCCACCCGATCACCCGGCAGCCTCCCGGCTGTGGGCAGGCGTTCCGCAGGCGGAACGCCGAAGCTGCGGGGTCCCTGTTAAACCGGCGGCCACGGAATGGCGGGCCACTCCCCGCCGGGCACGGGATGCTTCCCGGACGCCAGCAGGGCGTCCACCCTCGCGCGGAGCGCGTCCACCTCAGCCCCGGTGATCAGCTTCCCCAGCCGCAGGGCCAGCGGCTCCCCGCCGCCAAGCCCGTCCCGCAGCGACTCCAGAACCCCCACCGCCTCGGCGGAAAGCGGCTCCCCCGCCCACCCCCACAACAGCGTCCGCAGCTTGTCGTCGGCGTTGAACGTGACCCCGTGGTCGATGCCGTACAACCGCCCGCCGGAACCCGGCAGCAGATGCCCGCCCTTGCGGTCCGCGTTGTTGATCACCGCGTCGAGGACCGCGAGCCGCCGCAGCCGCTCGTCGTCCGCGTGCACGAGGAGCGCCGTCCGCCCCTCCCCCACGTCGACGAAGCCGATCGCCTTCCACCCCGCGCCGGGTTCGTCGCCCTCGACCAGGGCGAGCAGCTCGGCATCGGGCGAGCCCTCGATCCACAGCTGGCACATGCCCTCGCCGTGCGGCCCGTCCCGCAGGACGGTCGGCGGGACCAGGCCCCACCCCGTCGCCTCGGAGACCTCGTACGCGGCCACCTCCCGCTGCGCGAGCGTCCCGTCGGGGAAATCCCACAGGGGACGCTCCCCGGCGACCGGCTTGTAGACGCAGGCGGCTTCCCGGCCCTCGTACGAGACGGAGCAGTAGAGCACCGCGTTCGAGGCCTCGCGGATGCGCCCCCGCACGGTCAGCTCGCCCCGGGCGAGCAACTCCATGGTGTCGGTGCCGGAGGCCACGCTCACGCGCCCCGCCGGTATCCGTTCTGGCGCGGGCATACGTGTCCTTCCGGGTCGAGCGGGAGGCTGCACAGCGGGCACGGCGGCCGCCCCGCGTTCACGACGTCGAGGGCGCGCTTGGCGAACGCGCGCGCCTGCGCCCCGGTGAGCCGCACGCGCAGCATCGGCGGCCCGTTCTCCTCGTCCTGCAGAAGCCTTTCCTCGGCTTCCGCGAGATCCTCGTCGGACTCGGCGTCCAGCTCGACCAGGGCCTGCGCCTCGACGATCATCCGCTCCTCGTCGCCGTCCCAGGCCAGCGCCATCGTGCCGACCCGGAACTCCTCCTCGACGGGTGAGTCGAGGGGCGCGCTGTCACTGACCTCCGAGGGGGCCACCGCGGGCACGGGGGTGTTGCCGCCACTGCGGCGCACCACCTCGTCCAGCAGCTCTTCCATGCGTTCGGCCAGGGCGGCCACCTGCGTCTTCTCCAGGGCGACACTGGTCACCCGGACTCCCGCGGAGGCCTGGAGGAAGAAGGTACGCCGGCCGGGGAGTCCGACCGTTCCGGCCACGAAGCGTTCCGGCGGGTCGTAGAGGAACACCTGACGCGACACGTCCTGTCTCCATTGGGATCGACTGCGGTTGATCATTGGCGCTCGTTCGGCGCGACGACTGCACCCTACTGCGGGTGACGATCACGGTGCTCCCGCATCGCCTCCCACCGCCGCGTCGCTGCCCGACGGCTCCGCGCGGGGCGCGAGCGACCCGAAGTCACCGGTGTCCCCCAGGCGTACGAGGAAGGGGCGCAGGCGCGTGAAGCGGATGGCGGTGACGGAGCAGGGCTCCACGGAGATGCGCTGGAAGAGGTCCAGGTGGAGGCCGATGGCGTCCGCGACCAGGGACTTGATGATGTCGCCGTGCGAGCACATCAGATAGACGGCGTCGGGGCCGTGATCGCGCTCCACGCGCGCGTTCCACTCGCGTACGGCCTCGGCGGCCCGCGTCTGCATGGCGCGCATGGACTCGCCGCCCGGGAAGGCGGCGGCCGACGGATGCTGCTGTACGACCTCCATCAGCGGCTCGTCGGACAGCTCGGCCAGCTTGCGGCCCGACCAGTCGCCGTAGTGGCACTCCCCGATGCGGTCGTCGGTGTGCGCCCGCAGGTCCGGCCGGGCGGCGAGCAGCGGCGCGACGGTCTCCTGGCAGCGCTGCAGCGGACTCGCGACGACTTCGGCGAGCGGCAGGTCCGCGAGGCGCCCGGGGAGCGCGGCGGCCTGTGCGGCGCCGCGCTCGTCCAGGGCCACGCCGGGGGTCCACCCGGCGAGCAGGCCCGCGGTGTTGGCGGTGGATCGTCCGTGCCGGACGAGGATCAGCGTGGGCATGCGGGCCAGCCTAAGCCGACGCGGGGGTGCGGCTCGGGCAGAGGTTCGGAAGAATGCCCTCCGTGATCGTGGACTGCGCGATGTACCAGGACGGGCGCCGCACCGAGTGCGAGGCGGACTTCTCGGTGGCCCTGGGCGAGGCACGTGCCGCGGGGGACGCCTTCGTCTGGGTGGGCCTGCACGAACCGACCGAGGACGAGTTCGACGAGGTCAGCAGGGAGTTCGGGCTGCATCCGCTGGCGGTGGAGGACGCCTTGAAGGCGCATCAGCGGCCCAAGCTGGAGGTGTTCGACGACTCTCTCTTCGTGGTCCTGAAGCCGGTCGTGTACGAGCCGGACAGCGACGCCGTGTCGTCGGGCGAGGTCATGGTCTTCATCGGCGAGGGCTTCGTGGTGACGGTCCGGCACGGCGAGGGCTCGCCCCTCGGTGCCGTACGCCATCGCATGGAAGCCGAGCCGGAGATGCTCAGGCACGGCCCCACATCGGTCCTGTACGCGGTCGCCGACGCCACGGTCGACCACTACCTGGAGGTCGCGGGCGAGCTGCAGACCGACCTGGAGGAGCTGGAGGCGGAGGTCTTCTCGCCCGACAGCGGGGGTAGCCGCAACACGGCGTCCCGGATCTACCGTTTCAAGCGGCAGATCGTCGAGTTCCGCCGGGCCACGGGGCCGTTGGCGATGCCCATGATGCGTCTGTCCGGGTCGGGGCCCTTCGCGCCCGACGTGCCGTTCGTGAAGGAGACGGCCCAGCCGTTCTTCCGGGACGTCAGCGACCATCTGACGCGCGTTAACGACTGGGTGGACAGCCTCGACCGCCTGGTGTCCGACATCCTCTCCGCGCACCTGGCGCAGATGAGCGTGCGGCAGAACGACGACATGCGGAAGATCTCGGCGTGGGCGGCCATGGCCGCGGTGCCGACGATGATCGCCGGGATCTACGGCATGAACTTCGACCACATGCCCGAGCTGCGCTGGCTGTGGTCCTATCCGGCGGTGATCCTGCTGATGGCCGGGATCGAGTTCTTCCTCTACCGGCTGTTCAAGCACCGCGGCTGGCTCTAGGGTCCTTCGCGCCATGGGGCGTTCGGGTCACGCGAATCCGGCGGCCGAGGTGGCGGGCCCGCCCAGGGCGTCGCGCCGTTCGGGCATCTTCAGGGACACCATCCGCCGCCAGCCGCCGAGCCGTTCGACCGCGTAGAGGGCGTTGACGCCCGCGGCGAGCGCCGCCGCCTTGGGCTTCGGCCAGCCCAGGATGCGTCCCATGTGGCCCATCACGGCGATGCTCACGTCGCGGTACACGCGCGTCTCGGCGCGGGCGCACTCCTGCAGGGTGTCCAGGATCGTCCGCCCGTGACCGGCAGCCGCCAGGCCCAGCAGCTCCTCGTGGCAGTACGCCAGGTGGTTGTCCTCGTCGTGGCAGATCATCCGGATGGCCTTGCCGACCTCGGGGTGGTCGCCGAAGTACTTGACGAGCATGTCCATCTGGTCGGCGGCCCGCTGTTCGGTGACGCGGCTGTGCGCGAGGTAGACGACGACGTCCCGCTCGGTCAGCGGCTCCTCACGGCGCAGCTTCTCGTGCGCGAGACCGATGCCCCGCTGCTCCAGGAGCATGGTGTAGTCGGTCTCGGGCGGGACGGGGACGGGCTCGAGGCCGCGCTTCTTCAGCAGGGCGTTGAAGATCCGCCCGTGCTTCTCCTCGTCGGCGCCGTGCCGGGTGACCTTGGCGGTGAGAGCCCGCGCGCTCTCGGGAAGCAGCGCCGCGATGCGCCCGTTCTCCCAGCCGCCCTGCGACTCCCCGCTGGCGGCGATGGAACAGAAGAGCTGGAACGACTCGTCGTTGTCGAGGATCTCCTCGAAGACACTCCTGGCCGACAGCATCAGTGGCACCTCCATGCCCTCCGCGCGGACCTCCGCAAAGAACAAGTCAAAGGCGATGGCGCGGGTGTGGCAACAGGTGTCACGGACAGCTCCGCCAAACGAAGGACGGTTGCCCACGGACGGGGCCGTAACCGACGGGCTCCATGACGCGTTGTGCCCCGTGACGGCCGTGGCGGGGAAGACCCCCGAGCCCCCACCACGGCCGCAGAACTTTCCCCCTCGGTTACGCCAGGCCGGCGCGCTCCAGCGCCTGCGTACCCGCGCGCAGGGCCGCGATCCGCTCGTCCAGCGTGAAGCCGGCCGGCGCCAGTGTCAGCGTGGTGACCCCGGCGGCCGCGTAGGCCTGCATCCGGTCGGCGATGCGGTCCACGGAGCCGAGCAGCGTGGTCGAGTCGATCAGCTGGTGCGGCACAGCTGCCGCCGCGCCCTCCTTGTCGCCGGACAGGTACTTGTCCTGGATCTCGGCGGCTTCCTTCTCGTAACCCATGCGCTGGGCGAGCTGGTTGTAGAAGTTCTGCTTGCGGCTGCCCATGCCGCCCACGTAGAGCGCGGTGTACGGGCGGAACATGTCCGCGAGGCCGTTGACGTCGTCGCCCACGGCGAGCGGCACCGTCGGGACGACGTCGAAGCCGTCCATCGTCTTGCCCGCCTTCTCGCGCCCCGCCCGCAGGTGCCGGATCGCGGTCTCCTCCAGGTGCTCGGCGGCGGGGAAGATCAGCAGGGCGCCGTCGGCGATCTCGCCGGTCTGCTCCAGGTTCTTGGGGCCGATCGCGGCGACGTACAGCGGGATGTGCTCGCGCTGCGGGTGCACGGTCAGCTTGAGGGGCTTGCCCGGTCCTCCCGGCAGCGGGAGCGTCCAGTGCTCGCCCTCGTGGCTGAGGCGTTCGCGCGTCATCGCCTTGCGGACGATCTCGACGTACTCGCGGGTGCGGGCCAGCGGCTTGTCGAACTTGACGCCGTACCAGCCCTCGGAGACCTGCGGTCCGGAGACGCCGAGGCCCAGGCGGAAGCGGCCACCGGAGAGCGAGTCGAGCGTCGCCGCCGTCATGGCGGTCATCGCGGGCTGCCGGGCCGGGATCTGGAAGATCGCGGAGCCGATGTCGATGCGTTCGGTCTGCGCGGCCACAAAGGACAGCACCGTCGCGGCGTCCGAGCCGTAGGCCTCGGCGGCCCAGCAGACCGCGTAGCCGAGCTTGTCGGCCTCCTTGGCGACGGCGAGGTTGTCCGCGTCCATCCCCGCGCCCCAGTAGCCGAGGTTGATCCCGAGCTGCATGGCCGAATCCCCTTACTGAGCAGTAACGTACCTGTGCCGGGGACTGTAGCGCGCGGGCGCGGGGCCCGTCAGGGTCGGGCGCGGGGGTGTGCCCGGGGGACGGCCGGGGGTTCGCGGGTTTTCCACAGGCGCGGGTTTGTCCACAGCCCCTCACGCCGCTGGAGCACGGCCAGTAATCTCAGCGCCCATGGAGCAGAGGCATCTCGGCCGTACCGGCCTTCGCGTGTCCCGGATCGGACTCGGCACCCTCACCTGGGGCCATACCCAGGAGAGCGACGCCGCCGATCTGCTGAAGGTGTTCTGGGAAGCCGGTGGCAGCCTCGTCGACACGGCGGATGTGTACGGCGACGGGGAGGCCGAGTACCTGCTCGGCCGACTCATAGAACGGCTCGTGCCGCGGCGCGATCTGGTCATCGCGACCAAGGCGGGCAGCGTGCCGGACCCCGACCGCCGCTTCGACGGCTCCCGGGGCCACCTCCTCTCCGCGCTCGACGCCTCCCTGGCCCGCCTGGGCACGGACTACGTGGACCTGTGGCAGCTGCACGCCTTCGACCCCTGCACGCCCCTGGACGAGACGCTCCAGGCCCTGGACATCGCCGTCAGCAGCGGCCGGGCGCGCTATGCGGGCATCTCGAACTTCTCGGGCTGGCAGCTCGCCAAGGCGGCGACGTGGCAGCTCGCGGCCCCGGGCACACGGACCCGTCTCGCCGGCGCGCAGATGGAGTACTCCCTGCTGCAGCGCGGCGTCGAGCGGGAGCTGCTGCCCGCCGCGATGGACCTCGGCGTGGGCCTGCTGCCCTCGTCGCCGCTCGGCCGCGGCGTGCTCACCGGGAAGTACCGCCACTCCACCCCGGCCGACTCGCGCGGCGCCTCCGAGCACCTCGCGCCGTTCGTCGCGCCCTATCTGGACGAGGACGCGGGCCGCATCGTCGACGCGCTCGCCACGGCCGCGGACGGCCTCGCGGCGACGCCCCTGCAGGTCGCCCTCGCGTGGGTGCGCGACCGCCCCGGAGTGACCGCGCCGATCGTCGGCGCGCGCAACGCGCAGCAGCTCACGGCCGCATTGTCAGTGGAGACCCTTAGTCTTCCTGACGAGATCTGCCGGGCTCTCGACGACGTGTCGGCGCCCGTGCACCGCTACCCCGATCACGACTGGAGCACGCTGTGAGTACGGAGCCGGAGACCGCTGCCGCGGAGGAAGCGGAGGCCGCTGCCCCCGAGGAGACCGGGGTCGAGGCACCGGAGGAGGACGCGGCACAGGCTTCGGAGGCCACCGCCGACACAGCCGCCGCGGAGGGCGAAGCCGCCGCGGAGAGCAAGGAACTCTCCGAGACCGAGGCGGAGATCGCCGCCCAGCGGGAGCTCCAGGAGCGGATCGCCGAGCGGAAGGCCGCCAAGCAGGGGCCGGTCGACGCCGGGGCCAAGCTCAGCGGCAAGGCCGCCGATCTGCTGGCCGCCGTACGCGCGGTGGAGAGCGGCGAGAAGCCGGTCGCCAGCGCCTTCAGCGAGCCCGCGCCCGCGCCCCGCAGGACCGCGCCGGAGCCCGTGCGGCGGCCCCAGCCCGTCGTTTCGGCCCCCTCGGGTCCCGGCGACGAGGCCGTGGAAGCGGTCCGTGCCGTCCTCGCCGACGGAGGGGCGCCCGCCGCCCTCGCGGCACGGACGGCGGCGGTGCTCGGCGAGGGCGCCGATGAACAACTGCGCGCCGATCCCTGGCAGTTGCTGCGGGTCAGCGGCGTGCGCACGGAGCAGGCCGACGGGTTCGCGCGTGCGCTGCTCGGCGCGGAGTGCGGGCCCGACGACGAGCGCAGGGGACGCGCGATCACCGCCTGGCTCCTGGAGCAGGCGGCCGTCGCGGGTCACACGGCCCTGGACGCGGCGGCGCTCACCACGGCGCTGGGCCGGCGTGCCGTGCCCGACCCGGACGCGGCGGTGCAGAGCGCCATCGCGGAGGGCGACATCCTGGTCTTCCAGGACGCGATCGAGACACCGGGGGCGCCGGCCCCGGCGCGGGAGGAAGCCGACGGCGAGGGCGAGGAGGCGGAGCAGCCGGTCCGCGTCCTGGTCGGCCTCGAGCAGTACGCCCTCGCGGAGGAGAGCCTCGCCGACGGGCTCGCCCGGGTGATCAACTCTTTGTCCAAGGAAGAGGGTTCGGGTCCGCTGGCCGCCGACTGGGAGTCCGCGGCGGGCGAGGCGTCGGGTTCCACCGCCGAGCTGATCCGCGCGGTGGCCGGTCACGGACTCGTCCTGCACACCGGCGGCGAGGCGGCACGCGCCGAGCCCGCCGCGGTGCTGAAGGTGGCCGCGGGCCTCGGCCTGCGCGCCTGGGCGGCCACGCACAGCTCCGCGGGCCGGCGCCGCGTCGCCGGGCTCGCGGGCACGGACGAGGCGGGCCAGGACGAGGCGGGCCCGCGGGAGAGCGGCACCGCGACCGTGGCCGGGCTCCTGTCGGGAGCGGAGGGTCCGGGACGGGACAGGGACGGCGCGCTCGCCCTCGACCTCCTGGTGGTCCTCGACGCGCCGCAGCTGGACGTGGAGTGTGCCGCGATGCTGGTGGAGTCCCTGCCGGACGGTGCCCGCCTGCTGCTGAGCGGCGACCCGGGGGTGCTCTGGTCGGCGGGTCCGGGCCGCGTCTTCGCGGACCTCCTCGCGGCGCGCTGCTGCCCGCAGGTCGTCTCACGCGTCCCGGACCCGGGCCCCATCGGGGAGCTGGTGTCCGGCATCGGCATCGGCGAGCTGAACCAGGTCGAGGCGCCGGGCAAGGAAGTCGTGATCGTCCCCGTGCGCGACGCGGGCGAGGCGGTCCACCGCACGGTGCAGCTCGTGGCGGACTCGGTGCCGCGGGCGATCGGGGTGCCCCCGGAGGACACCCAGGTGATCACTCCCGGGCACGGCGGCGCCGCCGGCACGCGGGCGTTGAACACCGCGCTCAAGGAGCGGCTGAACCCCGGCCCCGGCCAGTTCGGCGGGTTCGACCCCGGCGACCGCGTGGCCCACGTCCCGGCGCCCGGCCGCACGACCCTTGGCCGGGTCCTGCGGGCCGACGCGGAGGGGCTGCACCTGGAGTGTGACGGCGCGCCCGTCGTCGTGGCGAAGGAGCAGGTGGAGCAGACGGTGCGGCACGCCTGGGCCCTCACCGCGCACCAGGCCGTGGGCCTGAGCTGGCCCGCGGCGGTCGTGGTGCTGCCCGGCGACGCGACCGCGGCCCTGAGCAGGCCCTGGGTCTACACCGCCTTCAGCCGCGGTGAGCGTCACCTGTCGGTCGTCCAGGGCGCCGAGCAGGCACTGCCGCGCGCGGTGGCGGAGATCCCCGCCAAGGCCCGCACGACGCGCCTCCAGACCCTCCTGCGCCCCCAGGTGCCCGCCACGCCGCCCGCAGCACCCGCCGCGCCCTGAGACGAGGGCCCTGCCCTCGCCTGCGGGTGCCGGTGGCCGCCAGGACCAGCGGCACCCGCAGGCGCGAGGGTCAGCGATCCGCGTCCAGGGGTCTTCTGTCGTCGTCGATGTCGAGCACGTCCACCTCGTCGACCTCATCGACCCCGTCGAGCTCCTCGAGCACCGCCACGGCGTCGACCTCGGGCCCGTCGTCGTCCGGCTCGTCGTCGAAGACCGCGCTGACGTCGAACCGGCACAGGACCCGGTGCGGGTCCGCCTGGTCGAAGGGGGTGTCGAGCCACTCCCCCGGCTCGGGGGGTTCGTCCGCCGCGGTGACCCAGAGCGTGGAATCGCCCTCCTCCAGGCCGAACTCCTTGTGCCGGGAGGCGATTTCGTCCGGTTCGAACTCACCGAAGAGAATGCCGAGCGCGGCGTGCACACTGCTGCCGGCCGCGGCGGCCGCGGAGCTCTCGCCCGAGGTGCCCTCGTCGAGGTCCGCGATCCGCTGGGCCTGCGCGAGGAGCCGCTGCGGCTCCGCCACGGCGTAGTCCCTGCGGATCAGCACGCTGAGCGCGTTCGCCTCCTCAGGGCCCTGGTACGGCGGCAGCACTCCGCTGTCCGAACCGGGGATCTCGAAGGGGGTGACCTCGTCATGGCGGTCGTAGAGAAGCTCGTCGTACTCCTCGGCCGCGGCGGCCAGCTCGTTGAACGCTTCGTAGACGGCCGGGTCGTCATCGCCCGACCTGCGTTCGACCGCGGCAAGGTGACGGTCAAGCGCGGTCTTGACCGCCTCGGCGGCGGCGCGTACCTCGGCAGCGGTGGGCTGCGCAGCATCAGACATAGTGCAGACGCTATCCGTACCGGGCCTGTACTTGCACAATAGATGCGATGCCGGAATACGAATTTGTCGACGTGTATGTGCCGCGCGGGGTCACCCGCAAGGAAGCGACGCGCCTGCTGACGGACCACGCGGAGTACGGGCACTGGGAGTTGGACCGCCTGAGCCTGCGTACGGACGGCAGCCGCAGGGTGCGGCTGAAGCGGCGGATCATCCGCCAGCTGCGGGCCACCTGGTGAGGTGAGCGAACGCGCGGAGAGGGTGCCCCGACCAGGCGGGACACCCTCCGTCGCGCGCACCGGATCAGGGGGCGAAGCGCACCCTGATCAGGCGTTCGTCCGCGTCCTGCGGTACAGCACCGTGCCCGCGAGCAGCATGCCCGCACCGACCGGGAGGACGACGCCGATCGGCAGCTCGCTGCCCGTCTGAGCGAGCGACTCCGAGCCCTTGGGCTGCGCGATGGTCTGCGCCCCCGGCTGGTTCGGCATCGCCCGGTCGTCCACCGGCTTCTCGCCCGGCCCACCCGGGCCCCCCGGCTCTTCCTGCCCGCCGCCCGGATTCTCCGGAGTTCCCGGCGACCCCGGCGTCCCCGGCTCCCCCGGCGTCTCCGGCTTCTCCGGGCCGCCCGGCGGCTGCTCGGGCTTCGTGGGCGGCTTCTCGCCGCCCGGCGGGGTGCCCTCGCCCGAGTCGTTGGCGCAGTCGTTGCCGCCGGTCGCGTTGCCGAGGCCGACGATGGTGACGCTGTTGCCGCAGACGTTCACCGGCACGTCGACCGGCAGCTGGACGTCGTTGCCCGAGGCCACGCCGGGCGAGTCACTGGCGTGCCCGTCCGCCGACGAGCCGCCGCCCGAGGGCTTGTCGTGGCCGCTGCCACCCTCGTCGGAGGTGTTGACGCAGTTGTTGCCCGCCGCGGGGTTGAGCACCCCGACGACGTTGACACTGTTGCCGCAGACGTTCAGCGGCACGTGGACCGGGAGCTGGACCGAGTTGCCGGACGCGACGCCCGGAGAATCCGATGCTCCCCCGCGGGCGCCCGAGTCGGCTTGCGCGTATCCACCGCTGATGGCGAGCACGCCCGTCGCGGCCGCCACCGTGATCAGGCCTTTACGAGTGACCTGTCGCATAGGTTTTCCCTGCCTTATGACCTTCAGGAATGCGTGCGCGCCTCGGGGCGCGCACACCGAATGCCGGAAGGCCCCGGAGTGCATGGCTCGCACTCCGGGGCCGACAGACTCAGACCCTCATGGGGTGAGGCACAACAACGTCAGACGTTGGCGCAGGTGTTGCCGAAGGCGGGGTTCAGGAGCCCGATCACGGAGACCGTGTTGCCACAGACGTTCACCGGAACGTGGATGGGCGCCTGGACGACGTTGCCCGAGAGCACACCGGGAGAACCCACGGCGGCACCCTGGGCGCCGGCGTCGGCAGCAGCGATACCCGCACCAGCGAGCACGAGACCACCAGTGGCAGCCGCAGCAGCGACGATCTTCTTCAGCATTATTCCTCCTTGTTGGCAATGCGATCCCAGCCGCGGACCGCACCACCTGTAACGAGCAGGAGGTAATGGGGCTACGAGCCTATGGTTGCTTTCACTCTTTTCAGTCAAGTACGCACGCGCTGACGATTATTGGAGAAACTCGCCGGCGCTCAGGACGCGTCGATGAACCGGTCGAGCACGCGCACCCCGAACTTCAGGCCGTCCACCGGCACCCGCTCGTCCACGCCGTGGAACATGCCCGCGAAGTCCAGCTCCGGGGGCAGCTTCAGCGGCGCGAAGCCGAAGCCGCGGATGCCGAGGTCGTCGAAGGACTTGGCGTCGGTGCCCGCCGAGAGCATGTACGGCACGGCGCGGGCGATCGGGTCCTCGGCCTGGAGCGCCGTCTGCATGGCGTCGACGAGCGCGCCGTCGAAGGTGGTCTCCAGGGCCTTGTCCGCGTGCACGTCCGTGCGCTTGACGTTCGGGCCGAGGAGCCGGTCCAGGTCGGCGAGGAACTCCTCCTCGTAACCCGGCAGGAAGCGGCCGTCGACGTGCGCCGTCGCCTGGCCCGGGATGACGTTGACCTTGTAACCCGCGCCCAGCTGGGTCGGGTTGGCGGTGTTCTGCAGGGAGGCGCCGATGAGCTTGGCGATGCCGCCGAGCTTGGCGAGCGTCTCGTCCATGTTCTCGGGGTCGAGCTCGGTGCCGAGCGCGTCGCCGAGCTCGTCCAGGAAGTGCCGCAGCGTCTTGGTCACCCGCACCGGGAACTTGTGGCGCCCCAACCGGCCCACGGCCTCGGAGAGTTCCGTGATGGCGTTGTCCTTGTGGATCATCGAACCGTGGCCCGCGGTGCCGTCCACGGTCAGCTTCATCCAGTGCATGCCCTTCTGGGCAGTCTCGATGAGGTAGAGCCGCAGGTCCTCGTTCACCTGGAAGGAGAAGCCGCCGACCTCGCTGATGGCCTCCGTGACGCCCTCGAAGAGCTCCGGGTGGTTGTCGACGAGATAGCGCGCGCCGTACGTGCCGCCGGCCTCCTCGTCGGCCATGAAGGACAGCACGATGTCGCGCGGGGGCTTGCGGCCGGTGCGCATGCGTTCCCGGACGACCGCGAGGGTCATCGCGTCCATGTCCTTCATGTCGACCGCGCCGCGGCCCCACACACAGCCGTCCGCGATCTCCCCGGAGAAGGGGTGGTGCCGCCAGTCCTGTGCGTTGGCCGGTACGACGTCGGTGTGGCCGTGGATGAGCAGCGCGGGCCGGGAGCGGTCCTCGCCCTCGATGCGGGCCACCGTGGAGGCGCGGCCGGGGTGCGACTCGAAGATCTGCGGCTCCAGACCCACCTCGGCGAGCTTCTCCGCGACGTACTCGGCGGCCTTGCGCTCGCCCGGACCCGAGTGGTCGCCGTAGTTGCTCGTGTCGATGCGGATGAGATCGCGGCAGAGGTCGACGACCTCGTCCTCACCGGTGACGGTCCGCGACCGGTCCGCGTCGCCCGCCCTGTCGGCCCTGCTCGGCTCGCTCACGATGGTTCCTCCCGCTATCGCTGCTGGTGGTCCCCCTCATCCTCCCGCGTTCCCCCTCCGACACCCAAGACCGGGCACCCGTCGTCACGCCCCGTTCACGCACCTGACCTGTGTGATCGGAGGCCCCCGAATGTTTGCTATGGTTTTCCACGTCGCCGCGGGAAACCGCGAGAGACCACCGGTCCGGGTGGCGGAATGGCAGACGCGCTAGCTTGAGGTGCTAGTGCCCTTTATCGGGCGTGGGGGTTCAAGTCCCCCCTCGGACACCAGAGATTGACCACGGAAGCGCTGGTCGGGAGCGATCCCGACCAGCGCTTTCGCGTTGCCGGTCACCGGCGGCGGGAATCCGGGTCCTCGGCCGAATCCGTCCCGGCCGTCACGGGGAGCGGTCCGGCGGGGACACAGTGCGTGCTGTCCTCGGGTACGCCGGTGTGCTCCACGCCCTCGTCGTCGCGGTAGTGCCAGGCGAACGGGACACCGCGTGCCGTCATCACGTCGGGGCCGTCCATGAGCTGGAAGTGCAGGTGGGGCTCGGAGGAGTTGCCGGAGTTGCCGCATTCGGCGATTTCCTGGCCCGCCGCCACCCGGTCTCCCACGGCCACGCGCAGCGAGCCGCGCCGTAGGTGCGCGAAGGCCGCGTACACGCCGTCGCCGATGTCCAGGATGATGTGGTTTCCCATGAGGTGGCTCGGCCAGCCGAGGCTGCGGATGAAGCCCTCCAGGTAGAGGTAGAGGAAGGCCGGCAGCGACATGCGCGACAGGTGGTCGCGCTGACGTCGCCCCGTCGCGACGACGACTCCGTCGGCCGGGGCGAGCACGGGCATGCCGTAGGTGGGGTAGAGGCGGGGGCGCCGGGCGAGCGGCCAGAGCCAGCGGAAGGGCGGAGCCTGCGGCGTGACGCCGTCGCCGCTCGCTTCGGGGACGTGCATCAGGTCGATGGCGTAGGTCTGCGCATGGCTGTGGGTGTGGCTGGGAACCTTCGTGGCCGGGCCGTTGAGCGCCGTCCAGCGCCCGGCGACGGGCATGCGCAGGAGCAACGGCTCGCGGTCCAGGGGCGGACGCTGGGTGCGGATCAGTGTCACGCGCATGGTCTGACCGACGATCAGCAGCGCCACGCCGGTGAACCAGAGCGGGCCGAGCCCTTGGGCGTTCACCACGATGCACAAGGCACCGGCGGCGAACACCAGGCCATAGCGCTTCCACAGCATCACGAGCATGTGCACCTCTTCGCAGGTGTGTCGGTTCGGGCGGCGCCCGCATCCTGTCACGGTGAAGTGACGGGACGGTGGGGACGGCTTTCTACGAGGCTCCGACGGGGGCCAACTGCTGGCCGGCCAGGCGCCGGTAGGTGGCGTCCTCCGCCATCAGCCGCAGGTGGCTGCCGCGGGCCCTCAGTCGGCCTTGTTCGATGACCAGGATCTCGTCGGCGCCTGCCGTGGTCGAGATGCGGTGGGCGATCGTGAGCACCTGGCAGGTGGCTCCGATGGTGGTGAGGGCGGAGCGCAACGCCCCCTCGGAATCCGAGTCCAGGTTCGACGTGGCCTCGTCGAGGAGCAGGACCGCGGGGCGGGTCAGCAGCGCCCGGGCGATGGCCAGGCGCTGGCGCTGGCCGCCCGACAGCCCTGCGCCGCCCTCCCCCAGGCGGGTGTCGAGGCCGTCCGGCAGGGCGGCGACGACGTCGGTGAGGTGGGCCGCCTCCACGGCCTGCGCGATCTCCTGCGGTGTGGCGTCGGGCCGGGCGTAGACGAGGTTCTCGCGGACCGTGCCCCGCATGAGCGGGGAGTCCTGCTCGACCAGGCCGATACGGGAGCGGAGTTCACGCAGCGGCAGGAGGGAGACGTCGTCGCCCGAGACCCGGACCGTTCCCTTGTCGGGGTCATAGAAGCGTTCGATCAGCTGGAACAGGGTGGACTTGCCCGCGCCCGACGGTCCGACGATCGCGGTGACGCCGGTGGCGGGGAGCGTGAACGAGACGTCGTCGAGGGCTCGGGGCGCGGTGTCGGAGTAGCTGAAGGTGACGCTCTGGAACTCGACGGCGGCGGTGGCGTCGGCCTGGTCCCGGTTCCGCGCCGCCACGGGGTCTGCCGGGGCCCCGACGGTCTCCTGGTCGATGGTGGCTAGGTCGTCGACGCGGTCGATGGCGGCCCGGCCCTGCTGGAACTCCCCCAACGACATGAAGAGCGTGACCAGCGGCGAGACGAGATAGAACAGGTACATGATGAAGGAGGTGAGGTCCGCGGCCGGGAGGGCTCCCGTGGTGGTGCGGGCCATGCCCCAGGTGATCACCACCGCGAGCGAGACCTGCGTGCCCACGTTCATCGCGGGCATCAGCATCGCCGACAGCCGGGTCACCCTGATTCCGCTGCCGCGTGCGGCGTCGGCGAGCGCGTCGATCCGCTCGGCCTCGCGCTGCTCGGCGCCGGAGGCCTTGACCGTGGTGAGCGCGCCGAGGACCCGTAGGAGCCCGGACCCGTAGTCGCTGGTGTCCTCGCGGTTCTGGACCGCCGCCTTGCGGACGGCCCTGGCCAGGAACAGCGCGAGAGTGGACGCGGCGCCGAGGCAGCCGGCCGTGACCAGGAGCAGCCGCCAGTCGATCCAGGCCATGACGGCGACGCAGCCGACCGTGGTGAATCCGGCCGTGATCATCTGGGCGACGGACGAGGACAGGGCGATCCGGGCGAGCGAGGTGTCGGAGACGGTACGGGTGAACACATCACCGTGTTCGAGCTTGTTGAAGGCCCGTATCCGGGAGTGGAGCAGTCGTCCGGTGAGGGTGGAGCGCATGTCGAGGACTATGTTCTCGCCCGCCCTGCCGATCAGGTAGAAGTGCGTGGCGGCGAGCGCGGCGTCGGCGACGAACAGTCCGGCGATGGACAGGATCGGCCAGGTCGTGGACTTGTCCAGGGAGACGGCTTCGATCAGGTCACCGATGAGGAGCGGCTGCACGAGGGTCGCGGCGGTGCCGCCGAGGCCGAGGAGGATGCCTACGGCGAGGAGTACCCGGTGGCGCCGGACGATCGCGGAGAAGTTCACGACGCGTCCCGGCCGCAGGAGATGGCCATGATCACGGCGATGCTCGCGGCGAAGACGATGCCGAGGGCCATCGCCCGGCCGGTGAGCCGTCCGTTCTCCCGGAACAGCGCGGACATGCCCGGCGCGGCGAAGGCGAACGTGACCGCGAACCACACCGCACGGCTTGTTGTCATCATGGTTCCTCCCTTGTGCCGCTCGCTGCACCGGCGGTGGCTCAGGCGCTCTTCGTGTACGTGGTCAAGAACATCGGGTACTGCTCGGTGTAAGGGGAGAGGTTCCAGTCGGCGTGGCGGCCCTCGGGGGTGAGGCCGGCCGCCGTGGCGTATTCGTCGACCTCGTCGGGGGTCGTGAGGCGCGCCACTTCGCTGCCGACACGGGTGCTGCCGTCGGACTCGTACCAGATGTGGGAGCACTGCCAGAGTTCGGCCGTGAGCGTGGAGTGGGTCTGCAGGCCCGTTCCCGGCTCCGGGTAGGGCGTGAAGAGGGTGGTGCGCAGTTGACCCTCGTGGAGTGCCTCCACCGCGGGCCGGTTGCCGGTCTCCACCACCAACCGGCCGCCAAGGCACAGCAGTTCGGCGGCCCGGCGCACCGTCTCCTGCTGGTCCTCGGGGCTGAGCAGCATCGACAGCGTTCCGCACACCACGTACACCAGGCCGTAGGTACGGGTGTCGGTGTACGTACGGATGTCCGCGTGCACGGGGACGACGTGTTCGCTCCCCGGGGCGTCGGCGAGTTGGGCCAGCATCTCCGGGGACGAGTCGACCCCCGTGACCTGTCCGGTTTTCTGGGAGAGCGGTATCGCGACGCGTCCGGTGCCGACCCCGAACTCGATGGTCCCGGCTTCGGGGTCGGGGTGGAGCCGGGCCAGGGCGTCCGCGGTGGCCTGCGCGTCGGCGCCCTTGGGGAAGATCCGGTCGTACCACTTCGCGAACTGCGCGCCGTAGCCGATGTCTGCAACTGTGCTGGTCATGACGGGACTTCACTTCCCATGGGCGGTGTCCGGGGGCTGGGGCGCGACTCGAAGTGGGGCGCGGCTCAGGTGGGCCAGTAGCCGCTCCTGGTCTGCATGACGGAGCGCAGGAGGCGGACGCGGCCGTCGTCGGCGAACTCGCCGAAGGTGAAGACCTCCATCTCGCCCGCCTTGCGCCCGCCTTGCGAGGGCACCATGGAGTAGCGCGCGGCGAAGCGGTTGCCCTGGGTGAGCGCCGTGTGGACGTCCAGGGTGTAGTCGGGTCCCTTGTCGCGGGCTACGGCGAGGGACTGCAGGGCCGCGGGGCGCTGCATCGACGTGCCGTTGATGTACTGGACGGAGTCCGGGGTGTGGAACCGGTCGTAGGCCTCTTCGAGGGGCACGGCCGGGTCGTTGGCCAGTTCCGCGAAGGTCGTGAGGTAGGCCGCGGGGTCCGTCGGCGTACCGCTCGGCTCGCCGGCGGATGCCGCGTCGCTGTCCCAGGTCGCGGTGTCGGAGCCGCCCCATCCGTAGGTCGACCGCGCGGTGGTGACGGTGGACGCGACGCGTCCGTCGTCCGCGAGGTCGGCGAAGATCACCGCTTCGGTGTTGTGCCGTACCTGCATCACCAGGGGCTTGCTGATGGTGTAGCGGGCGGCGGCACGGTTGCCGTCCACCACCGCCTCGTGGATCCACAGCTCGTACGGCGTCTGGTCCGCCCGCCACTGCGCGAGGTTCTTCAGGGCGCCGTCGCGGTCGCGCTGCTTCCGGTTGACCACGTGCACGGCGTCCGGGACGTGATAGCGGTCCCAGACGTCTTCGAGGCTCCGCTCGGAGGCGAAGGCGTCGGCGGTGTAGGTGCGGAGGTAGCCGACGAAGTCGTCGGCGGGGATCGGAGCGGTGGTCATGGCGCGTTCTCCAACACTGGTGCTCGGTGTGGCGGTGGTTCTCGGTGTGCTCAGGCCGCGGCCAGGTGCGGACCGACCCTGCGCATCGGGGTGTACGGGGAGATGAACAGCGGCTCCGGCTCCTCGCTGGTGTCGTGCCCCGCGGCGCGTACGACCGCGAACTGGAAGCCCTTGACGTTCGCCTCGCCCTGCTGCTCGCGGATCGTCTTGCGGATGAACTCGGCAAGGACACGGTAGGAGGAGGTCTTCTGCACCTCCGTCGCCCCGGCCTTGGTGGCCTGCTGGAGGATGGCGGTGCACAGGTCGAACACCGACTTCTCCGGGCGGCGGGTGGCGAACCAGAACGCCTGGTACATCCTGCGGGGTTCGATCATGTCGATCTCGCTCCACTCCGATGTGCCGCCCGTGTGGTCGAGGGTGCGGTAGACGTAGTGGAAGTCGTGCGTCGCCGGGTTCGGGGCGAAGAACTTCCAGTTCGGGATGAACGAGAAGAGGTCCTTGGAGCGGACCCGGTCGAACGCCGGGTGCGGGTGCTGTGCGGCGACGGTCGCCACCAGCATCCCCGCGCCCACGACGCGCGCCATGGACCCGGGACCGGTGAACGTGTCCTTGAGCAGGGCTGTCGGCTTCACCTCTGTGCTCCTTGTCCCTCGACGGCGGGCTCGCCGGGCGCTTCGTCCGCACCGGGCTTCAGGAAGTCGGTCATGTGCTGCACCGTCTTGTGGGCGTACAGCGCGTTGGTCAGCAGGGAGTCGTGGTCGGCCCCGTCGACGATCTTCACCTCGCCGCCCTGGTGTACGCGGACGAGTTCGTTGTACATCAGAAGCTGCTCGGGGTCCTGGTCCACGGTCTGCTGGGCGGCGATGATCAGCGCGGGCGCGGCCACCTGCGGCAGGTCGCCGTCGAAGGACCTGAAGTCCTTCTCGACCGCGGCCCATTCACGCCGGCCGGCCTTCCAGAGGCGGGCGTCGGTGTACTGGGCGAACACCTTGTCCCGGTAGTTCGCCGGGAGCCTGTCGAGCCACGCGGGGCGGCTCATGAGGATGCCGGTGCCCAGGGAGAGGTAGCGGGCGGCGTGCGTGATGTTGTCGTTGAGGTCCTTCGCACCGTCGCTCTGGCGCTCGGAGCGCTGCAGTTCGGCGGGGTGGGACGGGTCGAGGTAGACGAGGCCCGCCACCCGGTCCGGGATACGGGCCGAGACCCGGCGGATCAGCTCTCCGCCCAGGGAGTGGCCGACCAGGACGGCCTTGCGGTGCGCGGGCACGGTGGCGCGGATCAGGTCCTCGAGGTCGTCGACCGACTCGTCCAGGACGAAGGGCGCGTTGGTGCGGCGGAGGCTGCCCGCGTATCCGGCGCGCGCGTAGGCGACGACCGCGTGGTCCGAGTCGTTCACGAACCGCTCGGTGATCCAGGCGAAGTGCTCGGACGTCGAGGTGAGTCCCGCGCAGAAGACGAGCACCGGGGCGTTGGTCTCGTCGTCCCGGCCGCCCGTCTCGTACATGAGCTCGTTGCCGTGCCGGGTGACGAACTTCCGTGACGTGGGCCAGCCTTCGAGGACCACGGCGCGGCGCTGGGCGGCGACCGCGGCGGCGACGGCGGCGCCTCCGGCGAGGAGCAGGCCCGCGGCCTTCACCGCGCGGTCGTCACGGCCCGCCACCAGCGGGTGCGTCTTGGGGGCCGTGGTGTAGGCGACCATGGGGTGCATGGCCGGGAAAGCCGTCATGAAGCGGCCGAGTCCCATGACGAATCCGTTGGCCACGTGGAAACTTCCCGCTGCCGCGATCATCGGGCGGGTCAGCTTGCCGCCGGCGAGATACACGACCGGGAAGAGGCATTCCATCGCGAGCACGCTGTGCTGCAGGTACTTCGCGGTCCGGGGATAGCGCTGGGTGAGGCGGTAGGCGCTCTCGAACCCATAGGTGCGGGTGCGCATCACTCCCGGCAGTGCCGAGCCGTCGCGCCACTTCTCGCCGATGAGCTTGACCCAGCCGGAGGCCGCGTACGAGAGGCTCGCCTGCATCGCCACGTACCACAGGAGCGCGTCCTTGGTCTGTGAGCTCTTCGAGAGGCGGGCGAGGCCGTTGGCGGTCTGCACCAGGTTCGCCACCTGGTCCGAACCGTCCGTGCCATAGCGGTGGCGTGTCTGCAGGACGGAGGTGGAAGCGGTGAGGAACAGATTTCCGGCCCCGCGCCATCTGCTGTTTCCCGGAAGAAGGAGCCCGGCGCTCACGGCGGCTCGGGCGACGTGTATCGCCACCGTCACCTTTTTGCCGCTGACGGCCTCGGTGAGTTTACGAATGGCCAGGTTCTTGGTCTCCGGGGCCTCCTTCATGATTTCCCAGTCGTTCAGCCCACCGGGGTCCAGCTGCTTGTGCTGGTGAAGATATTCGAGGGAGGAGGAGAGAGTGGTGAGCGCGGAAAGCCGCTCAGATATACCCAGGGCACGGTCCCGGGATATGGGCACCGGAGAGAAAAGCGACGAGACAAGCTTCTTCATTCGTCTCACAAGATGTTCCTCACGACTGAACCATGGGTGAGCTAATATCTGAAAGTTGTCGGGCCGCGATTTCGGCGCGGCCCGACAACACGCCGGGTGGTCGCCGACGGGGCTCCGGGCGGGGTCAGAAGCCCCCGCCGGGCGCT